>DATFAX010000092.1:0-63909 GCA_035254125.1 Holophagaceae bacterium | reverse complement strand
GTTGTCAAAGATGCCTGCTTAGCAACTCAAGGCTTCTCAGCACTTTCGCGCTTTTCCGTCGTGGCCTCAACCGCGCCGGACATTCAGACTACCACTCTGGTGCGGGAGTGCAAGCACAAATTTTCGCGGGGCCGCCCTGGGGCTGGGTTGACGGTGGATTCTCCGTGATTTTCCAAGGGGATTTTGCGAACCTACGCCCATGAGCCAGATCCGCAAAGCCGTCATCCCCGTCGCGGGCTTGGGGACCCGCTTCCTCCCCATTACCAAGGCCCAGCCCAAGGAAATGCTCCCTCTGGTGGATAAGCCGGTGATCCAGCATGTGGTCGAAGAGGCCATCCGCGCCGGAGTGGAAAGCGTCGTCCTCGTCACCGGCCGCGGCAAGCAGGCCATCGAGAACCACTTCGACGTGGCCTATGAACTGGAGGACACCCTCCAGCGGCGCGGCAAGACGGGCGACCTCGAGCAGGTGCGCGGCATCACGGCCCTCAGCCAGTTCGCCTATGTCCGCCAGGGTGAGCCCCTCGGCCTGGGCCATGCCGTCCTCTGCGCGCGTCATGCCGTGGGCAATGAGCCCTTCGCCCTGCTGCTGGGGGACGATGTCTTCGCGGAGGAGCATCCCGCCTTGGAAGCCCTCGTGGCCGCCTACGAACAGACGGGCAAGAGCGTGGTGGGCGTGCAGGAGGTTCCGCTGGAGCACGTCTCCCGCTACGGCATCGTGAGTGCCCCCGCCGACCCCTCCAAGGTGTGGGATGTTTCGCGCATCGTGGAGAAGCCCAAGCCTGCGGACGCCCCCAGCCGCTACGCCGTAGTGGGCCGTTACATCCTGGCCCCCCGCGTCTTCGAGCATCTCGCGGCCCTGGAGCCCGGCGTGGGTGGCGAGTACCAGCTCACGGATGCCCTCATGAAGCTCGCCGAGGAGGGTCAGCTGGTCGCCTGCCCGATCCCCGCCAAGCGGTTCGACACCGGCAACAAGCTCGACTACCTCAAGGCCAATGTGGAGTTCGCCCTGAAGCGCGAGGACCTCGGGGCCGACTTCCTCGCCTATTTGCGCGACGTCGTGAAGTAGCCCTCAGGCGCTGCGGCGCTTTTCGATCATCAGGTGCAACAGAGTGACCGCCGCCGGTGTGATGCCCGGGATGCGGCTCGCCTGCCCCAGCGTCTCCGGACGATGGCGGAGTAGCTTCTCCTTCACCTCACGACTGAGGCTCGGCAGGGTCTCGATGGGCATGTCCTCGGGGATGCGCACGGCATCCCAGTCCCGGTGGTGCTGCAGCAGGCGCGCCTCGCGTTCCCGATATCCGGCGTAGCGCAACTCGAAGAGGAGCAGGTCCCGTTCCCACATGGGATCCCAACCCGGCTGCGCCTCGTGCCAGCCTTCCAGGTGGCACAGGCTCGCGTCCACATGGGAGATCGTCAGCTGCTGCCGACGGAGGAGATCCGAGAGGGAGAGGCCCGCCTTGAGCGTCAGCCCCGCCGCCTCGGCAATGGGACCGAAGGCGCTGGTCTGGGTGGCCCAGGCGGCCTCGCACTGGAGGCGGAGCCGCCCACGGCGCTCCACCTTCGCCTCCACGCGGGCGATCTCGCCCTCCTTCAATGCGCCGATGCCCCGCGCGTGCTCCAGCAACCGTGCATCCGCCAGGTCGCAAGCGAGCCCCAGGCGATGTTCGGCACGGGCCGTGAGCATGCGGTAGGGTTCGTCCGTCCCCTTGGTGACGAGGTCGTCCACCATGACGCCCAGGTAGGCCTCGTCGCGGCCGAGGATCAGGGGATCCTTCCCCTGGAGCCAGCGGGCCGCGTTCAAGCCCGCTAGGAAGCCTTGTCCCGCCGCCTCTTCGTATCCGGTGGTGCCATTGATCTGGCCTGCGAACCACACGCCCTCCAGTTCGCCCATCCCCAGGTCCCGCCGCAGCTGGAGGGGATCGAAGGCGTCGTATTCGATGGCATACCCCGGTCGCAGGATCTCCGCCTGCTCGAAGCCTTCGAGGCTGTGGACCATGCCCTCCTGCACGTCCAACGGCATGGAGGTGGAAAGGCCCGAGAGGTAGATCTCCTCCGTTTCCAGGCTCTCCGGTTCCACGAAGATCTGGTGGCGGTCGTGGTCCGGGAACTTGACGTACTTGTCCTCGATGCTCGGACAGTAGCGGGGACCTACCCCCTCCACATGGCCGCCGTACATGGCCGAGCGGTGGAGGTTCTCCCGCACGAGGGCCTCGGTGCGGGCGCTTGTGAAGGTGATGTGGCAGGGCACCTGGGGCTGGGGCAGATGGTCCGTGAAGAAGCTGAAGGGCCGCGGGGGATCGTCCCCGGGCTGCGGGGCCAGGCGGGTGAAGTCCACGCTGCCCTTGGCGATGCGGGGGCTCGTTCCTGTCTTGAGGCGGCGGTGCCGCAGGCCCAGGGCCCGCAATTGGAGGCCCAGATGGGTACTGGGGGGTTCACCGGCCCGGCCCGCCTCCATGCGGCGCTCCCCGATGAGGATCTGGCCATTGAGGAAGGTCCCGGTGGTCACCACGACGGCATCGCAGGGCAGCACCGACCCATCCAGCAGCTCCACCCCCTTCAGGCCCCGGGTGCCCGAATCCCAGAGAAGCCCCGCCGCCGTGCCCTGACGCAGGCGGAGGCCGGGCGTGGATTCCAGCAAGCGCCGGGCGGCGATGCGGTACTTCACCTTGTCTGCCTGGGCCCGGGGCCCCCGCACGGCGAAGCCCCTGCTTTCATTGAGGATGCGGAAGTGGATGCCCGTGGCATCGATGAGGCGGCCCATGGCCCCGCCCAGGGCATCGATCTCCCGCACCATGTGGCCCTTGCCGACTCCCCCGATGGAGGGGTTGCAGCTCATCTGCCCGATCTGGTCGAGATTGAGGGTCAAGAGCGTGGTGCGCACCCCGGACCGCGCGGCGATGTGAGCCGCCTCGATTCCGGCATGTCCGCCTCCGATCACGACCAGGTGACGCACCTCTCCCCCCGGAAACCTCCAGGATACCGTGGCCTTCCACCGGGCCCGGCCATGTAAAATGCAGCCATGAGACCCCGACTAAGCCCCGAGGAACGCCGGGAACGCCGTCGCCGCGCGATGCAGCGTTCCAAGTTCGCCCTTCCGTCCGGCATCACCCTCCTGTCCGTGTTCTGCGGCTTCAGCAGTGTGGTCATGAGCCTGAACGCGGCGTCGGACCACCCGGAGCACTACTTCCGCATGGCCGCCTTCTTCCTCGTCCTGGCCGGGTTCTTCGACGGCATGGATGGCCGGGTGGCCCGCCTCACGAACACCGCCACGGAGTTCGGCGTGCAGTTGGACAGCCTGGCCGACGTGGTGAGCTTCGGCATGGCCCCCGCGATCCTCGCCTACCGGTATGGGTTTTTCCAACTGGGGTTCAATGACCCTCAGATCCGATACGTGGGATGGGCGGCCAGCTTCTTCTTCATCGCCTGCGGGGCCCTGCGCCTGGCCCGGTTCAACGTGCAGGTGGGCAGCGTGGACGGTCGCTTCTTCGTGGGCACCCCCATCCCCGTGGGCGCCGCCTGCGTGGCTTCGGTGATCCTCTGCTGGCCCTCCAGCCCCCAGAGCGCCACCCACGCCTACCTCTTCGCCGGTGAGCTCTTCCTGGTGGGCATCCTGATGGTGAGCACCATCCGCTTCCCCAGCTTCAAGAAGAAGTCCACGAGCCCCCGGGCCATGACCCGCACCCTGGCCATGCTGGCCCTGCTCATCAGCCTCCTGGTCATCTACCGCGAGCGTTTCCTGGTGGGCTTCTTCGCCGCCTACATCCTGGCGGCCCTGCTGATGAACCTTGGCTGGAAGCTGGGCTGGCGCGGCGTTCCGCCCCCGGTGGATGGCGAAGAAGTGACCGTCCATTAGGCAGTCCCACCCGGCAAGGGAGCCCCGCATGAACGTCCTGGAGACCGAAGGCCTCTTCAAGCGGTACGGGGAGCGCACCGTGCTCCAACGCATCTCCCTGCGCGTGGGCAAGGGGGAGCGCATGGCCCTGCTGGGCCCCAGCGGCTGCGGCAAGACCACCCTGCTGAACATCCTCGGCGGGCTCGACCGCCCCGACAGCGGTTCCGTGAGGTTGGAAGGCGAGGACCTGAGCCGCGCCACCTCCGAACGGGTGGCCCAGCTTCGGCGGATGCGCATCGGCACCATCTTCCAGTTCTTCCACCTGATCCCGCACCTCACGGCGCTGGAGAACGTGATGCTGCCCCTCCAACTTCTGGACCGGAAGCCCATGGAGGCCCGGCGCCGAGCGGAGGACCTGCTCCTGGCCGTGGGACTCATGGACCGCATCTTCGCCTGGCCCCACGAACTCTCCAGCGGCGAGATGCAGCGTGTGGCCGTGGCCCGGGCCCTCTCTGCCCGGCCCGCAGTGCTCCTCGCCGATGAACCCACAGGCAACCTGGACCGAAAGAGCGGCGAGGCCGTGCTGGAGCTCTTGAAGGACCTCACGGACAAGGAGGGCACGGCCCTCGTGATGGTCACCCACAGCGAGGCCGCCACGAAGGTCTGCCATCGTGTGCTCCGACTGGAGGACGGCTACCTGGTGGACGACTCCTTCAAGCCCGCCCTCGGGGTCAAGGCATGAGGGGTCCCCTCGGCCGGAAGCTGGTGGGCCGGGCGCTGCGCTGGGAATGGGGGCGCACCCTGCTGGCCTTGATCGGCGTGGCGCTGGGCGTGGGCGTCTTCCTCGCCATCCGCCTCGCCAACCGCGCGGCCGTGGCCAGCTTCGAGGCCTACGCCCAAGGGGCCGGACAGGGCGCCGCGTGGGTGATCCGCGCCGAGTCCGGCGCCTTCCCCGAGACCCATCTCACGGCCCTGGCACCCCTGCGGGCCCAGGCCGAGCTGCACCCCGTGCTTGAGGGATCCTTCACGGGCAGCCGTCAGGAGGCCTTCCAGCTTCTGGGTCTGGACCTCCTGGACGAGGGCCCGCGCTACACCGGTCGCCGCATGCCGGCCCAGGACCCGGAGGGCCTCCGCCGGGGGTTGGATACGCTCTTCTCCCCGGTGCTGCAGCCGGATGTGGTGTGGATCACCGAGCGCATGGCCCGGGAGAACGGCCTGGACGTGGGCAGCGACCTGGAAGGGACGGTGGATGACCGGGTGGTGCGGCTGAAGGTGGGCCACGTGCTCCAGGAGCGCCCCGACACCCGCCAGATCCCCCGCAACGTCCTGCTCATGGACCTCCCCGCCGCCCAGGAATTGCTCCACCGCCCCGGTCAGCTGGACCGGGTGGAGCTCTTCCCCCGACCCGGCGTCACGCCCGAAGCCCTGGGCGAGGCGGCCCGCCACCTCCTCCCCCCGGGCCTCGCCGTGGAGCCCGCCGAGCAGCGGGTGACCACGGGCAGCGGGCTCAGCGAGGCCTACCGATTCAACCTCACCCTCATGAGCGTGGTGTCCCTGTTCGTGGGGGCCTTCCTCCTGTTCCAGGCCTTCGATGCTGCGGTCTACCGGCGGCGGGAAACCTGGGCCACCCTGCGGGCCCTGGGTGCCCCTTCGGGGCTCGTGCAGCGGCTCGTGCTCAAGGAATCCCTCGTGGTGGGTGCCCTGGGCAGCGCCTTGGGCGTGGGGTTGGGGTGGCTCCTCGCCCAGGCGGCGGTTCAGGTGGTGAGTCGCACCCTCCGCTTGCACTACGGCCTCAGCGATGCCAGCTCCGCGGACCTGCTCCCCGAGGAGGCGCTCGCCGCGTTCGGATGCGGCCTCCTGGCCTGCCTCCTGGCCGCCTGGGTCCCCGCCCGCAAGGCCGCCCACACGCCGCCCATCCCCCTCCTCAAGCGGGGGGCGGAGGCGCGCCCCATCCCCTGGCGACGGTTCACCGCTGGGGGCCTGGGCCTGCTCCTGGCCGGCTTCGCCCTTCCCACCTTCCTCCATCTCCGTCCCGGCACCGCCTGGCATGCCTACCTGGGCGCCGGCCTCGTGCTGCTGGGGGGCAGCCTGGCCACCACGGCCCTCCTGCCCTGGCTGGGCCGGTCGGGCCGGGGGGCCCAGGACTGGATCTGGAAGCTCCGGCTGCGCCCCCTCCAGCGCCCCACGGGGCGCCATGCCTTCACGGCCGCGGCCTTGGCCGTGGCCGTGGGCATGGCCGCTGGGGTGGGCATCATGGTGCGCAGCTTCGAACGCACCCTCGACGCCTGGATGGAGGCCAGCCAGCGGGCCGATCTCTACGCCACCCCCCAGGGGGGTGCGGGCGCCAACGCCCATCGCCTCTCCCCCGAGCGGGTGCGCACCCTCTCCGCCGATCCCGCCGTGGCCGCCGTGGACCCCTTCCAGCGCATCCCCGCCCTCATCCACGGATCCACCAGCTACCTCGGCAGTCATGATTTCGAAGTGCTCGCCCCCCGGGGCGCCTTCCTCATGCGACGGGGCGGCTCCGCCCAGGACGTGCTGAACCGCATCCACGCGGGGGCCCTGCAGTCCCCCGGGGCCCTGATCAGCGAGAGCTTCGCCACGCGCCACGGGGTGGACCTGGGCCAGGAGCTCGCCCTCCCCACGCCCCAAGGTCCCCGGGGGGTGCGGATCCAGGGCGTGTTCAAGGACTACGGCACCGAGCACGGTTCCATCCTCATTGACCGCCCCGTGTTCATCGCCTGGTTCGGGGACGACCGACCCGCGGGGCTCGCCCTCTTCCTCAAGGATGGCCACACCGCCGCGGCCACGGCCCAGCGCCTCGCCCGGGCCAACCCGGGTCTCAAGGTCCAAACCCAGGCCGAGAACCGGGACCAGGGACGGGACCTCTTCCGGAAGACCTTCGGCATCACCTACGCCCTGGAGTTCATCGCCCTCGTGGTGGCGCTCGTGGGGCTGATCCAGGCGGTGCTCAGCCTGGGGCTCGCGCGCCGCGCCGAGCTGTGGACCCTGCGCGCCCTGGGGGCCACGGAGCGGGAGATCGCGGGCATCCTCCTGGGCGAGGGCCTGGGCATGGCCGTGGCAGGCCTGGCGGGCGGCCTCCTCATCGGCGCCCTCATGGCCCACATCCTCGTGAACGATCTGCAGCCCATGAAATTCGGGTGGTCCCTCAGCTACCGGGTGCCCTGGCTCCTCTTCGCCGGCTTCACCGCCTTCAGCCTCCTGGTGGCGGGACTCGCCATCCTGCCGGCCACCCGCTGGGGTTCCCGGCTGAACGTGGATCGCGAAGCCGAGGAGGGCGCATGAGGATGGACAGCTACGCCCTGCTCGCCCTGACGACCGCCTTGGCGGCCCAGGTCCCAGAGATCACCAACCGGAACCTGGATCAATTCCGGCCCGGCCCGACCGCCCTGAGCAATGGCCCGGCCGCCCCGGCCCCGCCCCCGGGCACCACAGGGCCCGCCCTCGTCCTGCCCCGGGATCGTGGCGCCCACCTGGATGCGGCCCGGGAGCGCTGGTCGCTGAAAGGGATCCTGCGCGCCGCCTCCGGTGAGACCTTCCCCTTCCAACTCAGCTTCCTGAGCCGCAGCCTCGGTCCCGAGCGACCTGAGTCCGCCTGGAGCCGGAGCCGCCTCCTTTCCGCCGAAGCCAGCCTGCTCCTGGGGACGGGAAAGGAGCGACTCGCCGATGGCCGGCGGGGTCGCCTGGGCATCCCCGCTGGGCTCTCCGAAGATCGGCTGGGCCTCCGCTGCGAAGGCTGGACGGTCACCGATCCCGGCGACGGCCGCTTCCACCTGGACATCCCCATGGCCGGAGCCCACCTCCGGTTGACCCTGACCGCCAAGGGCGAACCCCTCTCCCTCCCGGCCCTGGAACCCGGAGACGTGCTGCGCCGGACCCTCCGCCCCCGCCTCGAGGTGGAGGGTCGGATCGAGCTCCAGGGCCGCGCACCCCTGGCCGTGTCGGGCCGGGCCCTCCTGCTCCAGGAATGGGGGTCGGACCTGCCCAGGGATCTCGCGGGCTGGGATCGCGCATTCCTCGTGCTGAAGGACGGCCGCACCCTCCTGGCCCTCACCCAGCGTGCTGCTGCCGAGAAAGGGGGCTCCCGGATGACCTTGCTGGAGCTGGATCCGCAAGGACAGCCCGTCTCCCTCCAGCGCCTGCCGCCCGCCAAGCCCCGGCGATTCTGGACGAGCCCCTTCAGCCGGGCGCGCTATCCCATCTCCGTCCAGATTCAGGACCCCCGCCAGTTCCTGACCTTCGAGCCCATGATGGAGGCTCAGGAGAGTCACGGGGAATGGGTGGGCGCATCGGTGCAATGGGATGGCTTCGGGGGCGTGCGGAACGCCCAGGGCGCGATCGTCGGTGACGCCTTCCTGGAACTCGCGGGCTATGCCCACCCCGTCCACGGGCGCTACTGACGCACCGGAGGGGCCCGTGCTCTTGAATGCGAAGGGCCTCGGCAAGCGCTATGGCGACCGATGGGTGCTCCGGCACCTGGACCTCCAGGTGGCCGCCGGGGAGCGTGTGGCCCTCCTGGGTCCCAGCGGCTGCGGCAAGAGCACCCTGCTGAACCTCATGGGCGGCCTCGACCGCGGGGACGAAGGTTCCCTGGCCCTGGACGGTGAAGACCTGGGCGCCGCCACCCCCCAGCGTCTGGCCCGAATCCGGCGGGAGCGCCTAGGTACCATCTTCCAGTTCTTCCACCTGCTTCCCGCCCTCACGGTGCGGGAGAACGTGGAGCTGCCCCTCCGCATGGCGGGCCGGCCCGCCCGGGAGACCCGGGCCCGGGCCGCGGACCTGCTTGAGGCGGTGGGACTCACGGCGCGCGCGGCCGCCTGGACCACCGAGCTCAGCGGTGGAGAGATGCAGCGGGTGGCCGTCGCCCGAGCGCTGGCCCCGCGACCCGCCCTCCTGCTGGCGGACGAGCCCACGGGCAACCTGGATCGGGAGAACGGCGAAGCCGTGCTCGCCCTCCTGGAACGCCTCACGGATCAGGAAGGCGCGGCCCTCGTGCTCGTCACCCACAGCGAGGCCGCCGCCGCCATCTGCCATCGCCGGCTCCACCTGTTGGACGGCCGCATCCAGGAAGGCCCCCGGCCGTGATCTGGCTGGCCTGGCGGGTGGCGCTGCGCGCGCTCCTGCGGGAGCCCGGCCGGGCCCTCCTCACCTGCTTCGCGGTGGGCCTCGGGGTGGCCTCCTTCCTGAGCATCCGCCTGGCCAACCGGGCCGCCGTGGCCAGCTTCGAGCAGTTCACCCAAGGGGTGGGCCAGGGCTCCGACTTCGTGGTCACGGGCGAGGCGGGCCCCCTCCCCGACGCGGTGGTCACGCGCCTGCTCCCCCTTCAGGATGAGGCCTGGACGCGCCCCGTGATCGAAGGCAGCTTCAGCCGCGGGGCCGGACCTGAAGCCTTCCAGATCCTGGGCGTCGATCTCGTGGGCCTGGGCGCCTCGGCCCCGGCGCCGGCCCCCGCCCAGGCTTCCACCGGGGGCGATGCCGCCGGATTCTATGCGGGCCTCCAGGACCCCCGGGCCGTGTTCATCACGCCCGCCCTGGCCCGAGCCGAGGGGCTGGGGCCGGGATCGCCGCTGGCTGGCGTCGTCGATGAACGGGCCGTGACGTTGCGGGTGGCGGGGATCGTGCCCGGCACCGAGGGCCGGGAATTGCCCCGCACCCTGCTGATCATGGACCTGCCCGCCGCCCAGGCCCTGCTGGGTCGCCCCGGCGAGCTGGACCGCGTGGACGTGGGCCTCCGGCCCGGCGCCCCGGGGCAGGAGCTCGAAGGGCGGCTCCGGGCCCTCCTCGCGCCCGGGGAGCTGCTGGAGCTGCCGGAGCAGCGCGCCCAGAGCGGGCGCACCATGAGCGCCGCCTTCCGCTTCAACCTCGGCGTGCTCAGCCTCATCGGCCTGGCCGTGGGCGCCTACCTGCTCTTCCAGGCCTTCGATGCCGCGGTGACGCGCCGTCAGGAGAGCTGGGCGACCTTGCGCGCCATGGGCCTGCCACCGCTGGCCATCGAAGGGCTCGTGCTCCTGGAGGCGGGCGTGCTGGGCCTCCTGGGCAGCGCCCTGGGCCTGCTCATGGGCTGGGGACTCGCCCAGGGCGCCGTCCGCGCGGTCTCCCGCACGGTGCAGGCCCTCTATGGGCCCTCCGCCGCGGACCAGGCCCACCTCGCCCGGCCGGAGGCCCTGCTCGCCCTCCTCGTGGGGCTCGCCACCTGCCTCGCCGCCGCCTGGATCCCCGCCCGCCGCGCCAGCCAGCTGCCTCCGGTCCAGCTCCTGAGCCGAGGGGCCCAGGCGCGACCCATGGCCTGGACGCGGATCGCGCTGATCGGCGCCCTCACCTTGGCCATCGGCCTCGCCGTGGCCTTCCTCCCCACCCTGCCGCCGGGGCGGGCCTGGCACGCCTATGCCGGCGCCTTCGCCGTCATGGCCGGGGGCAGCGCCTTCGCCCTGGCGCTCATCCCCCTCGTGGGCCTCTGCGGGCGCCGGGCCTCCTGGAACCTGGAACTGGCCTTGCGCCCCCTGCAACGGCCCACGGGTCGCCATGCCTGGGCCGTGGCGGCCCTGGTGGTGGCCGTGGGCATGGCCTCCGGCATGGGCGTGATGGTGCACAGCTTCGAGCGCACGGTCACCGCTTGGATCGGCACCACCTTGCGGGCGGATCTCTACGTCGCCCCCCTGGGCGCCACCGGCGCCAGCAGCCGCCACCGCCTCGCAGCGGACCTGCCCGCCACCCTGGCGGCGGATCCCGCCGTCACCATCGTCGACACCTTCCAGATCCGGCCCATCCAGTTCCGTGGCCAGTCCACCTTCCTGGGCGGCGCCGACATGGCCCTGCACGCCCGGCACGGGGCCCTCGTCATGGCCGCCGGGGGCGATCCCACCCAGGTGATGCTGGACGTGGCGGCCAGCGGCCTCGCCACGCCGGCCGCCATCGCCAGCGAGACCTTCAGCCGCCGCTTCGGCCTGCGCGTGGGCGACGTGCTGCCGCTGCCGAGCCCGCAGGGCCCCGTGGCCGTCACCCTGCGGGGTATCTACGCCGACTACGGCAATGAGCGCGGCAGCATCCTCGTGGACCGCCGACTGCTGGAGGCCCGCTGGGGGGAGACCCGCTTCGCCAGCCTCGCGGTTTACCTGCGCCCGGGGAGGGATCCCGAGGCCGTGGCCGCCCGCTGGCAGCGCCGCTGGCCTGGCCTCCAGATCCGCTCCAACGCCGGCCTCCGCGCCCAGGTCTCCCAGGTGTTCCACCAGACCTTCGCGCTCACCTACGCCCTGGAGATCGTGGGCCTCGGGGTGGCCGTGGCGGGGCTCGTGCAGGCGCTGCTCGGGCTTGCGATGCAACGGCGCGGCGAACTCCACACGCTCCGCGCCCTGGGGGCCACCCACGGGGAGATCACCCGCATCCTCCTGGGGGAGGGCCTGGGACTCGCCCTGGCCGGGTTGGCCGGCGGCATCGGCCTCGGCCTCATCCTCGCCCAGATCCTCGTGCGGGTGCTCAATCCCCAGGTCTTCGGGTGGACCCTGCAATACGCCGTGGATGTCCCCTTCCTGGCCCTGCTGGCGGGCACCACCCTGCTGGGCGCCCTGGTGGCCCTCCTGCCCGCCTCCCGCTGGGCCTCCCGCATTCCCGCGGATCGGGCGGCCGAGGAGGGCGGCGCATGAAGCACCTCCTCCTCGCCTCCCTGGCGTTGCTCCAGGTGCCCGAGCGCACCCAAGATGGCTTCCTCGTGGCCCGCCCGGGCAAGGTCTTCCAGTTCCCCAAGGACCATGGAAGTCACCCCGGGTTCCGCACCGAGTGGTGGTACTGGACCGGCCATCTGAAGGACGGGCAGGGAGGGAGCTATGGCTTCCAGCTCACCTTCTTCCGCCAGGCCTCACCCGCCGCGGCCTGGAAGGGGAGTGAGGCCTGGCGCAGCGATCAGATCCACCTGGCCCATGCGGCCCTCACCGACATCGGGGCGGGCACCTTCCAGACCGAGGAACGCTTGGATCGCGGGGGCGTCATGGCCGGTGCCGCGGCCTCGGGCATCCAGGTCTTCCATGGCAGCTGGTCCGCCACGGAGGGTCACCTGCGGTTCCAGGTGCGGGGCCGCAGCCTGGAGCTCTCCGTCAAGGCGCTCACCCCGCCCGTGGTCTTCGGGGAGGATGGCGTCAGCCGGAAGGGCGAGGATCCGACGGCGGCCAGTCACTACGTCACCTTCCCCCGACTGCAGGTCGCCGGTCAGCTGCGCGGGCCCCACGGCGAACGGGCCGTCACCGGCCTCGCCTGGATGGATCACGAGTGGAGCAGCAACCAGCTGGACCGGAACCAGGTGGGCTGGGACTGGGCCGGCATCCAGCTGTCCGACGGCCGCAGCCTCATGGCCTACCGTCTGCGCCGGTCGGACGGTTCATCAGATCCGTGGTCCAGCGCCACGCTCGTGGATCCGGGAGGGCGCATCCTCGCGCGGACCCGAACGTTCCGCATGGCCTCAGGAGCCCTCTGGCGCAGTCCCCGCTCCGGCGCCGAGTACCCCCTGCCCTTGAAGGTCGAGGCCTTCGGCGAGACCTGGACCCTGGAGCCCCTCGTGCAGGACCAGGAACTCGGCGCGGATCGGCCCGGTGGGATCACTTACTGGGAGGGCGCCTGCCGGGTGCGGGACGCCCAGGGGATCGACCGGGGCCGAGCCTACCTCGAGCTCACGGGCTACGCCCACAGCCTCAAGGGCCGTTTCTGATCCCAAAAGGAAAGGGGCGGTCCCCCTGAACCGCCCCCTGTGACATCCCCCCCCGGGGAGTCGAGTCGTACCTCAGATCGCGGTGCCACCGTCGGGCACGGCCACGCCGGAGAGCATGGCGGCCTTGGGGTTCACCAGGAGCTTGCCACCGGTGGCGGGGCCCACGGCGACCACGGCGCCCTGCTTCACGCCGGCTTCGGTGGTGGCGGCCACGGGCACGCGGATGCTGGCCATGCGCTGGATGAGGAAGGTGGCGGCGGTGCTGCCATCGCCGGCGACACGGTCGCCATTCACCAGCACGACCACGTCGGGCTTCTGGGTGGTGAGGGCGCCGAGGGCCTTGCCCATGTCCTGGGGACCCTTCACATCAATGAGGGTGATCTTCATGCCGCTGGCGGCGGAAGCGAGCACCTGGACGTGGCTCTTGCTGCCACCCTGGTCGCACACGACGGCCACGTTGTGCTTGTCGGGCCAGGTCTTCTTGATGGCGGAAATGAGGGCATCGTAGTCCCCCGCGAACACGGAGGCCGACGCGGCGGTCAGCATGAGGGCCAGGGAAGCAAATCGGCGCATGGTTTCTCCTTCCCCTCCCTTTTCGGCTACCGCGGGTAGAACTTTAACTTTTTATATTCTCGTTTTTTTCAGATCGGCGTCCCGCCCTCGGGAACCGCCACGCCCACGGCCGCAGCCGCCTTCGGGTTCACGAGCAACCGGCCGCCCGTGCCCGGGCCCGCCGCCGCCACGGCGCCCTGCTTCACACCCGCTTCGGTGGTGGCCGTGACGGGCACCTTCACACCCGCCATGCGCTGGATGAGGAAGGTGGCGGCGGGGCTGCCGTCCCCGGCCACCCGATCCCCGGCGATGAGCACCACCACGTCGGGCTTCTGCCCCGAGAGCGTGCCCAAGGCCTTGCCCATGTCCTGGGGCCCCTTCACATCGATGAGCATGATCTTCATGCCGCCCGCGGCTCCCGCCAGCGCGGCCACGGATCCCTTGCTGTTGGCCTGATCGCAGACCACGGCGACATGGGTCTTGTCTGGCCAGGCCTTCTTGATGGCGGCGACGATGGCATCGTAATCCCCCGTCATCGCGGGAAGGGCAGCCAGAAACAACGCGGGGAGCAGCCGGACACGCATGGGAAAGCCTCCGCTCCCCCTATCGGCTCGGACTCCGCGCCCCTGAATCCCCGCGAGGGAGCCCGGAATTTGACCAGTCACCCCCGTACCCGCGCGAGGACCCGGCTAACTCATCACCCCCGCGATGCAAGCGGAGAGGAAGTTGGCGATGGTGCCCGCCAGCATGGCCCGCAGTCCCAAGCGCGCGAGATCGCCGCGGCGCTCGGGCACCAAGGCCCCGATGCCACCCACCTGGATGGCGATGGAGCTGAAGTTCGCGAACCCGCAGAGGGCGAAGGTGGAGATGAGCTTGGCCTTGTCGCTGAGCCCCTTCATGGCCCCCAAATCGAGGAAAGCCACGAACTCGTTCACCACCATGCGCTTGCCCAGCAGGGAGCCAATCTGACCCGACTCACCCCAGGGCACGCCCATGAGGAAGGCGAAGGGTTTGAAGATCCAACCGAGGATCTGCTCCAGGCTGTGCCCCAGGGTGCCCGTCAGGAGGCCGTTGATGAGGGCCACCAAGGCGATGAACGCGATGAGCATCACTCCCACGTTGAAGGCCAGTTGACCCCCTTCGAAGGCGCCCCGGGCCGCGGCATCCAGGATGTTGGCGTCGTGGTTGGGGATGTCCACGTGGATGGCGCCGCTGGTCTCTGGCTGCTCGGTCTCGGGCTCCAGGAGCTTGGCCATCATCACGGCACCGGGGGCGGTCATGATCACCGCCGTGAGCAGGTGGACAATGTCCACGTTGGCCACCTGCACGTAGGCCACCATGATGCTGCCGCTCACGTGGGCCATGCCCGCGGTCATGATCACCATCAGTTCGCTGCGCGTCATGCGGGCGAGGAAAGGCCGGATGGTGAGGGGGGCCTCCGTCTGCCCCATGAGGATGCTGGCGGCCACGCTCACGCTTTCGGCGCCGCTCACCTTGAGGAAGCGGCCCATGGCCCGGGCGGAGGCGCTGACCACCCACTGCATCACGCCCAGGTAGTAGAGGATCGCGAAGAGGCTCGCCACGAAGATGATGGTGGGCAGCACCACGAACGCGAACACGAAGAGGGCCGGCCCCTTGGGGTCGGCGAGCCCTCCGAAGACGAAGGCCGCGCCCTTGGCCCCGAAGGCCATCAGGTGCTCCACCACCACCCGCATCCGCTCGAAGGAGTGGCCGATGAGGTTCCCGCGCAGCATCCCGACCACGATCACGCCGAAGATGCTCCAGTTCAGGGCAGGATTCTCGTAGCGCGCGAAGCGCCGGAGCAGCATGGGGGTGAACATCAGCAGGAGCACCACCCAGCCGAACTGGGCATGCCACTGATCCGGGGAGCCGGGGTGGAAGACATGAAGCGTGGGCCAGGGGAGGAAGGCCAGGGCTTTGGAGATGGCCGCCCCCTTCAACACCACCGCCGCGAAGACCCACTGCAGGCCCAGGCCCCAGGCGATGGTCTTCCAATGGATATCCTTCCGGGAATTCGAAAGGGCGAAACCGATGCACAGAAAGGCCCCCATGCCCAGGAGCCCCATCCAGCGTTCCATGTCGACTCCTAGAGCTCGGCGTTGAGGCGTTCGATGGCCGCTTCCATGTGGAAGCGGGCGCGGCCCAGAAGGCCGTCACCGGCCATGACCACCACCAGGGTGCATTGTTCCTTGGCGCCCATCATGAGGATCCAGTGCTGATCTGTGGCGAAGCAGAGCTGCCGGACCTCCCCCCGGTCGAATTCGTCCACCGCCTGCTGGAGGTGGCGCTTCACCACGTGCTGGTAGGCCCCGAGCAGTTGGAGCGCCTCGTTGGAGAGCTGCACCGTTCGGCTGGCCACCGCCTCCCCGTCCCGGTCGTTGAAGGTGGCCGCGAGGGATTCCGGGATGTGGGAGATCAGATCATCCAGGATCTGCTGGAACATGCGCACTCCGGGGCTGGGTGGGGATCAGGATGCCATGGATCGGATCAGATGCCCCTCACAGCCTGGAGCGCCCAGGTCCCGAGGAGGATTGCGAGGGCCGCCCCGCGCGCCCACGGGGATTGCGGCAGCTCCGGATAGGGCCGTCCCATCCACGCCCGTCGGACATCCCAGAGCATCGCGAGGGGGGCCAGCCCTAGCAGCACGCAAGCCACAGGGTGCCAGTGGAATGCCCCGCGCCAGTCCCCACCCCCCAGGGCCACCGCCCACCGGGTGAGCCCGCAGGTGAGGCAGGGTACGCCCGTCAGGCCCTTCAGGGGGCAGGGCGGCAACCGCAGCAGACCACCCTGGAGGAGCCTCAGCCCCAGAGCCCCCGACCCCGCCCCCGCGAGACCCATCACCGCCACCCAGGGGATCCGCTCCGCCTTCATGGCCCCCCCCCCAAGGTGCCCAGGAGCAGGGCGGCCATGATCCAAAGGAGGCCACAGGCGCAGCAGCCCACGAGGAGCAGGTGCAGGGCGGTCGCCGCGACCCCCTTCCAGGGTGGGCAGCCGTGGCGCGCGGCGAGGGCGAATCCCCGGAGGCCCCAAAACCACAGGTTGACCAGGGCGAGCGGAAGGGAGAGCAGCAGGCCCACGGTGGGAATCAGCCCCAGGAGGCCCAGGGCGGCGCCCACGGAGGCCACGGTCAGGGCCTCGGCTTCCGCTTCCAGGGAGGCCCGGAAGCCCTTCCGGGACTTCAGGCCCCCGAGCAACCACAGGCAGCCGTGATCCCAGACTGCATGATGCAGCCACGCGCCCAGGAGGAGGGCAGGCGCCGCAAGCAGCAGCCAGGGCCAGATCTTCCCGAAGGTGGGCAGGGCGGAGAATTCCATGAGCACCGCCCGGAGGTCGGCGGGGTCCACACCCCGTTCCCGGGCCATGGATTGGAGGGAGGGACCCAGGAGATCCGGCAGGCGGTGGAGGGTCACGTCGAGGGTCCACCAGCCCAGCAGCGCCTCGGCCCAGGCCAGCGGCACCCGCCACCGGAGCATCCGCTTGAGGCTGGCCCCCAGGGGGCGCGGTGCGGCGGCCCAGGCCGGGAAAGCCTCCCAGGGGCGGAGGGCCGCCGCCAGCAGATCCCGCATCAATGGCTCCCGGCCGCCACGCCCATCATCACCGGAGCCAGCAAAGCTCCGAGGCAGCAGCCCAGGATCACCCAGGGCAGGAAGATCGCCGCCACGCCCCGCCAGGGCCGGAGGCCGTGGGCATGCCCGAGCACCATGCCCTGGAAGGTCAGGATGCCCAGGGCCAAGGCCAAGCTGAAGAGCTGGTGGACCGGGTGGATGCCCCGGGGGAGGAACACCCCGAAGGCGTTGAGGAACCCCACCCAGGCCGTGGCTCCGCCCGCGTAGAGGATCGACCGGTAGGTGGTCTCCAGCCCCCGCTGGCCCTCCAGCCCCTTCACCATCCACAGGCCCGCATGGGCCAGGAGCCCCGAGAGCAGAAGGCCGAGGGCGAAGGTCAGGGGCGCCATGGCGACACCGACCCAGACCATCACCTTGGCGAAGGCCATCTGCTCCGGGCCCGGAGGAGGGGGGACCGGCAGGTGCAGGGCCTTGAAGAACCATTCGTTGCCGGAGCCATCCAAGGGGGTAAACGCCACCGCGAGGGCCTGGCCCGCCCACTGGAAGGGCAGGGCCGCGAGGGCGAAGAAGGCGATGGCCTTCCCCACGGCCCGGGAAGGGGCGATGCGACGCCCGGCTTCCTCGGGGTCCCGGAGGATGTCCCGGGCGGTGGCCCAGGCGCGGGCGAGGGCGCCTCCGGTGGAGGGTTCCTCCCAGGGAAGGAGCCTCCCCCCCGGTTCAGGGGCCTCCGGGGGATCCAGCGGAGCCTCGGGGGATCGGTAGGGATTCTCGTCCATCACTTCCTCATGAATTGCTGCTGGAATTCCCGGAGGGCCAGCGGATCGCCGTCCTGCTTCAGAGCCCCCACGAAATCCAGGGGGGCCAGGCTCGCGAACTCTCCGAAGTTGGCGATATTGGCATTGATGTATTCAATGAACTGCTCCTGGCGCCCCTTGATGTAGCCGTGGAAGGGGCGGGCCGCGAAGCCCAGGAGGGAGGAATCCAGCTGGGTCCAACTCTGGAGGTGGCTCACGAACCGCCCCTGCTCCTCCCAATACCGGTAGGAGGTGACCATCCGGGCCCGCACATCGAAGGGGTTCTTCAACCGTCCCTTCTCCACGAGGCCTTCCACGAAATAGATCCGGTGGCCCGGCTTCTGCAGGATGGGCCAGAGGGTGGCCTTCAGGCCCCGACCATCGTCCAGGGACCAGGATCCGTCCGGGTGCACGAAGGCCGAGAACTCGGGGACGAACCCGCAGGATCGCCACATGGCCACCCCCATGCGGGGGTGGTCGAAGATCCGCTCCATGGTGGCCGCGCGCACCTTTCGGGGCTGGGTGCGGGTCTGGAAGGAGAAGTGGGCCCGGGTCACCACCTCTTGGGCGTCCAGGCGGAAGGCCGGAAGGAGCTGGTCATAGGGGATGGGATCCTGGGCCGCCAGGACGAGGGCCGAACCGAACAGGACCGGAAGGGTGCGGAGGGACATGAGTGAACGCTAGCGAAGGCTGGGGCCGACCACCAGCCCCGGATTCACCCTCCCCAGCAGATGGTCGATGAGGGAGGTCGGATGAGCACCCTGGTACGAGACGCGCCCCTCACCCCGCTGGATGAGCTTCGGGTTCATCTCGCACGCCATTCGGAAGAGGCCGCTTGGGGCAACCACCTGCACCAGCTCCTGCAGCGCCTGCAGCAAATGGCCCTTCCCGAGCTGGGGTCCCGCCTGCTCAAGCCCACCTCCACGAAACCCCTGAAGCGGGCCATCCTCGGCCTCACCGCCAAGTTCGACTGGCCCGAGTGGGTGACCCACCTCCACAAGGCCCTTCTGACGGAGTCCGACCTCGGGATCTTCGACGAGGGCTGCGCGGCCCTGGGGCGCATCGCCACCCGGGATGCCTACCAGGCCCTCCTGGACATCCAGGATCACCGGCCGGATCCGGACCGCCGGCTCATCCTCCAACGGGAGCTGTCGGCCCTCGAACCCACCCAGCCCCTGAGTTTCTACCTGGGCCGGCTGGCCGAAGGCGAAGGAAACCCCCGCTTGGCCCACCAAGGTGGGCGATTCCTGTCCGTCATGGCCGGTCCCGCCGACCTGCCCGCCCTGGTGGAGGCCTACCAGGCTGGGGATCCTCTAGCCTCCCGCCTCGCCCTGCGGGCCATCGCCGGGTTGCCCGGCGGGGCCGCCGGGGAGTTCCTGGGCCGCCTCTTCGAGCAGCTCCAGCGGCACCTCCAGGACTACATCGACCTGGAGCACCTCATCACCCGTATCCAGCCCATGCAGCGCACGCACGCCCGGGAGGAGCTGGCCCAGGTCTACACGGCCCGCCTCAGGGACCGGTGCCCCGGCGAGTCCGCCGCCCTGCTGCAAGCGCTGGCGGACGAAAGCGCCAATCCCGGCCAGATCCTCGACCAGATGGCCCCCCACGCCGAAGGTCACCTGGAGGCCTTCCTGGCCGAGGGACTCCAGGTGCTCGTAGAAGGCAAGGTGGCCCGGTTCACCGCCCTCCTCACGGAACGGCTGGAGGAGTCCCATCGCCAGCAGGGGCTCCTCTCCGCCAACCTGGACCTCGTGGCCATGGGCCTCCACCGCCAGGTCACGGACGGCCACCTCCCGGTCGGTCGGGTCATGCCCCTCCTGGCCCAGGCTCTCCGGCGCTTCACGCGGCAGGACGGGGTGGCCTTCGCGTTCTGCTGGCTCGTGGCGCCCACGGACACCGAATCCCTCGACCTTGTGAAGGCCGAGCAGGATCCCAAGCGGCGCATGTTCCTGCTCGACAACCTCGGCGCCCGGGAGGACGACGGCCTCACCCCCTTCTTCCTTCAGATGCTGGAGGATCCCATCGTCGAGGTGGGCCAGCGGGCCATCCACCAGCTGGGCAAACTGCCCTCGGCCTTCCCCGTGGTCATGGACCGTTTCAATTCCGGGCAGGCGGATCAGATCCGGCTTGCGCTGCGCATCTTTGGGGAGAACCGCACCCGGGCCGCCGCGGAGGCGCTCACCCAGTTCGTGTCCGAGGACGAGCGGGATGAGCTGCTCATCGAGGCGGTGGAGGCCCTCGGCACCATCCAGTACCCCCCGGCGGCCAAGCCCCTGCTGGAACTCCTCCACGACGGCAAGCCGGCCCGCCTGCAGCTGACCCTCGCCCGGTCCCTGGGCGCCATGCGCACGCCCGAGGCGGCCCTCGGCCTCCTCGCCAAGGCCCCGGGTCTCAAGCTGCCGCAGGTGCTCATCCTCTGCCTGGAAGGTCTGCTGGAGACGTTCCAGGGATTCGAGAATCCCGTGCCCGAGGAGGCTTTGCCCGGCCTGGAGCAGCTGCTGACCCGCTGCCTCGACGAGCGGGAAGGGGAGGGCATCCAGCTGCGGGCCATCCTGGCCACCCAAGGGCTCTTTTGCTTCGATCAGGGGCTTTACACCAAGTGGAAGGACCGTTTCTCGGACGTCCTCTTCGACCTCCGCACCAAGACCACCTGGGACCGCGACACCAACGAGAAGGTGGCGGCCGTGGTCAAGGAGCTGGGCCAACGGTCCGCGGCCCTGAACCTCATCGCCAGCAAGGAGGAGGCGATGCGGTCGGCCATCCGGGGCATTCCCGAAAAGGGGGCGGCCCGGGTCGACATGCTGCTCACCCTCCGGGAGCGTTTCTCGGATCCCGACCTCATCCTCCGCCCCCAGATGGCCCTGGAGGTCGCCCACTGGGTGCAGGAGGAACTCAAGCGGCCGGCCGCCGACTGGCGCGAAGTGGCCCGACTGTGTGAAATCGGCGGCTACACCCACCAGGAATCCCTCATCGCCCCCATCCGGGAACACCTGCTCTACGCCACGGGCCTGGGGCTCCGGAGCGCCACCCGCGACGCCCTCCTCCGCCTGGGGGTGCCCGAATCCGAGCATCACAAACACCCCCCCTTCCAGACGATCCTCCTGCTGGAGCCTTCGGCCTTCTTCCGGAAGCGCACCCGGGGGTCCCTGGAGCCCACTTGGAAGGTGCGGGAAGCCGGCACCCGGGAGGAGGCCGAGGCCCTCCTGAAGGAGGCCCCCGCGGACCTCCTGATCACCGAACTGCAGGACGCCGGCGGCGACTTGCGCGCCTGGATCGAGGCCCAATGGGAGGCCCGGCGGGTGCGCCAGGTACTCCTCGCCTGCGCCTCCCGGGATGTGGCGGAGCTCACGGAGCACCCGTGGGTCCTGGGCGTGCTCAACAAGCCCTTCAGCCCCGAGGCCCTCCTGAAGGCCCTGGAACCCTGATCGGGGCTCGAGTCAGGTATCATCAGCGGCAACCCCACGAGGCCTGCATGATCCCCACTTCCGCTCGGCTGCGAATGCCCGCCCTGCTCCTGTGCGCCGTCGCGCCGGTGCCCGGGATCGCGGCGACCCGGGCGGGGGTCCAGGACGGCGACCTGGCCGAGCGCTTGCTTCGCAGCGGCGAGCGGGCCTACGCGGCGAAAAGCTACAAGGAGGCGCTGGACACCTGGAACCAGCTGATCCAGAGCGCCCCCAAATCGGACCAGGCCGCCCAGGCCCTGCTCCTCCTCGCGCGCCATCAAGTGGCCATCGAGCGCAAACCCGAGGCCGCCCTCCCCTTCCTGGACCGCCTCAAGGGTGAGTTCATCAAGAGCAGCGCCGCCCCGGAGGCCCTGGTGCTGCGCGGCGAGATCCTCGCGCGCCTGGCCCGCAAGCCCGGGGACCTGAAGGACGCCATCGCCGAATTCAACCGGGTGCTGGACCTCTTCCCCGACCATCCCGCCTGTGCCGATGCGCTCGCCGGGTTGGGCCGTGCCGCCCGGGATCAAGGTCAATGGGGCCTCGCCTTGAGCCGATTCACCGAGGCCTACCGCACGGCCCCCGAAGGACCCGGAGCCTGCCGCAGCCTCCTGGAGGCCGCGGAGGTGCTGGATGTTCAGGGGGATCTCAACGGCTGCCTGCGCCTGCTCCAGCGGATCCGCACCACCGCCCCCCAGAGCCCCGAGGCCCAAGAGGCCGCGTGGCGGATCCTGGTCCGGGTGCGGCACCGCATCCAGAAGCCGCCCCTGAAGCTGGAGGGGCCCTGGCCCGCCGGCAAGGTGAAGTGGCTGAAGACCCCCACGCTGCTGGCTTCCAACCCCTCGGGCGAAGTGGCCGTCTTCCAGTACGACCTGGATCGGGCCGCGGTCATCCGCAATGGCGAAGCCCATCTGCTGGGCTCCCTCCCCATCCCCGGCACCCGGGCCATGGTTCTGGGGGGCGAAGATGCCTTGGTGCTCGTCTCCTCCAAGACGGGCGTCCACCGGGAGGGGAGCGTCACCCCCATGCCCGCCCTGGGCGCCCCCACCGGCGCCTTCCTCGACCGCTGGGGCACGCTCTGGATCGCGGACGCCAAAACGGCGGGCTTGATGCTCCTGGGCGCCGATGGCGTCACCAGGTCCCTCCCCACCCCTGGCGCGGTGGCCCTGGCCGCCCATCCCGCGGGCGGCGCGGTGCTGGCCTCAGACGGCAACCGGGCTCTCCTCGTGGTGAACCCCGAAGGGCAGACCCTGCTCTCCATCCCGTATGGCAAAGACCTCCCCTCCGCCTACAAGAGCGTCCTCGCCCTGGCCACGGATGGCGCAGGCCACATCGCCGCCCTCGTGGAAGGTGGCGATTTCGGTGAGGGCGTGGTGGTCTACGGCCCCGACGGCACCCTGCTCCGGCAGGCCACCTTCAAGGCCCTGGGAGTGAGCGGCCGCATCACCTCCCTGGCCCTGGACCGGCAAGGCGGCATCATCCTCTGCGACCGTCGCAACGACACCCTCCTCCGGCTCAACTGACATGCGCATCCCCACGCTGCTCTGCCTTCCCGCCCTCGTCCTCGTGGCGTCCCCCAAGGACGCCCCGGCGGAGGTCGCCGTCCAGGATCCCGCCCTCAAGGACACCTTCCTCCAGGCCAAGGCCCTGTGGAGCACCCAGGGGAACCGCGAAGAAGCTGCGAACCGCTTCGAGAAGGTGGTGGAGGCCCTCGCCCCCAAGGCGGCCACCCTGGCCCCGGAATGGCTGCAGGTGCTCTGCGAGTCCTACAACTGGCTGGCCGTGCTCGATGACCGCAGCCCCCAGACCCGGCCCCGGGCCCGGGTCCGGCTGGAGGCCCTCATCGCCCTGAACCCCGATTTCGACGTGGACCGCACCCTCACGTCGTCAAAGCTCTCGGCCCTCTTCGACGGGTTGAAGGCCGAGAAGCTGGCCTCCCTCAAGCTCGCCTACACGCCCGAAGGCGGCGTCCTCACCGTGGATGGCAAGCCCTCGACCCCCCTGCCCCGGAAGTTCCTCGCCTACGGCACGCATCGCATCGCCTACGCCAAGGCGGGCCATGCCCCCATGGAAACCACCGTGGAACTGGGTCCCCGTGAGTCGAAATCCCTGGATCTGAAGCTCACCCGCACCTCCTCCACCCTCACCCTCTTCGTGAACCCCAGCGGCGCCGAGGTGCTTCTGGACGGCCGCAGCCTGGGCCGCACCAAGGGGGCCGCAGGGCCGGAGTCCACCGCCCTGGCGGCCAAGGCGAATCTCAAGCCCGAGGAGCTGAGCGAGGGCTTCCTCGTGGGCGACCTCAAGCCGGGCGAGCACACCCTGGAAGTGCGCGCCAGCTGCTTCCGCCCCAAGCTCCTGAAGGTCGGCAAGGAACTCACGGAGCCCATGGCGGACCACCTCCTGGAGCCTGTGAAGCTGGAACCCTCCAAGGGCCTATTGAGCGTCCTGAGCCCCTGGGAGGGTGGTGAGCTCCTGCTCAACGGCCAGAGCTACGGCACCTTGCCCGTGGACCGGCTCTCCGTCTGTTCCGGCAGCTACGATCTGCTCGTCCGCTTCCCCAGCGGCGGTTTCAGCGCGAAGGTGGAGGTGCTCGAGGGCAAGGCCCTGAGCCTGGAAGCCCGCCCCAAGCCCCGCCTCGCCTTCGTCGGCATGGAGGGGACTCAAGACTTCACCGGTCGACCCCGCCTCCTGAGCCTCCTCGCGGGCCTTGGCGAGAAACTCCAGTCCGTGGCCTTCCTCACCCCGCGGCCCGGTGAATCCCCAAAGGACGCCCTGGCCCGGGTGCGTGCGGGCAAGGAGGCCGAGCTCTTCCTCCTGGCCACGCCCGTGCCCGACAAGGTGATCCACCAGGTGGAGCTGCAGCTCTCCACCCTGGAAGGCGAGGAGGAACGCCTCCTCATCAAACCCCTGGAGGCGGATCCCCTGGGAGGCCTCGTCCAACGGCTGAACGCCCTGCCCCCCCTCTTCGAGCCCAGCCTCGGGATCTCCCTCGTGGACCTGCCCGGGGAAAGCCCCCTCGTGCTCTCTGCGGACCCCCTCGCCCAGAAGGCCGGCATCGTTCCGGGTCGCAGCCTCTCGGCGCTGAACGGCAAGCCCGTGGCCGGCGTGCTGCCCTTCCGGCAGGCCCTCGCGGAATTCAAGGGGGACAAGGCCACCCTGGCCCAGGGAGGCGCCCCCATTCCCCTGGGCATCACCCGGGAGGCCCTGGAGATCCCCCTCACCTCCCCGCAATACGCCTACCCCTACCTCATCAGCCACTTGCGCCTCCAACTGCTGGGCGCCCGGGGCGAGGAGGCCGCCACCCTCAAGCTGAACTTGGCCCTGGCCCTCATGCACTTCCGCAAGTTCGACAAGGCCTTGGAGTTGCTCCGAGACACCCGCCTCGCGGCCACCCGCGGCGTGAGCCAGGGCACCCTGGACTACTACACAGGGCTATGCTTCCTCAAGCTGGGCGGTGTCTACACCAGTGAAGCGGCCCAGGCCTTCCGCGCGGCCCTCAAGGCCAAGGAGGCCACCCTTTTCGGCCCCGACGGTCCCCTGGTGGCCCCCTTGGCCAAGGCGGCCCTCGATGAACTCAAGCTCTGATCCCGGACCCCAAGGAGATCCCATGACCCCGAACCAACGCTCCCAGCGCGGCGAAGGCAAGATCGGTTGCATGCTCACGCTCCTCGTGATGGGCGCCCTGCTGGCCTTCGCCTACAAGGTCGGCCCCGCTTACTACGCCAACATGGAGCTCGCCGACAAAGCCGATGAGGTCGGCTCCATGGGAAGCCGCGTACCCGCGGAGCAGGTGGACTACGAGATGCGCGCCAAGGCCCGCGACCTGGACATCCCCGAAGCCCTCAAACCCGGCGCCATCCGCGTGACCAAGGTGATGCTGGGCGAGACGGGCACCTGCACCATCGTCCTGAAATACACGCGGAAGATCGATCTGTACGGACTCACCACCATCGAGATCAAGCAGGACAAGACCATCGACAAGAAGATCTACGGCGGCTTCTAGGCCATGCGCCCCGCGGTCGCCATCCTCCTGGGTTGCCTGGCTCCGCTGCTCCACAGTCAGGACCTCCCCTTCTCCGAGGAGGCGCCCTCCCCCTGGATCCCCGCCTGGGAGTTCAAAGCGCAACGGGATACTTTCCGCCTTCCCAAGGGGGACATCTGGCGCACCCGGAGCCTGCTCCGCCTGCGGTGGACCCTGGAGGGGGAGGGTCCCTTCTCCTTCGTGGCCGGCAGTGCCCATGCCCTCGGCACCGACCGCAACGACACCAACCTCCCCTGGTATGACGACAGCGCCTCCCGGGGCACCTGGCTGGATGCGGCCGCGCTGCGCTGGCGCCACC
Organism: Holophagaceae bacterium; assembly: GCA_035254125.1. GTDB lineage: Bacteria > Acidobacteriota > Holophagae > Holophagales > Holophagaceae > JAFDVN01. The sequence continues at coordinate 38,648 of DATFAX010000092.1, read as the reverse complement.
TTTCCGAGGCCCGCAGCGTCTCCGTGGAGGCCGGACTCGTGGAGAGCCCGCTCCTCCTCTCCGAGGCTGCATGGGATCCCATCCTTCGCATCATCGGAGCGAGCGGGCAGGCGGCCTGGCGTGGGGATGGGGTGGTCGAGGAAGCCGGGCTTCGGGCCGTGGCGGGCCAGGTCCGGCTCTTGGCGGGCGGCCGGGTGGGCATCAGCGGCCTGCAGGCGGTCCTCCGCCTGGCCACTGGCCCCCTCCAGTGGACCACCCATGCCGGCGGCCTGGACCTGAGGCCCCGCCAGGCGGACGCCGCCGGATTCCTCCGCCAGAACCCCGGGGTGGTGGAGGGCGGTGGGGGCGGGGGTGGCTACGGCCCAGGCCTGGACTATGCGTCCCTGGATTTCCGGTACCTCGTCTACGGGGCGGGGCTGGGCTCCCAAGGGCCCTTCCCCTTCGAGCTGAAGGCCCAGCGCCTCGTGCACCAGCCCACGCACCAGGTGGGGGAGGAGTTCCAGGCCTGGGTGGGCAGCCCCCGGCGGGTCTGGTGGCCCCAGGCGGGCTATGTGCGGCAACGCCTGGACCCCTACGGGGCCCTGGCCTCCGTGAACGGGGACCAGTGGTGGTTCCACGCCAATGCCGACGGCCAGCGCTACGCCCTGGCCCTAAACCTGCCCGGCCACTGGCGCGCGGAATTGAGCCATGTGGACCAGACCCGGAGGGACAGCACCTTCATCGTGCGGCGGGGGATGTTCACCCTGATCAAGCGTTTCTGAGGCTTGAAACAGCACCCCAGCCCATGCAGGCTGTGTCCATGCCCCTGTCATTGCCTCAAGACACCCGCGCCGGGTCCCCGTTGCGGTCCATCCGGATTCCAGGCTCCAAGTCCGTCACCAATCGGGCCCTGCTCCTGGCCGCCCTCGCCCCGGGATCCTCCCGCCTTGAAGGGGGGCTGGAAGCCGAGGACACCGTCTGGATGCGCCGGGCGCTCCAGGCCTGCGGCATCCCGGTGCAGGAGGCCGGCGATGCTTGGATGGTCACGGGCGGCGGTGCGCCCAGGCCCACGGCGCCGCTCTGGCTCGGGGCCTCCGGGACCTCCCTCCGCTTCCTCCTCCCCTGGCTCGCCCTCGCGGCCACAGGCCCCGTGGAACTCCACGGCGATGAGCGCCTCTTCGAGCGCCCGCTGGAGCCCCTGCTTCGCCCCCTGGCCTCCCTCGGGGCCCGCATCGAACGGACCTCCCACGGGCTCCGGGTCCAGCCCGCCCAGGCGCCCTCGGCCCCCATCCACCTGGCGGTGGATGCCGCCCTGAGCAGCCAGTTCCTCACGGGCCTCGCGCTGGCCCTGGCGGGCAGCCCATGCGGCGGGACCCTGACCTGGACGGCCACCAGCAGCCCGACCTACCTGGAGCTCACCCACACCTGGCTCCACCGCTTCGGGTGCCCCGCGACCCTGGACGCCCGGCAATGGCACCTTCCCGGCGGCGCCCTCCACCCCCTGGAAACCCGCCTGCCGGGCGACTGGAGCGGGGCCGCCGCCTTCTACGCCGCCGCCGCCCTGACGGGGCGGGCCATCACCCTGGGCCCCTGGGATCCCCGAGACCCACAAGGGGACCGCGCCCTCCTCCAGATCCTGGCCCACGCCGGAGCCCGGGTGTCGGTCCGCACGGACGAATCCGGCGATGAGCACGTCACCTTGCAGGGCCCCCTGCAGCGGGGCCTCACCGCCGACCTGGAGTCCTGCCCCGACCTCGGCCCGGTGCTCGCCGCGGTGGCCGCCTGCGCCCCCGGCCCCAGCATCCTCACCGGCCTCCACACCCTGCCCCTGAAGGAGTGCGACCGCCTGGACGCCAGTGCGGAGCTCGTCCGATGGCTGGGTGGCGAGGCGGAGGTGGAGGGGGACCACACCCTGCGCATCCGCCCCGGGGAGCCCCCCTCCCATCGGCCCCCCTTCGACCCCCGCAACGACCACCGCATGGCCTTCGCCGCCGCGGTGGGGGCGCTCCGTCACGGCGGGGAGCTCCTCCACCCGGGCTGCGTAGCCAAGACCTTCCCCCACTTCTGGGAGGCCTGGGCGGAGATGCTGGGATGAACCTCCGATGAAGGCCGCCTGGCTCGGCTCCTGGAAAGCCCCCTGGGGACTGGGGCGGGGTCGCCGCTGGGGGGACCTCGCCTGGGCTCTTTCCGCCCTGGGCCAAGCCTGGCTCCTGGGCGGGCAGGAAGGGCGCTGGGCCCGGGTGGATTGGGAGGCCCGCCTGCCCTTCGGCCCCCGTCCGGCCGGGGACATCCGCGGTTGGGGCCCCCGTCCCGAGGGGGCCTGGGTGGCCTTGCTACGGCACGGCCGGGCCCAGGCCAATCCCCTCTCCGAGGGACCGGAGGACTCGCCGCATCTGCACCGGGCCTGGGAGAGCCTGCTGGAGGGTGAAGCCCTCCCCCTCCTCTGCCTGGCGACCGCCGTGCTGGACCGCCGCACCCGGACCTCCTGGATCCCCCTCTTGGGCGCCGTGGAGCCCACAGGAACCCTGCGCCTTCCGCCCTTCCTCGAACCCCTGGTCCCCGCGGAATGGATGAGCCTGCCTGCGGGCTGGTGGGAGGATCTCCTGGGCCGCATGGATGCCGAAGGGCGGTTGCTCCCCCTGGGCCCGCCCCACCCCGTGATCGGCCGCCTCGACATCGGCCTCCTCGAGCCCTTCTCCCTCCCCGAGGTCCCCCCCATCCTCGCGGAGCACCCCGGCCTGGGGCGGGAGGTCTCACCCGGGCGCTGGATGTTGGCGCCCTTCCTCCGGGGTTGGGGCCGGGGTTGGGGCCCCACCCCAGAGGTGCTGTCGACCCTCCTGCCTCCGGCCTTCGCCCTGGGGGATGCCCCGGAGCCCGACCTGGGCCTGCTCCTCCAGGGCAAGCTCCCCCCGGCCCCCTGGCCGGGCTGGAAGGAGGCCCTCAGCTCCGAGCTGGGGCAGCGCGCACCCTTCGCCGTGCCCGCCCGCACGGACCATCCCACCTGGGACCGCCTCCGCAGCTATTGGGGGGGATCCCTGCCTAAAGCGACCTCCCCCGGTTATCCCACCGGCGGCGGTCCCCATCCCTGCGCCGACCCCTTCCATTGGCTCGCCGCAGGCCAGCACCACCTCCGACGCCAGGAGCCGGAGCAGGCCCATGACCATTTCGGCCGGGCCCACGCCCATTTCGTCGCCCACCGCTCCCGTCCCTGGGCCGAACGCGCGGCGGCCCTCGCGGGCTCCTGCGCCCTGCAGCTGGGGGACCTCCTCACCCACGAACGCTGGCATCAGCTCGCCGGCAACCGGGCCCCGGCCCAGCAGCGCCTGGAGCCGGGCAGCGCCCTCACCCACCCCGACGGCGGTGCCGGCGCCGTGGAATCCGCCCGGTCCCTCCTGCGCCGGGACCCGCGGCACCCTCAGGCCTGGACCTTCCTGGGGGACCATGGGCTGGCCATCTCCGACCGCGCCCTGGTGGCCGAGGCCCTGGCCGAAGTGCAGGATCCCGCCCGCAGGGCCCTCTATGAGGCTTTCCTCGCCGACACCCTGCCCGGGGAACCCCATCAACCGCAGACCCCCGAGACCCGCATCCAATGGGCCCGGCTCGCCTTCCGCAGCGGCCGGTGGACCGCCGACCAGGTGTTCGCCACCTTCGAGGCGTGCTCGAACCGCCTCCTCCACCTCGAAGCCGGCCTGGAGGTGCTCGCCGCGGATCCCGAGGCCCGGACGCCCCAACGCCTGCTCCAGCTGCAGACCATCGCCAAACGGGCCGGGGCCGACGCGGCCTTCCAGACCCTCTGCTCCTACTGGCCCCGCCTGCCCGCCTGGCCCGAGGAGCCCGAGCCCATCCATACCCGGGTAAGGGCCCTCCTCCAGGGCGCCGGGCTCCCGATCTGGATCGTCTGGGGGGAGACCGCCCCACAGGTGATGGGCGCCGGGCTGGCCCCGCCCGAAGGACTCACCGACGTGGCCTTCCGGGATCAGGACCTGCCCCCGCTGCAGGTGGCCGGTCGCGTCTGGATCTCCCACCGCCTCACCTGGGAAGGGGCCGCCGTGGGCGTGGTGCTCGTGGGCCTCGACCCCGCGGAGGATCTCCACCTGCCACCCTGGCTCCCCCTGCTCGCGCCCTGGGTGGCCCGCCTCGCCGCCCAGCCTGCGGAAGCGGTGCCCACCCGGGCCGACGGCAACCTGCTGCTCACCGATGGCAGCGAGCCCATGGCCTCCCTGATGCAGACCCTCCACCAGGTGGCCCCCTCCCCGCTTCCCGTGGTGCTCCTGGGCCCCAGCGGCACGGGCAAAGAACTGGCCGCCCGGGAGATCCACGCGCGCAGCGGCCGCCCGGGCCGCTGGGTGCCCGTGAACTGCGCCGCCTACGCCGAGGGCGTGCTGGAAAGCGAGCTCTTCGGGCATGTCAAAGGCGCCTACACCGGCGCCAACCGCGATCGACAAGGACAGCTGGAGGCCGCCAGCGGCGGCACCCTGTTCCTGGACGAAGTGGCCGACCTCTCCCCCCGTCTTCAGAGCCTCCTCCTCCGCGCCCTCCAGGAGGGCGAGATCCAACGGGTGGGTTCCGACCGCGTGATCCGCGTGGACCTGCGCGTCGTCGCCGCCACGCACAAGGACCTCAAAGCCATGGTGGCCGCAGGCTCCTTCCGGTCCGACCTCTGGTACCGGCTCGAGGGCTCCGTGCTCCACATGCCCTCCCTCGCGGAGCGCCGCCACGAGCTGCCTTGGTTGTTGCCGCGCATCGCAGCACAGGTGGCCCGGGAGGGCGGACTCCCTTTGCCGGAGCTGGCCCCCGGGCTGGCCCGCAGCCTCGCCCGCCTGCCTTGGCCCGGCAACATCCGGGAGCTCCGGCACGCCCTCCACCGCGCCATGTTGCGCGCCGGCAAGGAACCCCTGGCCCCCCGCCACTTCCCGGAGCTGGAGCGGGAGGAGGCCACCCCTGAGAGCTGGGCCACGGCCACCCGCCGCTTCCAGCGGCAGCTCCTCCGGGAGACCCTGCAGGCCCACCGGCACCAGGTCTCGGAAGTGGCCCGGGCCCTGGACCTCGCCCGGCCGGCCCTGTACGCCACGGCGAAGCGCCTGGGCCTCGACCTGGCGCGGGAGCGGGAGGGTCCCGAAGCGCCCTAGGACCTGGCCGGGGCCAGGTACCAGTCCAGGGTGTCCGCGAGCCCCTGCGCCACGGTGCCCTTCGCGGCGTAGCCAAGGGCGCCCTGGATCTGGGAGAGGTCGGCGCGGGAGTGGCGGATGTCCCCCGCCCGGGCCGCCTCATGCCGGGCCTCCGCGCAGACCCGTCCCGGAAGGCGGACTTCGACGCCCTGACGGAGGATCCTGAACAGCTCATTGAGGGTGGTGGATTCCCCCCGGCCCACGTTGAAGGCCCTCGAAGGGGTGCCCTGGGGCGCCAGCGCCGCCCGGAGGTTCGCCTGCACGATGTCCCCCACGTAGCAGAAGTCCCGGCTCGTCTCCCCATCGCCGAAGATGACGCAGGGATCCCCGCCCTTCAGGCGCTCGATCCACTTGGGGATCACAGCGGCGTAGGCCCCTTCGGGATCCTGCCGTGGGCCGAAGACGTTGAAGTACCGCAATCCGATGGCGGACTGCCCGTAGAGCCGATCGCATAGGGCGGCCAGCTGTTCGTCCATGAGCTTGCTCAGGGCGTAGGGCGAGAGGGGGGCACCCAGGTCATCCTCCACCTTGGGCTGCACGGGGCCGTCCCCGTACACCGCGCTGGAGGACGCGTAGACCACCCGCTGGGCCCCGGCCTCCCGGGCCGCCAGGAGGATGTTCAGGAACCCGTCCACGTTCACCTGCTGGGTGAGGAGGGGATCCTCGATGGAGCGCGGCACGGACACCAGGGCCGCCTGATGCAGCACCCGGGAGGCTCCCGCGCAGACCCGCCGGCAGGTCTCCGGATCACGGACATCCCCCTCCACCAGCGAGAAGCGGGCCCAGCGGGCCTCCCCCACACGCCGTCGCACGTCCGCCAGGTTCTCCCGGCGGCCCGAGGAGAAGTCATCGAGCCCCACCACGACCTGGTCCAGCTCCAGCAGCGTCTCCAGGAGGTGCGAGCCGATGAAGCCCCCGACCCCCGTCAACGCCCAGCGCTGGGGGGCGTGGCGAAGGTGGTCGAGCTGGGCTTCGAAGGGGGTCACTGCGGGCCTCACGGAATGGGCGGCCACGCCGGTGGCGGATCCCGGGACCCTCGCGGGCCCAGGCCCCTGCAGGGCTGGCACGTGCCTAGTCTTGCATGCATGGTACGGTTTGGTACTTCTTCAAAGACCGATCCCAAGCGCGGAGGCCGTGGAATCATGACCGATCCCAATCTGAAGGCCATGCAGCTGAAGGCGGAACAGCTCCTGGACGCAATCAAGGCGCTCACTCCTAAATACCTTCCCCCCTTGAGTGATGAACCCCTCGTCCGATTCGAGTGGATGGTGGCGGCGGGCCGGATCTTCATGCCGAACTACCGGTTCGAATGGCCCCAGATGGACTGGTGGAATGACTCCTGGTTCTCGAGCTACCTGAAGCGCGTCGGGGAGATCGATGGCTTCAACATGGATCGCCGATGGAATCTCTGGCAGCTCATGCGCCTCATCGCCGCCGTGGACGGGGATACCGCCGAGTGCGGCTGCTACCGGGGTGCCAGTTCCTTCCTGATGTGCAAGCGCAACGAGCAGGACACCACCCGGACCCGGCACCACCACATGTTCGATTCCTTCGAGGGCCTATCGGAGCCCCTCCCCCAAGATGGCACCCACTGGCACAAGAACGCGCTGACGGCCACCGAGCAGGAGCTGCAGATCACCCTCGCCGGGTTCGAGGACCGCTACTCCGTCTACAAGGGATGGATCCCGGACCGCTTCCCGGAAGTGGCCGACCGGAAATTCGCCTTCGTCCACATCGACGTGGACATCTATGAGCCCACCCGGGACAGCATCGCCTTCTTCTATGACCGCCTAAACCCCGGCGGCATCCTGCTCTGCGACGACTATGCCTTCACCTCCTGCCCCGGCGCTACGCTGGCCATCGACGAGTTCCTCGCGGACAAGCCCGAAAAGATGATCTGGCTCGCCAGCGGCAGCGGCTACTTCATCAAGGGGACGGCGGTGCCCACCCCGGTGTCCCTGCGCTGATCCGGGCCATTATTCCAGCTTCCGCGCCATCACGTGATGGGCGCAGCGTTCCGCGGTGGTGTTGAGGGTCTGCACGAGGATGAACCCGTGCCTCCGGAACCAGCCGTGAATGACCGATTCCGGCACCACCCAGTTGTAGAAGGGATTGAGGAGGTCATACCAGCCCAGGGCCTGGGTGGGATCCCCGGCGCAGGCGTAGGCGAATGCGATGCGTTCCTCCCGGCTCGCGAGGACCCGATGGTAATGCTGGCGCTTGCGCACATTCTCGGGATCGTTGTGCATCCCTTCCGGCGCGTAGATCATCACGTACATCGCGCCCCCCTGCTTCACTGCCTTCGAGACGGACCTGAAGGCCCGCGCCGGATCGTGGGTGTGCATCATCACCCCCCAGCAGAGGACGAAATCATAGGCCCCGACGAGTTCGGGATCGTTCTCGATGTCGAACAGGCTCATGACCCGCGAGTCCGGGTTGAATCGCCGGACCGAGGCCACGGCGCTCTCCGTGGCATCGATGGAGGTCACCTCGGCCCCCAGCTCGAGAAGGGCCCGCGTCCAGCGGCCCCCACCGCACCCCGCATCGAGGCAGCGCTTGCCCTTGTACCATTCCGGCGGGAAAGGGGGCACCACCTCCATCGCCCGTTCCCGGCTGGGGTGTGTCCCCTCACGCTTCGCGGCCAGGAATCCGGAGACCCCGGTGAGGTCCCGGATCCGGGCATCCACATGCTCGTCCGTCACCTCGACGCCCGCATGGCCCACCCAGCCTTCCTGGCCCTCCAGGAACAATCGCCATTCCTCCTCGAACTCCTGGGAATAATCCGCAGGCTGGTACCGTCCGCTCAGCTCATCGCTCCACACCACGATGCCGTCGTCGAAATGGGGATTCCGCATGTCGCGTCCTGGTGGTGGGCCGTGAGGAGAAGGGGGAGCTGCTCCGAGGGTGCACGGGGATCCCGGGGTCGTCAATGCGGCGGCGGCCCCCGGGGGGGGTCACCCGGGGGCCACCGCCGGCGACCTGGAATAGAAGCTGCTTCCCCCTTCCGGAAGTCAACCGACCGTCCCCTGGGGCCGAGTTAAGTGTTGAGGACGCACTCGGAGGATGGGCATGGGCAAGGGCGGGGCGAGCAGGGCGTCGAGGGCCCCCCGGATCGGCTTCGTGCAACCCCATGCCTTCGGCCTCCTCTTCCCGGGATCCCGGGCCCCTTTCGGGGGCGCCGAGGTGCGCGCCTTCACCTTCGCCCGGATGCTCAAGGCCGCCGGGACCTTCCACCCGGTGTTCGAGGTGGGTGCGGAGCGGCTCCCGCCCAAGGGACCCCTCCCCGCGGCCGAGTTCGAGATCTTCCCCGGCCCGGAGCGGGAGTTCACCCTGGCGAAACCGGACGGCGACACCCTGCGGGCCTTCGAGCGTGCCCGCCTGGACGCCCTCGTGTCCCTGGGCGCCAACGAGGTCTCCCATGAGATGACCCGCCTGGGCGAGGCCCTTGGCCTACCCACGGTGGTGGGCATCGCCTCGGACCAGAGCCTGGGCCGGGCCATCTACCAGAACTCCGCGACTCCCAACGAATACGGCGTGCCCGGGTTCCACGTGTGGGAGGCCCTCCAGCGCGCGGACCTCGTGCTGGCCCAGACCCGCTGGCAGCAGGACCACCTGCGGCGCCTCACCACCCGCGCCAGCCACCTGGTGCCCAACCCCATTCCCGCCGGCTGGGAGGATCTGCCCGCAGGCCGCGCCTCGGCCTTCGAGTTCGACTTCCTTTGGGTGGGCCGCCCGGGCCCGGACAAGAATCCCGACCTCGTCTTCGAGATGGCCCGGGAACTGCCCCGCGCCACCTTCCGCATGGTGGTGGACGGGGGCCTCGCGGCCCTCCCCGAGTGGTGGCGCCGGCACCTGCCCCCCAACGTCGTTCTCTCGGACCGGGTGGACGGCCAAGCCGGGATCCAGGGCCTCATGCGCGCCTGCCGGGCCATCCTGAACACGAGCCCACTGGAGGGCTTCCCCAACCTCATGCTCCAGGGCGCCATGGTGGGCTGCCCCACCTTCTTCCTGGCCGTGGACCCCGACGGCTGGGCCTCCGAGCATGGCTGCGCCGCCAGCGCCTTCGGGGACATCGACGCCCTCGCCCCCCTCCTCGCCACGGCCCTCACCGACGAACCCCGGCTGAAGGACATGGCGGAGCGGGCCCGGCAGCGGGCGGAGACCTTCCACGCTCCCGCCGCGGTGCAACGCAGTTGGACGGGCGCCCTCGGCGACCTCCTCAGGGAAACCGGTTCGGTGGGGGCCTGACATGTGCGGCATCGTCGGAATGATCATGAAGGGCGGGGCCTTCCCGGAGCCCGTGCTCCGCGGCATGACCCGCACCATCGCCCACCGGGGCCCCGATGGGGAGGGGATTCACGTGGAAGGGCCCGTGGGCCTGGGCCATCGGCGCCTCTCCATCATCGATCCCGCCGGCGGGCACCAGCCCATGTGCAACGAGGACGGATCCGTGTGGATCACGTTCAACGGCGAGATCTACAACTACAAGGAGCTGATGGCCGACCTCCAGGGGCGGGGGCACCAGTTCAAGACCCGCTCGGATACGGAAGTGGTCGTCCACGCCTGGGAGGAGTGGGGGGATGCCTGCGTGGACCGCTTCCGCGGCATGTTCGCCTTCGGCATCCGGGACACGCGGGAAGGTTGCGTCTTCCTGGCTCGCGACCATTTCGGCATCAAGCCCCTGGTGATCTGCGAAACGGAGGAGGCCTTCTCCTTCTCCTCGGAGATCGCCCCCCTCGTGCAGACGCCGGGCTTCGACTCCGCCCTGGACCTGCAGGCCATCGACCAGTACCTCTGGCTCCAGTACGTCCCCGCCCCCCGCACGGCCTACCGGCAGATCCGCAAGCTGCCCCCGGCCCACCGGATGCGCGTGGGCTTCGATGGCCAACCGGAGACCTCCCGCCGCTACTGGGCCATGCGCTTCGAGCCCGAGGAGGGCCTGAGCGTGGGCGAGTGGGAGGAACGGCTCGCCGGGGTGGTGAAGGAATCCGTGAATGCGCACCTGGTGTCGGACGTGCCCTTCGGGGCCTTCCTCTCCGGCGGGGTGGACAGCAGCCTCGTGGTCGCGGAGATGAGCACCATCCTCACGGAGCCCGTACGCACCTTCAGCATCGGCTTCCAGGAGGCCGAGTTCGACGAGACCAGCTACGCCGCCTTCGCCGCCCAGACCTGCGGGACCATCCACACCCGGGGCGAGATGGGCATCGAGGCGCTCGACCTCATCCCCGACCTCGTGCGCCACTACGGAGAGCCCTTCGGCGACAGCTCTGCCCTCCCCACCTGGCACGTGTGCAAGCTTGCCCGGGCCAGCGTGCCCATGGTGCTCTCGGGCGACGGCGCCGACGAGATGTTCGCGGGCTACTGGTCCCACGGCAACTGGATGGAGAAGCCCTCCACGGATCTCTACGCCTGGATCGACAAGATCCAGTACACCGAGACCCGCATGCGAGCCGGCCTCTGGCGCCCGGAATTCCACTCGGGGCTCTCCACGCGACTGCACGGCTTCGAGCGGTTCTGGGACGAGACCCTGTACTACACGGACCTCAACCGCGTGCAGTACATGGATCTCAACACCTACCTGCCCTACGACATCCTGCCGAAGGTGGACATCGCCAGCATGATGCACGGGCTGGAGGTGCGGACGCCCTTCGTGGATCTGCGGGTGATGGAGGCCGCCGCCAAGGTGCCCTCCCGCCACTCCATGATCAAGGCGGCCGACGGCTCCTGGAACCGCAAGGCCATGCTCAAGCGGGTGGCGCGGCGCTTCTTCCCCGAGTCCTTCCTCGTCCGCCCCAAGATGGGTTTCGCCATGCCCATGACGAAGTGGCTGGCCCCGGGCGGCAAGGCCTTCGAGCACGTGTCCCGCAAGCTCCTGGGACCCGACTCCTGCCTGGGCCCCTACTTCAATCCCGAAGTGATCCAGGCCCTGCTGGACAACTCCCGCACCCCGACCCTCTGGCTGTTGCTGATCCTCGAGGAGTGGCTGCAGCAACACAAGACCCTGCCCATGTCCGGCGGGACCGCCCCCCACCACCTCCTGCTGCCCGCCCCGCCTACGGACGAGGAAGGTCCCGCCGCGCTGGCCTTCAGCCTCAAGGCCGCCATGGATCGCCGCGATTGGCCCGTGGTGCGCAAGGGGATGCGACATCTCCTCGCCACCTGGCCTTCCAGCCCGGAGGCCCGAACGGCCTCCCGTTGGCTGGCGGAGAATCCCGCGGATCCGGGCACGGCCCCTGCGGCCCCGGCCCGGCGGCCCAAGGTGCTCTTCATCGCCGACGTCCCCAACTGGATCTTCGAGCGCCACGCCCGCACCCTGCGGACCCGCCTCGCCGACGAGTTCGACATCGACATCGCCTACAAGGGCGACCCCGTGGACGAGGACCGCTATGACCTGATCCACCCCCTGGAGTGGCACATGGCCGAACCCGCCATGATCCACACCCCCACCAAGTGGGTGTCCGGCCTCCGGTCCCATGTGAGCTGGGAGGGGCTGGACGTGCGGGCCCTCTCCGCCCACCTCGCCCGCCTCTACCAAGGCGGCATCTACGCCGTATCCCGGCGCCTCCTGGACATCTTCCGGCCAGGCCTGCCGGGCATCGTGGGCCTGCCCCACGGCGTGGACACCACCTTCTTCACCGCCCGGAAGCCCCGCGAGGGCCGGAAGGGGAAGCTGCGCGTGGGCTGGGCCGGAAATCGCGCCTCCGCCGTGAAGGGCTTCGCCACCTTCATCGAACCCCTGGGCAAATTGCCCGGCGTCGAGCTCGTCTTCTGCGGCTACAGCGACCGCCTCCTCACGCTCGAGGAGATGCGGGATTTCTACGAGGACATCGACGTCTACGTCTGCACCTCCGCCACCGAGGGCCACAACAACTCCCTCATGGAAGCGGCCTCCATGGGCCGGGCCATCGTCACCACGGACGTGGGCACCGTGCCCGAATACCTGCAGCACGAGGCCAGCGCGCTCATCGTGCCCCGGGAGGCCGCCGCCGTCCGCGCCGCGATCCTGCGGCTGCGGGACGACCTGAACCTGCGCGCCCACCTCGGGCTCCGGGCCCGGGAGTCCGTCATCGAGCACTTCGACTGGTCCCGCCGGGAGCAGGACTATCGCCGCTTCTTCCGCGAGGCCCTGGCCACGGCCCGGCGGGCCGCGGAGCCCCACGAGGGCCCCATCGCCCCGGAGGCGCGGGAGGCCTTCCTCCATGAGCCCGACTGGTCGGGCTCGGGCTGGGCCGAGGTGCTCATGGCCTACCTGGAAGCCTTCAAGCCCACGGACCCCGTGGACCTCATCCTCCCGATCCATCCCGGCAGCCCCGGAGCCCTGGATCTGGCGACGGCCCAGAGCCACATCCTCGAACTGGTGGTGGCCGCGGGCCTCGAATCCTTCCCGAACGTCATCCTCCTGGACAGCCCCGGCGAGGTGCTGGAGACCCTCCGCCGGAGCACCCACCTCCAATGGGTCAACGCCCCGGGAACAGGAGGCCCGGAGCCCACCGGCCCCCTGGGCCTGCGCTTCGCCCGGGCCCTTCAGTCCCTGGCTGGAAAGGGGACCCAGGCATGATCCCGCGCATCCTCCACATCATCTGGGTGGGCGACGAGTCCAAGCGCCCCAACCGCTTCATCCAGACCTGGAAGGACCAGAACCCCACCTGGGAGGTCCGCATCTGGGGCAACGCGGAACTCAACGGCCGGAAATGGATCAACGCCAAGCACATGGCCGCCATGTCCAAGTTCGAATGGAACGGCGTGGCCGACATGATGCGTTGGGAGATCCTCCACGAGCAGGGGGGCGTCCTCGTGGATGCCGACAGCGCCTGCATCCGGCCCTTGCCGGACTGGATGCTGGAGTGCGAGGCCTTCGCCTGCTGGGAGAACGAGCACCTCCGCCCCGGCCTCATCGCGGCCGGCTATTTCGGCACCGTGCCGGGCACGCCCTTCGTGGCCGCCCTCATCGAGCGCATCCGCAAGCAGCCCAGCGTCGTGAACCGCCGGGCCTGGGAATCCGTGGGCCCCCTCCTCCTCACCGAGGCCTGGCGCGAGCTCAAGTACGCCAACCTCACGGTGCTCCCCAGCCACTTCTTCATCCCCCGCCACTTCGCCGGCCTCGAATACACCGGGGGCGGCCCCGTCTTCGCCCTCCAGGCCTGGGGCTCCACCCTGGGCGCCTACGACATCCTCGCGGATCCCAAGGGCACCCCCGCCACGCCCACCCCCGCGCCCCCGGCCGGCCCCGCCGCGCCCCAGGCCTTCCTCTGCGAACCGGATTGGAAGAAGACCGAGTGGATCGAGGTCCTCCTGGCCTACCTGGATGCCTTCCAGCCGGAGGATCCCGTGGCCCTCGCCCTCCTCATGGACCCCGCGAAACCCGGCAATCCCCCGCTGGAGGAGGCTGAGCGCTCCCTGCTGGAACTCGTGGTGAAGACGGGCCGCGAGGCCTTCCCCACGGTGATGATCTTCGACCAGCCCGACGACGTGCTGGAGCATCTCCGGCCCTATCCCCAGCTCAGCTGGATCCCCAAGGGGCGCGGCAATATAGAGGGTCTACGAGGAACCTACGGAGCCCGTCTCGCCCGGTCCCGTGTGAAGCTGGCCCGCCCCGAGAACGCCTAGAACGGGAGGCCCGTGCAGTGCACGGGGCGATCCGGGGGGAGCAGCCGTGTCCTCCGCGAGCGCGTGCGCGAGTGGGAGGCCGCGGATCCCCTAGACCCGCCGTCCGAAACTGCGCTCCAGATCCGCCAGGGTGAGCTTCTTGATGATGGGGCGGCCGTGGGGGCGGGGCCCCGTCCGTGAGGGCCTTGGCCCGAACGGGAGCCCCGTGCAGTGCACGGGGTGATCCGGGGGGAGCAGCCGTGTCCTCCGCGAGCGCGTGCGCGAGTGGGAGGCCGCGGATCCCCTAGACCCGCCGTCCGAAGCTGCGCTCCAGATCCGCAAGGGTGAGCTTCTTGATGATGGGGCGGCCGTGGGGACACGTGTGCGGCACCTCGCAGGCCATGAGGTCCCGCACGAGGCGCAGGGCCAGGTCGTCGGGCAGGCGGTGGTGCTTCTTGATGGCGGCGCGGCAGGCCAGTTCGGCGTTGAGGTCGCGGCGGAAGGTGTCGAGGTCCGGCTTGCCCCCGGCCTCCATGCGCGACAGCAGGTCCTCCAGCAGGGCCTGGGGATCCCGCTCCGCGAGGAAGTCGGGCAGGGCGCGCACCACCACGGCGTCGGCGCCAAAGGCCTCGCACTCCACGCCCACGGCGTTGAGCTCCTCCAGGAAGGGGCTGAGGCGGCTCAGGGCCGCGGGCCCCAGCGTCACCACCTTCGGCGGCATGAGGGGCTGCAGGGCGGGAGCATGACGGCGCAGGAACAGGCGCTCGAAGAGGACGCGCTCATGGGCCACGTGCTGATCCACGATCCAGAGCTCGGGCTCCTTGTCCGTGGGCACCTCCACCAGCAGGTAGGTGTGCTGGAAGGCCCCCAGGTAGCGCGGGCCCGCATCCGGATCCTCGGCGGCGCCCATGCGCGGGGCCGCGAGGTCGTAGCTGCGATCCAGGTCGGTGGCCCCGAAGGCCGCCTGCAGGCTGGCCCACGCGGGTTCCGCCGCGGCCGATGCCCAGAGGCGCGGATGCGCGCCGGCAGGGCGTCGCGCCTCCAGCTCGAACTCAGCCTCCGCGGGCTTGGGGGGCATCTCCAGCACCGACGCGAGATCCCCGCCCAGGGCCGCCCAGGCGTCGCGGGTGGCCCGGGCCACCCAGGGGAAGATGCGGTGGGACTCCCGGAAGCGCACCTCGGCCTTGGTGGGGTGGACGTTCACGTCCACAGCCTCCGGGGGCACCTCGAGGAAGAGCACCGCCGCGGGGTAGGCCCCCTTGGCGAAGCGGCCCTCCCAGCCCTCGGACAGCGCCGCCAGCAGGAGCCGGTCCCGCACGGCGCGGCCGTTCACGAAGAGGTAGAGGTGGTTGCGATCCCGGAAGCTGAGGGAGGGCGGGCTCAGGAAACCCTGGAGCACCCAGGGCGCCTCACCGTCCCGGAAGGACACGAGGCCCTTGAACTTGTCGCCCAGCAGTGGGCCCAGACGCTCGCCGGGGTGTGCCACGGGGGGCAGGATCAGGGTGCCGCCCCGATCCGGTCGCAGGGTCCAGTGGACTTCGGGCGTGGCAAGGATGAGCCGCGTCAGGGCGCTCCAGAGCTGGGCGTGCTCGGTCTCCGTGGATTTGAGGAACCGGCGCCGGGCCGGCAGCTGGGCGAAGAGGTCCTTCACGGTGACCGTGGTGCCCTTCGACCGGGGCGCGGGTTCCACGCCCTTCACGATCCCGAATTCGCAGCGGAGGCGGTGGCCTTCACCCTCCGCCTCGGCGCTGTGCAGCTCCAGCCGTGTGACGCTGCCGATGCTGGGCAGGGCCTCGCCGCGGAAGCCGAAGGAGCTGAGGTGCTGAAGGTCGTCCGCCGTGCGCACCTTGGACGTGGCGTGGCGCTCCAGGGCCAGGAAGAGGTCGTCGCGGCCCATGCCGGAGCCGTCGTCCGCCACGGAGAGGAGCCGCTTGCCACCCTCCTCCCAGGTGACTTCGAGTCGCGTCGCGCCTGCATCCAGGGCGTTCTCCACCAGCTCCTTGAGGACGCTGGCGGGTCGCTCCACGACCTCCCCCGCCGCGATCTGATTCGCGACCTGGTCGGAGAGCACCCGGATCTTGGCCATCGGACCAGTCTAAGGCCTGGGCCCCGTCAGCCGGCATCCTCCCGGACGGCGGCTTCCCAGCCGGGATCGGCGGGCGCAAGCCCCGCCAGGTGGGCCTCGGCTTCGGCCAGGAGCGCGGCCCGGGCCTCGGGATCCATGCGGTCCAGGTGCCCGAGGAGCGCCCGGGACCGGGGATTGGCCTCGAAGAGGGCCCGGTGCCGATGGAGGAAGCGCCAATAGAGGAAATTGAAGGGACAGGCACCTTCACCCGTGCGGCGGTCGGGATCGTAGCGGCAGCCTTCGCAGGCGGTCCGCCCCCGCGGTCCCCGACCCAGCCCCTTGGCGGGCAGGCCCATCTGCCGCTTGAGGTAGGCCGCCGAAGCCACGTAGGGCTTGGTGGTGAAGGCTTCCGTGGCGAAGAGGCCCATCCCCAGGACGTTGGGCAGCTCCACCCATTCGAAGGCATCCACGAAGGTGGCCCAGAACCAATGGCTCACGGCCCGGGGATCGGCCTCCACGAGGTTGGCGAAGTTGCACAGCACCATGAGGCGGGGGATGTGGTGGGTCCACCCCAGATCGTGAACACTCCTGACGGCCTCGCCCACGCAGGCCATGTCCGTGGCCCCGGGATCCCAGAAGGCCGCGGGCAGGGGCCGGTGATGGCCAAGGCCGTTGGCTTCCCGCAGCCCTGGCATCAGGTGCCAGTAGGCACCCCGGATGAACTCGCGCCAGCCCAGGATCTGGCGGATGAAGCCCTCGGCGCTGGCCAGGGGCACCTTGCCTTGGGCGTAGGCCCGCTCCGCCACCGCGCAGCACTCCATCGGATCCAGCAAGCCGAGGTTCAGGGGCGCCGACAGGCGGCTGTGGAAGAGCACGCGGGCATCCTGGCGCAGGGCATCCTCCGTGGGGCCGAACGCCGCCAGGGCCCCTTCCGCGAAGGCCTCCAGCCATTGGAGGGCCTGCTCCCGGGTGACCGGCCAGCCGAAGGGTTCGACCCGTCCGAACCGTCCCACCCGCGCCGCCCAGGGCATCAACCCCCGGGTGAGGGCGTCGGGCTGGAACCAGGCCGGGGGTGGCACCTCCAGGTGCCGGGCATGGCTCCGATTCTCCGCGTCGAAGTTCCAGCGCCCGCCCTCGGGCTGGCTTCCCCGCATCAACAGGCCCGTGTGGCGGCGCATCCGCCGGTACCACGCCTCCTGCAGGAGCGGGCCGCGCCCCTCCGCGAAGGCCTCGAATTCCGCCCGGGAGGCGATGAAGTGGCCGCCGGGCCCCCCGTCGTCCAGCAGCTCCAGCAGGCCCTCGTCCGCCAGGGCCTGGAAGCGCCGATCGAGGGCCCACTCCCGGGGCCGGTGGGCGCGCAGGCGCCCGGGTTCCGCCCACCGGTGCACGTCCCGCAGGGCGGAGGCGTAATCCTCCGCCACGACGTGGACCACGTGGTACCCCTCCGCCCGCCGGGCCTGCACGAAATGGCGCAGCGCGGCGAGGACCATCAGCAGCTTCTGGCGGTGCCAGGGCAGGGCGCCCGGTTTGGCCCGGGATTCCACCACAAGCAGCCAGCCGTCGGCGGGCCGGGCCGGGAACGCCGCAAGGCGGGGATCCAGGTCCCAGGGCAGCACCACGGTCCCCCGGTTCGCCACCCCGGGAGGCAGAGACTGGGGCTGAGAGGCCGGAAGTGGCGAGGGCGACATCGACCCATGCTCCCCCATTCCCCGGGCCCGGGGCAGGACGGCGGATCTGGACGGGCGCTGGGAGGAGCGCTATTCCCAGCTGGGCTGGGGGGCCGGAGCGCTTCCCAGCTCGGACCGCCGCGCCAGCCACCCGAAGCGCAGCCCGTGGCCCAGGTAGGCCAGGAGGAAGAGGCTCGACGCGACGCCATGGAGCCAGGCGAGGCCCGTGCGCCACCGGGGATCCGTCACCACCTGCACGCCATAGCCCGCGGCCACCATCGGCAGGATCAGGGCCGCGAGGACCCAGCCGGTGCGGCGCCCTTCGCGCGAGCGCACACGCAGCTTCGCGGCGAAGTGCCCGCGCACCATCATGCCGAGCGCGAAGAGGAGCAGGGGCGCCGCCAGTACGTGGGCGTGCTGCAGCGCACCCTGCATGGGATGGGGCTCGGGTCCGAACTCCCCCGGTACGACCTTGAAGTAGCGCAGCCAACCATACCCGAGGCCGGAGAGCCCCGTGAGCCAGGCGCCCAGGTGCAGGGCCCAGCGTTCGAAGCGGCTCATGGCCGCACCTCCTGGGGGGCCACCCTTCGGGCGGTGCTTGGCACCGTGGCCCTCCGCTCCTGCTCCGGCCTCACTTCCCGCCCCCGTAGAGCACCTGGAAGAGGGCGAGGCCCCGGCGGGAGGCATCCGTGAGGGCGTTGGCGGTGAGGGTGGCACCCGCCAGGGGGCGGATGCCCCGCTTGAGGCTCAGCTCGGGGTCCAGGCGCTTGCCGTCCAACTGGTGGATCCAGGCCTCCTTGGCGCGGTATTCCTCAGGCTCCTTGAAGGCCACCACCTCCACCCGCAGGATCCGACCTTCCGCGGAGACCGCGATGAGGGCCGTCTCGTTGAGGGTGCGCACCCGATGGGTGTCGAAGAAGCCGACCCCCACGAGCTTCCCCTCCTTGCGGGCCTCATAGGCCACCTGCCAGAGGCCGGCGAGGGCCGTGCCTGCCTGGGCCTGGACCCCCTTGGCCTGGGCCTCCGTGAGGAAGTGCTCGTGCCGGGTGATCTGGGCGCCGGGGAAGGCGAGGGCCAGGGCCTCCTGCTGGGTCGGGAGGCCGGCCATCACCGCGGTGGAGCAGAGGAGGGAAACGAAGGATCGGAGCATGACCTGACCAGTGTGAGGCATCGGGCTGCGGAGGAGGCCCCGCCCGCGATGCTAGAAGTAAAAGCCCAGGCCCAGGTTGAACTGGTTGCGCCCCGTCCGGGCGCGGTTTTCCAGCTGGTTCCAGTCGGCCTTCAGGGCGACGTTGGGGATGGGCTTGTAGGAGACGCCCACGGTCTTCACCGTCACGTCGTTCTCCGCCTCCGCGGTGACTCCGGCCGCTACGCGTTGTTGGGAGTTGAGGCGCTCATAGCGGACGAAGGGGATGAGGGCCTGCTTGCCACCGCCCTGGAGCACGTCATAGCCCACCTCCAGGTAGCCGCCGAACTGGCGGGTGCCCGTCTGGACCCCCTCCGGCGTGGTGAGGGCGGCGACCCCCGCCTCGGAGTTCGTGACGCGGCTGAAGAGACCGCGCACCTGGAGGCCTTGAGCCCGGTACTCCGCGTGGAGATCCCACAAGGTGGTCATCAGCTCCACGGCGCCATCCTCGGGATTGGAATTGCCCCGGTAGAAGCTGAAGCCCACGGTGCTGCCCGGCATGGGCGCCCAGTCCAGACGGCCCGTCCAGGCCAGGCTGTTGGCCTGGGCCTCCTTGCCGAACTGGCGGCCCCCCTTGATGCTCTCGGCCGTGAAGCCCTCATGTCCGGTGCCCGCATCCGGGTTCGCGTTCATGCCGTTCACGAGGTACACCCGGTAGGTGAAGTTGCCCGCCAGGTCACCGTGCAGGCCGACGCCGTTCTCGTGCCAGGTGCTGGGGAGGATGCGGCGCTCCACGAGGGGACGCTGGCTGCCCAGGAAGGCCGGGGGCTCGTGCAGCTCGTTGATGAAGCCCACGGGCAGGAGCACCATACCGGCCCGCACGTTCACGGCCTTCGTGATCAGGAAGTCGAGGTAGGCGAACTCCACCTTGGCCTCGCCCCCCGTGGATTCGTCCGAGTAGCCGCCGTGCTCGAACTCCACCTCCGAGTTGAAGACGATGTGGTCGTTGAACTTGAAGCCCGTGTAGAGGACGAGGCGCAGGGCATCCAAGCTCGTCTCCCGGGGCGCCTTGGAACCATCCTGCAGCTTGGAGTCGAAGTTCTGGTAGAGGAACTCGCCGTAGCCGCCGACGCTCAACCCGCCCTTGGCCTCATAGACCTTCGACGCGGCGGAGGCGAGCCCGAACTTCCCCTCCTCCGGGGCCACGGGGGCCGCGCTCCCCGTCCGCTGGGCTTCCAGCTCCCGGGAGAGGATCTCGACCTTGCGTTCGAGGTCCTTCAGGCGCTGGTCGGCGGGGACTTCCTGGGCGGCAAGGGGCCCGGCGAGCAGGGCCAGGGCGAGGGGGGTGAGGCGGAGGGAACGCATGGGAACTCCTAGGGGAGGCGGGGATGGAGGGCGCGGAAGGAAGGGGTGAGCTTCGCCGTGCCGTCATTGAGCAGGAAGGCGGCGGCCAGGCCCCGGGCCTTCGCCCAGGCAAAGCCGCGGTCAGGGCCCATGACGTAGAGGGCCGTGGAGAGGACGTCCGCCTCGAGGCCCGTGGGGCGCACCACCGCCACGGAGCCCCAGCCTTCGCAGGGTTGGCCGGTGCGGGGGTCGAGGATGTGGCGGCCCCGCTCGGAGGTGCCGCTGGTGCTCAGGGAGGCGTTGCGGAGGCGGAGGGCCAGCCGGGGGCGCTGCCGGTCCTTCGGATCGGCGAGGGCGACGGTGCGCGCGGGCCCCCAGGCCAGGAGCTGACCCCCGAAATCCAGGAGCCCACCTAGGGCGCCTCCTGCCTGGAGGCGGTTCCGGAGCACGTCCAGGGCATACCCCTTGAGGAACCCGCCCTCCTCGATCCAGGCGCCTCCGGTCAGGCGCAGCCCTTCGGAGGCCTCCTCCAGGTGCGACAGGCCCGAGGCCATCCGGGCCTCCGCCAACTCCGCCGCCGACGGCACCCGACCCCCCGTGCGCAGGCCCCAGGCCTGGATGAGCCGGCCCAGCAGGGGGTCGAAGCAGCCCCCGGTGTCCCGGGCCAGGTCCGCCACGCGACGGAGGAGCTTCTGATCCTCCATCGACAGGGTGACGGACTCGCCGGCATTGAGGCGACTCCAGGTGGAGTCCGGCCGCCACGTGGAGCACCGGGCCTCCAGCGCGGCCACGGCGGCCAAGGCGGGCTCCATCCCCTTCGCACTCCCCTCCGCCTGGAGGCGGAGGGTGGTGCCCATGGCCAGCAGGGTCCGTTCGGGCGGAGCGGAGGGGGTGCCGGCCAGCAGGGCGATCGGCAGGATGGGGAGGGTGAAGGGGGACACGGGGCTCCTAATGAGATCTAGTCTCATTAAATCCAGTTCGCCCTTCAATCCGTTTCTGAGATTGGATCTCATTTTGTGATTTGGCTCAAAGGTTCCGCCCTGGCAGGCTTGGGCCCATGCGTCCCTTGAGGTTGCCGGTCCTCCTGGCCCTGCCCGCCCTGCTCCTGGCCCAGCGGGTCCAATCCCCCAGCGCCCCCTGGCGCACGATCACGACGACCCACTACCGCATCCATTTCCCGGCCGGCGAGGATTTCCCGGCCTTCGCGTGGGACGTGGCCTCCCGCATCGAGGGGATCCACGCCCAGTACCTGGACCTGGTGGGCCACGTCTGGGCCGGGCCCGTGGACGTGGTGATCCAGGATCCCCTCCAGGAGCCCAACGGACAGGCGGTGGCCTACCCGGATCGCCCCTTCGTGATCCTCTGGCGGACGCCGCCGGAGCCCGACAGCCCCCTGGGGCACCCCCGGAGCTGGCCCGAGCTCCTCGTCACCCATGAGCTGGGCCACCTCCACCACCTCCTCCTGCCCCAGCGGGGCCGCTCCTTCATGGATTGGCTGCTGGGGCTCCGGACCCCGGTGGCCACCAAGAGCCCGCGGTGGGTGGTGGAAGGCTACGCGACCCTCCTCGAAGGCCGGCTCACCGGCTCGGGTCGACCCCATGGCGCCTTCCGCGCGGCCCTGCTGCGCACCTGGGCCCGGGAGGGCCGACTCCCCACCTATGCGGGGCTCGATGCCGGAGACGGCTTCCTCGGCGGCAACCGGGCCTACCTCGTGGGGAGCGCCTACCTGGAGTGGCTGGAGCAGCAGCACCGGGACCGCCCCGCCATCCTCCGGGATCTCTGGCGCCAGCTGAGCGGCCCCCGGCACCGCAGCTTCAGGGAAGCCTTCACCGCCACCTTCGGTCAGGGGCCGGACGTCGCCTACGCGCGATTTTGCGCGGAGGTCACCCACGGGGCCCTGGAACTCGAGCGGCGCGTGAGGGCCGAGGGGATCCGCGAAGGCACGGTGTTCACGCAGGTGCCCGCCTGGGTGGGCGACCTGGCCGTGAGCCCGGACGGGACACGCCTCCTCGCCCGGGTGGGGGATCCCCGCGCGCCCTCGCTCCAGGTCTGGGACCTGCAGCGGCCCCCCCGGCCCCAGCCCGCCCCGCCGGCGGGCGACCCCACCGATGCGCCCCCCGCCGTGCCCGTGGTGGCCGCCGCCTGGACCCTTCCCCGCATCCACGGCTCCGCGCCCCGCGGACCTCGGTGGACGGCGGATGGACAGGCCATCGCGTTCACGGTGCGCCTGCCGGATCGGGAGGGCGTGCTCCGACCCACCGCCTGGGTCTGGAAGCCCGGTGCCTCTCCCCGCCGCGTCGCGGCGGCGCCCCCCCTCGCCCCGCCCCCGGTCGCCTACGATTGGGCACCGGATCCCGACATCTGGAACCTCCGCCGCCGCGACGGGGCGACCTCCACCTGGCTCACCCGAACCCTCTCCGCCGCCTGGTCCCCGGCCCCCACGCCCGACGGCCGGAGCCTCTACTACGCCCAGCTCGCCGGCACCGGCGTGCAGGTGCGGCGCCTCGACCTCGGCCTCCCGCCGCTGCCCCACGGCCCCCTGCCGGTGGACCCCACCGCCTTCGCGCCGGGGGCCATCCTCCCCCGCCCGGAGGAGCCCAGCCCGCTGCCACCGCCCGAAGCGCCTCCCGAGGCCCACGCCTACCGGGTGGCCGAGTCCCTGAAGACCTTCCCGGTGGCGGGCGGCACGGTCTCGCCTTCGGAATCCGGCCTCCAGCTGGGGCTGGGCTTCAACGACATCCTGGGCCGGCTGAACGGCCTGCTGCTCCTCGGGGAGGGCAGCGGTCCCTCCGCACGGGGCGCCTTGGCCGGTGCCGCTTGGCGCGGCACGGCGTGGGAGCCCTCCCTGCAGGTGTTCCAGGTCCGCCAGCGGCCTTCGCTCCAGGCCCATGCCTCCGCGCCGGCCTTCGACCGGGACCGTGAAGGGGCCAGCTTCGAGCTGCGCCACGAGGACCTGGGCCTCGGCACCTTCCGGCAGCACCTGCGCCTTTTCACGGAACGGCAAGCTTCCCTGGACGGCGGCGCCTCCCGGCGCCGCATCGGGGGCGAGCTGGGGCTGGCGCTCTCCATCCGACGCAGCCGGGGCGACTGGGGGCTCCAGGCGGGCGTCCAGGACCGGATGTTCCTGGGCCACACCGAGGGTCAGGCCTGGAACGGCTTCCAGGCGGCCGCCTCGCTCCGCTTCCTCGCGCCCTGGGCCCCCCTCACCCTGCGCCATGAGACCGGCAGCCTCGGGGGCCATCCCACGTTCGCGGACCGGTTCGAGCTGGGCGGCCTCACCTCCAACCTCGTTCCCGAAGCCGCGGATCTGAACCGGGTTCCGCAGGTCGCCCTGCCCGCCTTCCTGGCCAGCGGCGACCGCTTCAGGCGCTGGCGTGGGGAGCTCGGGCTGGGAGTCGGTCACGCCTACGTGGACCATGTGGCGGTGTGGGAGGCCACCACACCCCGACCCTCCTACCTCCGCGTGGTCGGCTGGGAACTCGGGAGCGCCGAGCTCGGATTGAACCCCGAGGTGATCCAGCGCCTCCTCGGGCGCCTGACCTTCACCCTGGGGCTCCACCGTCCCCTGGATGGCCCCACCCGGCACCGGACCGTGGGCACCCTCAGCATCTCCCTGCGGCCCTGATCCGGCTTTGAGTCCAGGCCCTCCGGGGCCGATACGGAAGCCCCGTGCCCATCTTCCTGCTGACCCTCGTGCTCTTGACCCTCCTCCAGGTGGGGCACCTGCACCTGCTGAAGCGGCAGCTGCCGGAGCGGTGGCATCACCGCCTGGCCTGGGGCCTGCTGGGCTTCCACCTCCCCTTGATCGGGTACTTCCTCCTGCGGCTCACGGGGTTCAGCCACCTGGCCCTGATGGAGATCCTGCGCCCCCTCGCCCGCCTCGCCTTCTACTTCCAGGCCCTCACCGTGCTCCACCTGGCCATGGCCGGCAGCCTCCTTCTGTACTGGAAATACCGTCATCCGAAAGCCCATGTGATGAACCCCTCCCGCCGGGCCTTCCTGCGCGGGGCGGCGCTGGGCAGTGCCGCGGTGGCGACAGTGTCCTCCGCCGCCGGGGCCTTCCAGGCCTATGGCCCCCCGGAGACGCCCGTCCTGGAGCTGCCCTTCGAGGACCTGCCCGAAGGATTGGATGGCCTGCGCATCGCCCTGCTCTCCGACCTCCACGTGGGGCCCATGCTGCCTGGGCAGGTGTTGGCCCTCTGGCGCAAGGCCCTGCAGGGGCTGAACCCCGACCTGGTGCTCTACGGCGGGGACTTCGTGGACAGCCGCCCTGAGGAGCTCGCGCCGTTCCTGGGCCTCTTCCATGACGTGGCCTGCCCTTTGGGCTCCTTCGCCGTGCTGGGGAATCACGACTACTTCCAGGACCCCCGCCCCATCTGGCAGGGGCTGGATTCCATCGGCATCCGCCCCCTGGAGAACACCCACGTGGTGCTCGAGCGCAACGGGGCCCGCCTCGCCCTCATCGGCCTCCAAGACCCCATGGCCCTCAACGGCCGCTTCCAGAGCGTGGCCTTCGGGCCCGGGCCCGACCCCGGGGCCGCCCGACGTGGGATCCCGGAGGACGCCTTCCGGATCTGCCTGAACCACCGTCCCTCGGAGTGGGCCGAGGCCCTGGCGACCGGGGCCAAGCTCACCCTCAGCGGCCACACCCATGGTGGCCAGATCAACCTCATCCCCGGTCTCAACTCCGCCCGGATCCTGGGCCCCTACACCAGCGGGCTCTACAACCAGGGGGGCGTGGCCCTCTTCGTCACCCGCGGCCTGGGCGTGGTGGCCTTGCCCATGCGCATCAACGCCCCCCCGGAGCTGCCCTTGCTGGTGCTACGCAAGCAGGGCTTCCGCCCGGGCGATCGCCTCCTCAAGGGCTGAGGGGTCCAGGGGCTTCGGCAGCACCTGCCGGAATCCCGCCAGCTGGGCGCGGGCCACGTCCCCGGGATCCGAATGGCCCGACAGCAGGATGGCGAAGGGCCGCGCGCCGCCAATCCGGATGGCCTTGAGCAGGTCGGGACCTTCGAGGCCCGGCATGTACCAATCGAAGACCACCACGGGAAAGGGTTCCGACTCGAAGCGCGCCAGCGCGCTCGGGCCATCCACTGCCAGGGTGACCTCGTGGCCCCGGCCCGCCAGGATGGCGGACACAAAGGTCCGCATCAGCTGATCGTCGTCGGCCACGAGGATGCGCATCAGTCCGTCCAGCCGCACGCGGCGCAGGCCTGTCGGGCCCCGTAGACCCGCTTGAGCTCGCGGTCCTGCTTCCGAGCCCGGACGAACAGCCCCACCCAGAGGACCGTCGCCGCCCAGACGGGGAGGCAGGTCCGCCAGAAGTGGCCCACCACGAAGAAGGGCACGAGCAGGCTCATCCAGATCAGCACGCCCATGATGAACCCATGGATGGCGGAGCGGCTGGTGGGGGGCGTCATCCGGCCCAGGCGCTCCAGATCCACGTCCACCTTGCGAACTTCGATCTCGTAGACCTCGGGCAGGGGTTGCAACTGCGACTGGCAGCGGGGGCAGGCGCTCACTTGGACCTCGCACGCCCGAAGGGATCCCCCGCCTTCCAGGTGGGCATGGCGGGGGCGTTGGCCACGGCCTGGCCGAGGTTGTAGGTGAAGGTGGCCTGCTGCGCCATGCCCGAGAGATCCCAGGTGGGATCGTAGGCATCGGTCACCTGGTGGTAGCGGGCCCCGTAGGCTTCGGCCTTGGCCTTGGACCCCGCGGGATCTTTCACGTACTCATGGCCGGATTCGATGGAGAAGGCGGGCACGCCCACCTTGGCGAAGCAGAAGTGATCGCTGCGGAAGTAGCCGCCGGCGGTATCCGGTTCCACGGCCTTGGCCTTCAGCCCCATGCCCTTGAGCACTTCCAGGGCCGTGGCCTCCAGGCTGGTGCGCTCGCTCCCCTGGATGCCGATGTCGCGGGTGGTGCCCACGAAGTTGAGGCTGTCCAGGTTCAGGTCCGCGGCCGTCTTCGCCAGGGGCCAGAGGGGCATGGCGGCGTAGGCGGAGGAACCGATGAGGCCCTGCTCCTCGGCGCAAACCCAGAGGAACATCTGGCTCCGCTTGGCGGGCCGCTTCACGGCCACCTGGGCCATGGCCAGCAGGGCCGCGGAGCCGGAGGCGTTGTCCACGGCGCCGTTGTAGATCCCGTCCTTGCCCGCCTTCTGCAGGGACGCGTCGATGCCCAGGTGATCCCAGTGGGCGCTGTAGATCACCACCTCCTCCTTGAGCAGGGGATCCGTGCCCGGCACCACCGCCGCGATGTTGGCCTGCACCACTTCACGCTGGGCGCTCTTCAAGGTGCCGGTGGCCCGCACCCCGAGCTCCACGGGCCTGAAGGCCTTGGTCTCCGCGGCGGCGCGGAGCTGATCGAGGTCCTGGCCGGCGGCCGCGAAGACCTTCCGGGCGAAGGGCTCCGTGATCCAGCCCTGCACGGGATTGCCCTCGTGGGCCAACTGGAAGCGCTCATGGGTCCCGCTGCTCTGCACCACGCTCCAGCCGTAGGAAGCGCTCGGGGTGGTGTGGATCAGCAGCACGCCAGCGGCGCCCCGGCGCTCGGCCTCTTCGTACTTGTAGGTCCAACGTCCGTAGTAGGTGAGGGACTTGCCACCGAAGCGGTTGGGCTCGGCCTCCGTGGGCTGGGGGTCGTTCACCATCATCACCAGCAGCTTGCCCCGGCAGTCCACACCCTTGTAGTCATCCCAGCCCTCTTCAGGCGCCGCGATGCCGTACCCCACGAACACCACGGGCGCATCCACCTTCACCTCGGTCCGGCTGGTGCCGGTGCCGTAGACGATGTCCTCGGAATAGGCCGGCTTCAGCGTGCCGAGGGCGAGGGTGCTCTCGGCCGGTTTGAGGGCGATGCCGCTGATGCGCACTTCCTGCCGGAAGCTTGCACCATGGCCCGGCTTCAAGCCCAGGGACTTGGCCTGCGCCTCGAGGTAGGCCATGGCCAACTCGCCGCCCCGCTGCCCCGTGCCCCGGCCTTCGAACCGGTCATCGCTCAGAGCGACCAGGTGGGCCCGGAGGGCGCCTTCGGGCACGCCTGGGGCGGGCGTTTGCGCCGCAAGGGCGACACCCAGCAGGAGGGGGGCAAGGATCCTGGACATCAACGACTCCGATCGGTGGATCCAGGATAGACGATGCATCCGGCCATGCCGGGAGTTGCAGATCACCGCGCACCCCAACCCTGACGGGAACCCCTCCGCCGCCGTCCCGTGGGTTTCCGGGCTTGGCGCCCTTCCTGCATAGGGTGGGATCTCGCGTCTCAACCCTAAGCCCGCATCCCCCCTCCATTGGGGTTGGAGATTCCATGCGCTGCGCCCTCTTCGTCCTCGGCACGACCACGCTCCTACTCGCCGGCCTGCTCCTCCGGGGCGCCGTCGCACACGCCCACCAGAAGGGACCTACCCCCGCCCCCTCCCGCGGTGTCGTGGAGGTGGGCCCCGCGGAGCTCGTCCACTCCAACCGGGTGGTCAGTAACGCAAGGTGACGCCCAGGGAGAGGCCCTTGGCCACCCCCAGAGACTCCTGGAACCGGCTCTGGAAGGCCGAGAATTCGATCCCCACCAGCCGATTGAACTGATACCCGGCTCCCAGCTCGCCGCCCCAAGCCCCGTGTGTGTCCCGAAGGGTGGCCATGCCCGTGTGCTGGGTTTCCCAATGGGTGTAATCACCGCCCACCAGGAGGTAGAAGCCCTCCGTGGTGGATTCCTCCGGGAAGAACAGGTAGTCCACACCGAAGCGCCGCCCCTCCACCCGCGTGTCCAGGCCCGAGGCGCCCACCCCGGTCTTGAAGGTCAGCACCTCGGCCTTGGGGCGCAGGGCGTGGGGACCGCCGAAGTCCAGAAGCAGGTGCAGCCCCCCGCCGAACCCTGTGGCGTCATCCAGTTCCTTGGCGAGGTCCCCCTTGGGGAAGGACCCGAAGACCTGGAGGCCCCAACGCACCTCCTGCGCGGAACCGAAGGTGGCGAGCAGAACGGAGAGGAGCACGGCGCGGCGCATGGCGACCTCGGAGGATGTCCCCATCATCGTCCGCCCGACCGGAAGCGTAAGTCCCGGTCTGTGACGGGGGTGATTATTCCCGGGTGAACGCGAAGCCCTGGAAGCCCTCGCCCTGCCATTCCAGGGGATGGGGCCGGAAGGCGATGCCGCCCTCCGCGGCGCAGGGCCCCTCCCAGACGGCCACGGGGCGCAGGCCGGGAACCCGGGCCTGGATCCAGGTGCGGTGGGCCTCCCCCTCTTCTGGGAGCCAGGAGCAGACCGCATAGATGAGGAGCCCTCCGGGGGCCAGCCGCAGGGCCGCGGCTTCCAGGAGCTGGCGCTGACGCAGCACGAGGCCCCGGAGGTCGATGCCGTCGCCGATCCAGGGCAGTTCCGGGTGCTTCTGCAGGGTGCCGCTTCCGCTGCAGGGGGCATCCAGCAGGATGAGGTCGAAGGGGCGACCGCCCCCGGCGAGCCAGGCCGCGGCTTCGGTGACCTGCACCTCGGCGTCCACCTGCCGGGCCGCGAGGTTCTCCTTCAGGCGCTCGGCCCGGGCGGGCTGCTGTTCCAGGGCCATGAGCTTGGCCGCGGGCCAGCGGCGGCCCAACACCGTGGCCTTGCCGCCGGGGGCCGCGCAGACGTCGAGGATGCGCTGGGGGGCCTTGTCCCAGCGGAAGGCCATGAGGGCCTGGGAACTGCGGTCCTGCACCATGCCGGCCCCGGACTGGAGCCAGGCCAGGGGGAAGGGGGCGCCCTCCGCGAGGCGGC
Organism: Holophagaceae bacterium; assembly: GCA_035254125.1. GTDB lineage: Bacteria > Acidobacteriota > Holophagae > Holophagales > Holophagaceae > JAFDVN01. The sequence goes on along the minus strand of DATFAX010000092.1, from coordinate 9,967 downwards.
AGGCTCCGGGCACGTCCGGATCGGGCTCCATGCCCTCGGGCAGGGCCCCCTCCCGAAGGGGGACGAAGGCGGGCCGGGGGGGCACCTGGAGGCGGGCCCAGAGGGCCTCCGGATCCGCACCTGCGGCCGCGGTCGCCAGGATCTTCTCGGCGAAGGGGCTCCGGTCCAGGGTGGCAGGCAGGGCCTCCAGCTCGGCCCGGAGGGCGGCCCGGTCGGCGCTGGCCTTGCGGAGGATGGCGTTGACGAGGCCCCGGTGGGGCGGGAAGCCCAGCTCCGGATCCGCCACCAGGGTCACACTCTCGTGCACGGCGGCATGGGGGGCCACGCCATCCAGCCAGGCCAGCTGGGCGAGCCCCAGGGAGAGGGCGATGTCCGTGCCCAGGGGGAGGTCCCGGTCGGGATCCTTGAGGTGCGGCCGGCTCCAGGCCCGCAGGCGGCCCCAGCGCCGGAGCACGAGGCCCAGCATGGCCTGGGCGAGGCCGGCATCCGCGCCGCTCAGCTTGCGATCCCAGCCATCCGGGATCCGCTTGCCCTCCCCGAGGACGCGGATCAAGGTGGTGGCAACGGCGCGGCGGGAAGGGGTCAGCATCCCGTCCAGAATGACAGGTCCGTGGCCTGCTCCCGCTATCCTGGGAAGATGACCGACGCCCCTGTGGCCCGCGTGGTGCGGGCGCTCACCTCCGACAACCAGGTCCGTCTGGCCGCCCTGGACGCCAGCCCCCTCTGGGACGGCGTGCGCCGCAGCCACCCCCACCTGGAGGCCGAGGCCTGCGCCTGCCTCACGGAGCTCCTCACGGCCAACGCCATCCTCATGGCCCGCAACATGCTCCAGGAACGCACCCAGCTGCTCCTCAAGGGGGCGGGCCGGGCCCGGGCCGTGGTGGCCGATGCCTGGCCCGACGGCACCCTGCGGGGTGTGCTCGACACCAGCGCCACCGTGCTCGAGGGCCCCTGGGTGGCCGCCCCGGGCCTGCTCCAGGTGATGCGGAGCAACCCCAGCGGCCAGCCCTACATCGGCAACCTGCCGATGGTGGAAGGCGGCATCGCCGCCCAGATGGAGGCCTACCTCCAGACCTCGGAGCAGATCCAGGCAAGCCTCACCCTCTGGTGTGACCCCGCTACGGGAGAGGCCGGTGGCCTCCTGGTGGAACCCCTGCCCGACTGCCCCTCTGAGCGGCTGGCGCTCGTGGTGCAGGGCATCGACAACCTCGAGGTGGTACCCTTCTGGGAGCGCACCACGGACTTCGTCATCGATTGGATGAATCAGGGCCCCGGAGCCACGATCCTCACCCGCACCGACCTGACCTACCGCTGCCGCTGCACCCGGGAGGCCTTGATGGCCACCCTGCAGGGCTTCAGTCCGGAACAGAAGGAAGGCCTCTTCACGGAGGGCGAGCCCATCGAGGTGCGCTGCGACTACTGCGGCACGGCCTATCAGATCCACCGCGCGGACCTCCTGGAGCGCCCTTGAGCCCCGCCGCCGCCAAGGTGGAGATCAAGGGGAAGGGCCGCCCCCTGGGCGGGCCCCTGGACACCTGGATCCAGTTCCGCCTGATCCCCTTCCTCGGATCTCAACTGGCCAAGCTCTGGCACGCCACCCTTCGCGTTCGCGTGGTGGGCGGCGATGCCGTGCAGGATCTCGTGCATCGGGACGAGCGCTTCATCCTGAGCTTCTGGCACCGCCGCCTCTTCGCCATGCCCCTGGCCTACCCCTTCCAGCGCAAGGACCGCGGCGTGGCGATCCTCAGCAGTGACTCCCGGGATGGCGAGCGCAGCGCCGCCACCTGGCGCTGGTTCGGCATCCACGCCGTGCGCGGCACCGCCAGCGACGATGGCGCCAAGGCCCTCGTCCGCATGATCCAGGCCGTGCGCCAGGGCTGGGACTTCGGCATCACGCCCGACGGCCCCCGCGGCCCCTTGAAGGAGCTGAAGCCCGGTGTCATCGCCCTCGCCCGCAAGACGGGCGCCTGGGTGGTGCCCGTCACCGTGGCCTTCGACCACGCCTGGACGTTGAGGACCTGGGATCGCATGGTGCTGCCCGTGCCCTTCAGCACCGCCACCGTCCGCTACGGGGAGCCCTTCCAGGTGTCGCCCAAAGCCGACGATGCCGAGGAGGGCGCCAAGCTCCAGGCCATCATGGATCGCCTGGAAGCCTGGGCCGAGGAGGTAGCGCATGGCTGAGCTCGCGGTGGTCTCCCTCTCCGGCGGGATGGACTCCTGCGTCACCGTGGCCGAGGCCCGGGCCGCGGGCTTCGAGGTGGCCTTGCTCCACGCCAATTACGGCCAGCGCACCGAAGCCCGCGAACGCCGCGCCTTCGAGGAGATCGCCGATCACTACGGCGTGCCCCTGCACCGCCGCCTGGTCATCTCCTTCGACAACCTCCGCCTCATCGGCGGCAGCGCGCTGACGGACCCCTCCATCGCCCTGCCCGAGGACGAGGATCCCCACCGGGAGGGCGTGCCCGTGAGCTACGTCCCCTTTCGGAATGCCCACCTCCTCGCCACGGCCACCAGCTGGGCCGAGGTGATCGGCGCCACCGCGATCTATGTCGGCTTCGTGGAGGAGGATGGCAGCGGCTACCCCGACTGCACGGAAGCCTTCCTGAGGAGCTTCGAGGCCACGGCCAACCTCGGCACCAAGCCGGAGACCCGGCTCGCCTTCCGGGCCCCCCTCATCCACCTCCGCAAGGGCCAGATCGTGCGCCGGGGCCTTGAGCTGGGCGCGCCGCTCCACCTCAGCTGGTCCTGCTACCAAGGCGAGGTCGAGGCCTGCGGACACTGCGATTCCTGCACCTTGCGGCTCCAGGGGTTCAAGGAAGCCGGCCTCGCGGATCCCATTTCCTACGCGTTCATCCCCCCCGTTCTCAAGGTGTGACCATGGCCCTCAAGAAGCCCGCTCCCAAGAAGCCCGCCGCCCCCAAGGGCGCCAAGCCCACCCTCGGGGAGGTGCTGCCTAGGTACGTGGTGACGCGACCCACGGGGGAGCTGGACACCTTCCGCAGCCCCCGCCCCGGGCGCCCCTTCGAAATCGTGTTCGATACGGAGGAATTCACCTGCCTCTGCCCCCTCACGGGCCAGCCGGACTTCGCCAAGATCCGCATCAGCTACCAGCCGGATCAGCTCTGCGTGGAGTCCAAGAGTCTCAAGCTCTACTTCTGGAGCTTCCGCGACAAGGGCGCCTTCCACGAGGCCGTCACCAACCAGATCCTCGACGACCTCGTGAAGGCCACGAAGCCCTTCTGGATGAAGGTGGAAGGCGACTTCCTCATCCGCGGCGGCATCCGCACCGTGATCATCGCCGAGCACGGCAAGAAGAAATGATGCAGGCCATCGTCGCCCTGGGCTCCAACCTCGGAGACCGGGAAGCCCACCTCGCGGCGGGCCTGGATGGACTGCGCACCTTGGGGAAGGTGATCCCCTCCCCCAGGGTGATGGAGACCCCCGACGAGTCCGGCCGGGGCCCCGCCTACCTCAACACCGTGGCCCTGCTCCAGCGCCCCGGCGCGGATCCCCGGCGCCTCCTGGAGGACCTGCTCCGCCTGGAGCTGGCCCAGGGCCGCAACCGGGCCGATGGCCGCAACGCCCCCCGCACCCTGGACCTGGACCTGATCACCGTGGGCGGGAAGCAGGGCGCCTGGACCTGGACCACCCCCCCGGACCTCGTGGCCCACCTCGGCCCGGAGCTCTCCCTGGAGCTGCCCCATCCCAGGGCCTTCGCCCGCCCCTTCGTGCTGGAGCCCTGGCGGGCCCTGGAGGGTGAGTTGGTGTGCCAGGGCGTCATCCCCCGAACCTGACCCGGCGCTGACGGCCCTGGGGCAAGGCTCACGATGCGGATCCCGCCCTCCGAAAGGGGGGGCATGACGCGTTTCCGCGGATTGGTTCCCTGCCTCGTCATCGGCGCCCTGCTCCCGACCCGGGCCCAGGAGGGCCTGCCCGATCTGAAGGCCCTCATGACCACGAAGGTGGTCACCGCCTCCCGGGCCGAGGAGGAGGTGGGCTCCGCGCCCGCCACCGTGATCGTGCTGCAGCGGGCGGACCTGGAGCGCCGGGGCTACCTGCAATTGAGCGAGGTCCTGGACGACCTGCCCGGCATGGACGTGGTCCGCCCCTACGGCGACAACTTCGTGCGCACCTACTGGCGGGGAGAGCGCGGCACCATCGGCGAGCCCTTCCTGATCCTGCTCGATGGGCTCGTGCTCAACCACCTCTACTTCAACACCGCCGACGGCCCTCTGGCCGCCCTCCCCCTCTCCAACGTGGAGCGCATCGAGGTGGTGTACGGCCCCGCCTCCGCCCTCTATGGCGCCAACGCCCTGCGGGGCGTCATCAACGTCATCACGGCCCGCAATTCGGATCAGGAGGGCCTCGCCGGCCGCGCCACCCTCGCGGCGGGGCGCTGGGACCGGAAGGTGGCCGATGTGAACGCCTTCTACAAGGCCGGCGAGCTCCGCTTCTCCCTCACGGCCCGCAACGAACTGGGCCGTCTGGATCCGGCATCGGCCAACCGCTACGAGCTCACGAAGGACGCCTATTTCGCCGACCGGCGGATCTGGGGCGCCTTCCTGGACAACCCCACCTACGGCGGCCACCACGACAGCTCCTGGCGCACCACCGCCCTGGACCTGCGCGCCTACCTGGGTCAACTGGAGGTCGGGTACCAGCAGCAGATGCTGGAGTCCGGCTATGGCAATGAGTACCCCGGAGACGTGGCCCAGAACCACGCTGTGTGGGCCCGGCCCGAGTCCATGGCCTGGTTGCGGCTCGTCCGCAGCTTCGGACCGGACCTCACCGGGACGACCCTGCTCAGCCGCCGGGAGAGTGATGTCCGCAACGATAGCTACTTCCTCTACGGCTACACCCAGACCACCGGTCCCCGGGCCGGGGAACGGCTCGTGGACTTCAGCTACTGGCAGAGCCTCAGCCACAGCGAACTCGTGCAGCAGGACTTCGACTGGCATGTGAGCCCCCGCCTCTCCGTGGCCTTCGGCCTCTCCTTCGAGCGGAAGGACCTCCAGAAGGCCTACGACAACCCCTACGGGCCCGATGTCTACGCCTCGGACCTCATCAGCCTCTCCACCTACGCCTTCCCCGCGGTGCCCACCGCCTCCCTCATCCCCGGCAATCGCATCCAGACCACACAAGAGGCCTTCTACGGAACGGCCCGCCTGAACCTGGCACCCGGCCAGACGCTGCACCTCGGTCTGCGGGACGACCGCCACAGCGTCTACGGCAATGACACCACCCTCCGACTGGGCTACGTGGGTGCCGTGGGCGACTGGACCTTCAAGGCGCTCTACGGGGAGGCCGCCCAGGAGCCCACCCCCCGCACCCTCTACGGGGGATGGCAGGGCAGCGGCTCCGATCCCGCCCTGCGGCCCCAGCACAGCAACACCACCGAACTCAGCGCCGCGTGGACCGCCTCCCGGCTCGCCGCCGGGGTGAGCCTCTGGTCCGCCCGGGATCGGGACGTCATCGTGAGCCGCAGCCCTGGCAGCGAGGGCGGCCCAGGTGCCGCCAACTTGGGCCAGCGCCGCCAGGAGGGCTTCGACCTCTCCGCCCAGGCCTTCCTCCCTTCCCCCGGACCCTTCACCGCCCTGCGCGCCTGGGCCTACTTCAGCCGCATTCTCCAGGACCGGGCCGACCGCTTCACCTACGTGGCCCCCAACCTCCTCAAGACCGGGGAAGGCCCCGTGGGCGACTCCGCCCACACCAAAGCCTGGCTGGGCCTCACCGCGGAACTCGGCCGCTTCGAAACCACCTTCCGGGCCCGCTACATGGGCCCCCGGGAAACGGTGCCCACCAATCCCATCCGTCAATTGGGCGGCTACACCACGGCCGACCTCGCCCTCGCCTACACCTGGAACGGGCTCACCTTCCAGGCCCGCGTGGACAACCTGCTGGACCGGGCCTACGCCCAGCCCGGCGTGCGCGCCGCCGATGCCGGGGACACCCCCGGCACCTTCGATCCCAGCGGCCTCCACTACAGTGGTGGCAGCCGCGGCACCTACTCCTCCCTGCTGGAGCAGCCCGGCCGCAGCTTCACGCTGATCCTGCGCATGGCCTTCTGATTCCTCTGAAAAGGGCCGGCCCCAAGGCCGGCCCTTCCGGAATCGGAGTGACTACTTCGCCCAGCGATCCGCCCAGCCCAGCACCGTTTCGTGCCAGAGCTTGGAGTTCTGGGGCTTGAGCACCCAGTGGCCCTCGTCGGGGTAGGAGAGGAACTCGCTGGGGATGCCCCGGAGCTGGAGCATGTTGAAGAGCTGCACCCCCTCCCCGTAGGGCACGCGGAAGTCCAACTCGCCATGCACGACGAGCATGGGCTTCTTGAAGTTCTGGGCCGAGAGGTGGGGGCTGTTCTTGCGCCAGAGCGCGAGGGTTTCAGCGCTCTCCCAGGGCCAGCCCTTGAACTCCCACTTGGGGAACCACATCTCCTCGGTGCCCACCTGCATGGACTCCAGGTTGTAGATGCCCGCATGGGTGACGAAGGCCGCAAAGCGGTCGGGCTGGTGCCCGGCCAGCCAGTTGGTGGAGTAGCCGCCGTAGCTTCCGCCGGCGGCGATGACCTTGGCGGGATCGGCGCTGGGGTTGGCTTTGAGGTAGGCGTCCAGCCCCTTCATGAGGTCCGTCATCACGGCGCCGGACCAGTCGCCGCTGATCTGGTCGCAGAAGGCCTGGCCGTAGCTGCCCGACCCGTGGAAGTTGATCATCACCACGTGGTAGCCGCGACCGGCCCACACCTGCGGATTCCAGCGGTAGCTCCAGCCATCCGTCCAGGGGCTCTGGGGCCCGCCGTGGATGAGGAAGGCCACCGGGTACTTCTTCGCCGGATCGAAGTTGGCGGGCTTGAAGGTGAAGGCGTGCACCTTCTCCCCGAAGGCACCCTCGAACCACATCTCCTCCGTCTTGCTGAGGTTCCCCGTGAAACCGGCGTTGAGGCGGGTGAGGGTCTCCACCTTGCCGTCCCCGGTGTGCACCCGGACCACCTCGGGGGGCTTGGCGTAACGCGCTTCGACGCCCACGACATTCGCGCCGTTGACCGCGAAGCTGGCGAGGTGGCCGCCCGGGGTGACCTTCACGGGGGCCTTGCCCGGGGTCCAGCGGTAGAGGGGGTGACGGCCCTGCTCGGCCGCTGTGGCGAGGAGGTCGCCGCCCTGCCAATAGAGGTCTTCGAAGGAGAGGTCCGTCTTCTCCGTGGTGGCGATGACTTTGCCCGTGGCCCGTTCCATGACCCGCAGCTCGAAGCGGTCGGACTCGAAGCCGGGCCGCTGCTGGGCCCGGTAGGCCAGGTACTTGCCATCAGGGCTGATGCGGGGGGTGTTGTCCATGGCGGGGTTAGTGGTGAGCTTCCGGATCTGGCCCGGGGCCGCCACCTTCACCTCGTAAAGGTCGCCATTGGTGGACACGCCCTTGGCCGCCTCCTCGTGGGAGCCGAAGGCCAGGGCGCTCCCATCCGGCGCCCAGCTGAAGGGATCCCCGGCGCCGGTGTCGCCGAAGTCGGGCACGTCGTGCTTCCAGCCGGCCGTGAGGTCCACGGGCGCGGCACTGCCATCGGCCTTCACGATGAAGAGGTGGCCCACCTGCATGGGATCCCGCCACTCGTTCCAGTGGCGGAACATGAGGCTCTTCACCAGGGTGGCCTTCACCTTGGAAGCCTCCTTGGCCTTCACGTAGGTCTCATTCTCGGCATCGTTGCCACTGGGCACGGTGGTGCCGAGGAAGGCGATCCACTTGCCGTCGGGGCTCCAGGCGTGGCCGCTGGCCCCGGCGCTGTGCTTGGTGATCTGCTTGCGCGCGTTCGTGGCGAGGTCCAGCACCCACAGCTGCCCCCCCTGCAGGTAGGCCACCTGGGTGCCATCAGGGCTGAAACGGGGGCGACTCGCACTCCCCTCGCCCGTCTCCAGGATCATGCCGTTGCCCGTGATCCCATTGTTCTTCGCGGCCCAACGGATCCAAAGGCGGTTCACCACTTTGTTGGCTTCGAGGTTCACATCGCCCACCTGCCAGGCAATGTCGCCCTTGGCGCTCACGGTGGCATCCGCCACGCGGTGCACCTTGAACATGTCCTCGATCTGGAACGGGGCGGTAGTTTGGGCTGCCAGTGTCAGCGATGTGGCGGCGAGAAGGTAGGCAAGGCGCACGGAATCCTCCAGACGAATAGAAGAAGAAAACCACCAAGGCACCAAGACACCAAGAAAAAGCCTTCTTTCCTTGGTGTCTTGGTGCCTTGGTGGTGACTTCCGTTACTAGAATTCCTTCATCAGGTACCGAGCGATGACCATGCGCTGCACTTCGCTGGTGCCTTCGCCGATGGTGCAGAGCTTCACGTCGCGGTAGTACTTCTCCACGGGGTAGTCCTTGATGTAGCCGTAGCCGCCGTGGATCTGCACGGCCTCATCGGCCACCTTGCAGGCGATCTCGGAGCTGTAGAGCTTGCCCATGCTCGCGGCCTTGGCGTAGGGCTTGCCCTGGTCCTTGAGGTTGGCGGCCTTGTAGATGAGGAGCCGTGCGGCCTCCACCTGCACCTGCATGTCCGCCAGCTTGAAGCCGATGGCCTGATGCTCCGCGATGGGGCGGCCGAAGGTCTTGCGCTGCTTGGCGTACTTCACGCTCTCCTCGAAGGCGCCCTGGGCCATGCCCAGGCCCAGCGCGCCGATGCTGATGCGGCCGCCATCCAAGGTGGTCATGGCCTGCTTGAAGCCCACCCCCTCGCCGCCGAGCATGTGCTCGTCCGTGACCTTCACGTCCTCCATGATCAGCTCGGAGGTGTCGGAGGCCCGCAGGCCCAGCTTGTTCTCCTGCTTGCCGGCCTTAAAGCCGTTCATGCCCTTCTCCAACACGAAGGCGCTGATGCCGTCCGTCCCGTGGCCGGGCCGGGTGCGGGCCATGACCACCGCGAGGTCACCCACGGTGCCGTGGGTGATGAAGTTCTTGGCGCCGTTGATGACCCAGTGGCTGCCCTCCTTCTTGGCCACCGTGCGCTGGGCGCCGGCGTCACTGCCGGCCTCGGGCTCCGTGAGGCCCCAGGCGCCCAGGCACTTGCCGCTGGCCAGCGGCTTCAGCCACCGCTGCTTCTGTTCCTCCGTGCCCATGGCGTAGATGTGGTTGGAGCAGAGGCTGTTGTGGGCGGCGATGGTGATGCCCACGCTGCCGTCCACCCGGGAGAGCTCCTCCACCACCACGGCGTATTCCAGGTAGCCCATGCCGGCGCCGCCGTACTGCTCGGGGAAGATGACGCCGAGCATGCCCATCTCACCGAGCTTCTTGACCACCTCCATGGGGAAGGTCTTGGTCTCATCCCAGGTCATGACGTGAGGACGGATCTCCTTCTCGGCGAATTTGCGCACCTCCTCGCGGAGGGCCTCCACGTGCTCGGGCAGGGTGAAATCCATGGGACCTCCAAAGGGCTGAAGGCCCAGGGTACTGGGACTCACCCGCCCCTTGAAGGACTTTTTTATGGACACATAACCATTTGTTATGAGTCCGGCCATGAAAAGGCCCGCCGTCTATGGCGGGCCTTCGAGGGGCCTAGGTCAGGATCAGCTCCCGGGCCACACCGTGGTCCAACCGGGCCACGGGACCGGGCTTCGCCTGGAGGGAAAGCTGCTTCTTCTGCAGGAGCTTGGCCGCCTCGGGCAGCACCTCCAGGGCCTTCTGGGCCACCGGATCCCGCTCCAGCTGGAGCTTGGCGCCCGCTTCGAGGCCGTGGGTGACCTGGGCCATCTCGATGGAGAGCTGGTCCTTCATGGCCTCCTTGTTGTCCGCCCACTCCTTCTCGGAATAGGCGACCTTCTCGTTCACGAGCCAGAGGCGGAAGCGCTCCAGCACAGCGTCGTCGGCCCGCTGACCGAGCTTCACGCCGAACTTCTCCTTCTCCACCACGGCGTAGCGGAAGAAGGCGCTGTAGCGGAAGCGCAGGTTGGCCATGAAGGGGGTGAAGAGGCCGGGGTCCACGGAGACATCGGGGGTG
>DATFAX010000091.1:0-52263 GCA_035254125.1 Holophagaceae bacterium | reverse complement strand
CCTCCAGGAACTGGAGCAGCTGCCCGAGGCCACCCGGGCCGCCCTGCTCACGGCCTGCGTGCGGGTGGCCAAGGACAACGGCATCCTCGACAAGGGGTTCCGGGTCATCGCCAACTCCGGGAAGGACGCCCACCAGAGCGTCTTCCACCTCCACTTCCACGTGGTCGGTGGCGAGAACCTGCCCCAGGACGCCGTGCGCATGCAGGGGGGCGGGGAAGGCAAGTCCTGACCCCCGGGACCCCCGCGCCGCACCGTCCCCCATGGTCCCGCCCACCTTCAGCCTCCCCATCCGCCGGATGGCCCTCTGGTCCCCCGAAGCCCTGCCCCTGGAGCTCCCCGGGGACGCCGTGGACGTGGCCGTCGGCCCCCCGGAGCTCCCCGGGGTGGAGGCCCTCCTCCGCCGCCGCCTGAGCCCCCTGGGCAAGGGGATGCTCCACGTCGCCGGGCGCGTGACGGAGGGCCTCGGCCCCGTTCGCTCGGTCTTCGCCTCCCGCCATGGCGATCCCGCCCGGGCCCTCCCCATCCTGGCGGACCTGGCCCGGGGCGAAGAGGCCTCGCCCACCCAGTTCTCCATGAACGTCCACAACGCCACGGCGGGCATCTGGTCCATCGCGACGAAGGACCCCAGTCCCATCACCGCCGTGGCGGCGGGCCCCGAGACCTTCGGCCTGGCCCTGCTGGAGGCCCACGCCCAGCACCTCGCCACGGGAGCCCCCGTGCTGATGGTCTACGGCGACGACCGCTTGCCGGAGCTGCTGGCCCCCTTCGAGGGGGACATCACCCCCTTGCAGGCGGTGGCCCTCCTCCTGGACGTCCCCGCCCGGAGGCACCTCCGCCTGCAGCGGCGGCCGGGCGGTCCCGGGGAGGGGCCGGGGGCCCAGTCCCTTCATGCCCTGGGGGCCCTCGCCGGCGGACCGGGGGAATGGACGGGGCCCACCGCTACTTGGTCCTGGGCCTGGGAAGCCAGGCCATGAGGCGGTTCCTGAAGATCCTCGCCAGCGCCATCGGGTTCGGGTCCCTGGGCGTCCTCGGCAGCCTGTTCTCGCTGCTCGCCATCCCGGTGATGCGGCTGTTGCCCGGAGGCAAGTCGGCCCTCCAACGCCGGGCCCGTTCCTGCTTCTTCCTCTATTTCCGAACCCTCGTGCGCTTTCTCCAGTGGGCGGGCATCTACACCCTCCACCTCGAGGCGATGCCCCCTCGTGAGGCGATGGATGGTCACGTGATCATGGCCACCCACCCCGGCTACCTGGACGTGGTCATGATGCTTGGCAGCATCGAGCAACTCACCTGTGTGGTGAAGCCCGCCATCTGGAACAACCCGCTGTTCGGCTGGGCCGTGCGCGCCGCGGGGTACATCCCCGCCCTGGATCCGGATTGGGTGTTGAATCGCGGATCCAAGGCCCTGGCCCGGGGGGAGACCCTCGTGCTCTTCCCCGAGGGCACCCGGACGCTCCCCGGCAGTCCTTACCGCTTCGTCCGGGGGGCCGCCCACCTGCTGCTGCGCTCCGGCGCCCCCATCCTGCCCCTCATCGTCACCTGCGATCCCCCCCTCCTTGCCAAGGGGCACCGCTGGTATCACATGCCCGAACATCCATGCGAATATCGGATCAGGGCCCTGCCAGCCGTCGCGCCACCTCCGCCGGATCCGGCCCTTCCCGCTCCCCAGGCCGCCCGGGCCCTGACGGAGTGGCTTGAGGAACTGTTCAATCAGGAAGTCTATGGACCAGGTCATCACCCCCCTCGAGATGAAGCGCTTCATCGTGAAGACGCTGGATCTGGAGGACACGCGCCCCGAGGACATCGGGGATGAGGACGCCCTCTTCGGCGAGGGCCTGGGCTTGGATTCCATCGACGCCTTCGAGCTGGGTATCGCCCTGAAGAAGGCCTACCACCTGCAGCTGGAGGAGTCGGAGACCTCCGGCTTCGCGCACCACTTCCGCACGCCCGCCACCCTCGCCGCCTTCGTCTCGAGCCGCCGCCCGGCCGCCTCCTAGCTCCACCGGAGTACCGTATGTCCATGACCCCCGAGGAAATCCATCAGAAGCTCCGCGAAGTGCTCGCCGACTCCTTCCGCCTCGATCCCGCCCGCGTCACCCTGGAAGCCCACCTCTTCACGGACCTGGACCTGGACAGCATCGACGCCGTGGAGCTCGCCATCCAGCTGCAGGAGATCACGGGCAAGCGGGTGAAGGCCCAGGACTTCAAGGACGTGCGCACCGTAGGCGACGTGGTGAAGACCGTCCACGCCATGCTGCAGGCCTAGGCCCATGACGCCCTACCCCGGCTCCCTCCAGGCGCATCCTGAGCGGGCCGGGATCTACACCTTCCGCCTGGAGGCGGAGCACCCGGCCTACCGCGGACACTTCCCGGGGGATCCCATCCTCCCCGGCGTCGTGCAGGTGGAATGGGCCCTGCGCCTGGGCGAGGCCGCCTTCGGCCCCTTCGGCGCCTTCCAAGGCCTGGAGCACCTCAAGTTCCAGGGCACCATCACCCCGGGCGAGGCCATCACCCTGACCCTCGGCTGGGATGCGGACCGCCGTGAGCTGGCCTTCGAATACGCCGCCCCGGAAGGCCTCAAGTCCAAGGGCTTCGCCCGCTACGCGGCGCGGCCATGACCTACCGCCCCTGCCTGGTGGTGCCCGTCTACAACCCGGGCCCGGCCCTCACCCGCACCCTGGACGCGCTGCTGACCTGCGGCGTGGACCTCTTCGTGCATGACGACGCCAGCGACGCGGCCACCCGAGCCGAACTGGACCGCTTCGCCACCGCCCATCCCGGGCTGCACCTCTCCCGCTGGGAGGTGAACCAGGGCAAGGGTGCCGCCGTGGGCGAGGCCTTCCGCCGGGCCCATGCCGCCGGATTCACCCACGCCCTGCAGGTGGACAGCGATGGGCAGCACGACGCTGCCGCCGTGCCCCGCTTCCTCGCCCTGGGTGAAGCGAATCCCACCGCCGTCATCGCCGGGGTGCCCGCCTACGAGGGCCCCGTGCCCCCGGCCCGCCGTTATGGCCGCTGGTTCACCCACGCCTGGGTGTGGCTGGAGACCCTGGGCTTCGACATCGGCGACAGCCTCTGCGGCTTTCGGCTCTACCCCCTGGGCCCCACCGTGGCCCTCATGGACCGCGTGGCCCTGCCGACCCGCATGGACTTCGACACCGCCATCATCGTCCGCCTGCACTGGGCGGGACTGCCCGTGATCAATGCCCCCGTGAAGGTGGTCTATCCCGAGGACGGCGTCTCCCACTTCAACCTGCTGCGGGACAACCTGCGCCTCACCCGCATGCACACACGCCTCGTGTGCGGCATGCTCCTGCGCCTGCCCCGGCTGCTGGCGCGCAAGGTGGCGCGATGAGCGCGCCCGGCGACGAGGCCCATTGGACGAAGATCCAGGAACGGGGCACTGCCTTCGGCCTGCGCTGCGCCCTGTGGACCTACAAGCTCCTGGGTGCGTGGGCCCTGCGCTTCATCACCGAGTTCATCGCCGCCTACTTCTTCCTCACGGGCACGGCAGCGCGCCGCGCCTCGCGGGCCTACCTGCGCCGCCTCCATGCGCGCGGCGGCCTGGACCGTGAGCCGGGGCTTTGGCGGAGCTACCTGCACGTCCGCACCTTCGCCATGAGCTACGTGGACCGCTTCCTCGCCTGGATGGACGCCGCGGACCTGCCCGTGGACTTCCCGGAGGAGCGGGCCTTCCGGGATCGCCTCGCCTCCGGCACCGGGGCCCTCTTCATCAGCGCCCACGTGGGCAACCTCGACATGCTGCGGGGCCTGGGGGCCTCGAAGGGCCTGAAGGGCCTCAATGCGGTCATGTACTCCGAGCACGTGGTGCGCTTCCAGGATCTGCTCAAGGAGATCAACCCCGCCTACAACCTGGACCTCATCCACATCGTGGACGTGGGCCCCGAGACCGCCATGGCGCTGGAGGCCCGCATCGCCAAGGGCGAGGCCCTCTTCATCGTGGGGGATCGCAGCCCGGCCTCCGCCAACGGCCGCACGATGCGCGTGGCCTTCCTCGGCGGTGAAGCTGAATTCCCCATCGGCCCCCTCTTCCTGGCCCATCTCCTCCAGTGCCCCGTGTACCTCTTCTTCTGCGTGCGGGAGGGGAAGCGCTACCGCATCCACCTGGAACCCTTCGCGGAGCGCTTCGCCCTGCCGCGGGGGAACCGCGATGCGGTGCTTCGGGAGGGGCTCGTGCGCTACGCCGCCGCCGTGGAGGCCCGCTGCCTGGCCACCCCGCTGCAGTGGTTTAATTTCTATGACTTCTGGGGCGACGACGCCGCCGCCCGACCCGAGTGAGCCCCGTGACCGTCCCCCTCCGAGCCGACGTGATCCTGGAGATCCCCTTCCACGACGTGGACGTGATGGGGATCGTGTGGCACGGCCACTACGTGAAGTACCTGGAGATCGCGCGCACGGCCCTCATGCGCAAGGCGGGCCTCGACCTCGCGGAGATGGACGCCACCGGCTGCGGCTGGCCCATCGTCACCTGCGAACTGAAGTACCTGAAGCCCCTGCGCTACGGCCAGAAGGTGCGGGTGGAGGCCGAACTGCTGGAATACGAGCAGCGCCTGAAGGTGGCCTACGTGCTGCGGGACCTGGACACCGGCACCCGGCACACCAAGGCCACCACCGTGCAGATCGCCGTGGAGGTGGCCACGGGTGAGGTCCGCTACGAGACCCCTGCGCCCATGGTCGCCGCCTTCGAGCGGGCCCGGGGATGAGGGCCCGACCGGCGCATCTGTCCACCCTGGGGATCGTCTGCGCCCTCGGCCGCGGCAAGGCCGCGGTGGCCCAGGGCCTTTTCCGGGGCGACACTTCCGGCCTCGTCCTGGAGGAGGGCTGGCTCCCGGGGCGGCTGGCCCGGGTGGGCCGGGTGCCCGGGGCGTTGGCCGCCCTACCCCCCGCCTTCTGGAAGGATGACTCCCGCGCCACGCGCCTCCTCCTCCTCGCGTTGGAGGAGATCCGCCCCGAGGTGGAGGCGGCGCTCACCCGCTATGGCCGGGATCGCGTGGGCGTGGTGCTCGGCACGAGCACGTCGGGCATTGAGGCGACGGAGCGGGCCATGGCCCACCACCGGGTCCACGGCACCCTTCCGCCGGAATTCCACTACCAGCAGCAGGAGATCGGGCGCCTGGCGCCCTTCCTCGCCGATCTCCTGGGCCTTACGGGCCCCGCCCTCACGGTCTCCACCGCCTGCACCTCCAGCGGCAAGGCCCTGGTGAGCGCCCGGCAGTGGCTGGAGCTGGGCCTCTGCGATGCCGTCATCACGGGCGGCGTCGATTCCCTCTGCAAGCTCACCCTCAATGGCTTCACGGCCCTGGAGAGCGCCACGCCCCACCTCTGCAATCCCATGAGCCGCCATCGGGCGGGCATCAACATCGGCGAGGGGGCCGCCCTCTTCCTCCTCACCCGCGAGGCCTCGGATCTGGCCCTCCTCGGCGCCGGCGCCAGCAGCGATGCCCACCACATCTCCTCCCCGGACCCCTCGGGGGCGGGGGCAGAATCGGCCCTGCGGGGCGCCCTGGCGGAGGCGGGCTTGAAGCCGGAAGACGTGGGTTACCTCAACCTCCACGCCACCGCCACGCCCAAAAACGACGAGATGGAGAGCCGCGCCACGGCCGCCGTCTTCCCCGGCGGCGTACCCTGCAGCGGCACCAAGCCGCTCACGGGCCACGCCCTGGGAGCCTCCGCGGCCCTGGAGCTGGCCTTCGGCTGGCTCACCCTCCAGCCCGCCTGGAACCCCGAACGGTACCTCCCCCCCCACCGCTGGGACGGCGAGGCCGACCCGGCCCTGCCCCGCCTGGACCTCGTGGGTGACCGCCACCGCCTGGTACCCGGCTCCGCGGTCCTCTCCAGCTCCTTCGCCTTCGGCGGCAACAACCTATGCCTGGCCCTGGGTCCCACGCCATGAGCACGCCCTTTCCGCCCATCGAGCAGCTTCTGCCCCACCGGGAATCCGCCATCGTGGTGGACCGCCTCCTCGCCATCGATGCCGAGGGCTGCCGGGTGGCCGCCTCCGTGAAGCCCGGGGCCGGGTACCTGGATGCCCGTGGGGAAATGCCCGCCTGGGTGGGCCTGGAGCTCATGGCCCAGGCCTGCTCCGCCTTCAGCGGCTGGCGCAACACCCTATCCGGGCGAGCCATCCGAGTGGGATACTTGCTGGGTACCCGAAGCTTTGACGCCACCGAGCCCGCCTTCCCCGTGGGGACGGACCTGGAGGTCGAGGTGAAGGTGATCTTCCTCGACGAATCCGGCCCCAGCGCCTTCCGATGCGAGCTGCATCGCGCCGGGATCCGTGTGGCCCACGCCACCCTGAAAGCCATCGAAGTCCCATGACCCCGCCCACATCTTCCAACGCCCGCGCCGTCCTCGTGACCGGCGCCACCGGCCGCCTCGGCCGGGCCATCGCCCTGCGCCTCGCCGCGGACGGCTTCAAGGTCACCGTGCACTGCCGCAGCCGCGTGGCCGAGGCCCAGGCCTTCGTGGCGGAGCTGCAGGCCGCGGGGCACCCCGCCGACTGGATCGCCTTCGACATCGCCGATCGGGCCCAGACCCTGGCCGCCCTGGAAGCCAAGGTGGCCGCCGATGGCCCCTACTACGGGGTGGTATGCAATGCCGGCATCACGCGGGACGGCGCCTTCCCCGCCCTCAGCCCCGAAGACTGGGATCAGGTCCTGGCCGTGGGCCTCGACGGCTTCTTCAACGTGGTGCAACCCCTGGTGATCCCCATGGTGAAGACCCGCAAGGGCGGTCGCATCGTCACCATCTCCAGCGTCTCCGGTGTCGTGGGCAACCGCGGGCAGGTGAACTACAGCGCCGCCAAGGCCGGGTTGATCGGTGCCACCAAGGCCCTGGCCGTGGAGCTGGCCACCCGCGCCATCACCGTGAACTGCGTGGCCCCGGGTCTCATCGAATCCGAGCTGGTGGACGAGGTCGTGCTCGAGCGCGCCCTCGCCGCCATTCCCATGGGCCGCGTGGGCCAGCCCGACGATGTTGCCGCCGCGGTGGGCTTCCTCATGTCCGACGCCGCAGCCTACATCACCCGCCAGGTCCTCGGGGTGAACGGGGGGATGGTCTGATGCGCCGCGTCGTCGTCACCGGCATGGGGGGCGTGACGCCCCTGGGGGATTCCTGGGAATCCATCTCCGCCAAGATCAAGGCGGGCCAGAGCGGCGTGCGCGTGATGCACGAGTGGGACCAGCACGCGGAGATCCAGACCCGCCTGGGCGTGCCCGCGGACCACTTCGAGGTCCCCGCCCACTACCCCCGCAAGATGGTGCGCTCCATGGGCCGCGTGGCCCTCCTGGGCGTGCGCGCCACGGAGCTGGCCCTCCAAGACGCGGGCCTGCTCGACGATCCCCTGCTCAAGCTGGGTCGCGTGGGGGTGGCCTACGGCAGCTCCTTCGGCAGCATCGAGCCCATGCTCGCCCTCGGTCGGAACCTCGCCCAGGGGCGCCTCACGGGCATCAGCGCCACGGGCTACATCCAGGCCATGAGCCACACGGCGGCCGTGAACATCGGCGTTTACTTCGGGCTCACGGGCCGCATGATCGCCACGAGCACCGCCTGCACCTCCAGCAGCCAGGCCATCGGCTACGCCTACGAAGCCATCAAGTACGGGAAGCAGACCGTGATGATCGCGGGCGGCAGCGACGAGCTGAACATCTGCACCGCCGCCGTGTTCGACACCCTCTACGCCACCAGCACCCGCAACGAGGATCCCCAGGGCACACCCCAGCCCTTCGATCAGGACCGCGACGGCCTCGTGGTGGGCGAGGGCGGCTGCACCCTCATCCTCGAAGATCGCGAGCACGCCCTGGCGCGCGGTGCCCGCATCTACGCCGAGGTGCTCGGCTTCGGCACCAATTCCGATGGTGCCCACATCACCCAGCCCCAGAAGGAGACCATGGCGGACACCATCCGCTTCGCCCTGGAGGACGCCGAGCTGGGCCCCGAGGCCATCGACTGGGTGAACGCCCACGGCACCGCCACCGAGCACGGCGACATCGCCGAGACCCACGCCACCCGCGAGGTGTTCCAGCGGACCGTGCCCATCACATCCCTGAAGAGCTACTTCGGTCACACCCTCGGAGCCTGCGGCTCCATCGAAGCCTGGGTGGGCATCAAGATGACCCGGGCGGGCTGGGCGGCGCCCACCCTCAACCTGCGGAATCCCGATCCCCGCTGCGCCGCGTTGGACTACCTCCAGGGCGCCCCCCGCCCCGTGTCCGGGCGCACCTTCCTCAGCAACAACTTCGCCTTCGGCGGCATCAACACGGCCCTCGTCATCCGCTGCGAGGTGTGACCCGGGCAATTGACCCGAAGCCCGGGAGGCATGCCTCCGGCGGCCCCATGCTCCGATTCCCGGCGACTGGGAAGAAGGCGTGATCCTGATCGCCGCCTGACGCGGTAGCATGGTCCATTCCCCCCAGGAGATCCCATGCGTCCGTGGCTGCTCGTCGCCTTGGCTTCAACCCTCCCCATCGGTGCCCAGGAGGTCCAGCCCGCAGCCGCCCCGGCCCCGGCTTCCAGCGTCGCCCCGACCCCGGCGCCCGCCGCTGCGCCCGCCCCGGCACCCGCTCCGGCCCCCGTGGCCGCCCCCACTCCCAAGCCGGCCGCGGCCCCCCTCCCCAAGCTGGACAAGGGACTCCTGGATCCCGCCTGGTTCGGGGAGGTCCCCCTCGCCAAGACCGGCCTCGATGCCGTCGACTTCGTCTGGGTGAAGCCGGGCCTCAAGCTCGCCGGACACACCATCTGGATGAAGCCCTGGGAAGACCCCGCCATGCTGAACAAAGATCGGGATGGCAAGGACAACGCCAAGGCCACCGTCCTCACCGACACCATCCCCTCCACCCTGCGCGGCGCCCTGACGGGGGCCTTCGGCGCCAAGGCCAAGTTCTCCCGGAGCGAGGGCGACCTGGAGCTCATCGGGCGCATCGCCGACTGCAATGCCGGGTCGGCCGCGGCCAAGTGGTTCGTGGGCTTCGGCGCGGGCTCCGAGACCGTCACCTTCGATTTCAAGATTGTGGATCCCAAGAGCGGCGAGGTTCTGTTCGCCGCCCACCACCGCACCATCAGCGGCACCAACATGAGCACCATCGACGGCAAGCTCGTGAAGTGGGCCGACCAGTTCGGCACCTACCTGGTCAACCTCGCCGGGAACTGAGCGGTGCGCCGGGCCCTGCCCGTCCTCCTCATGGCGGTCCCCTGCCTTCGGGCGGGGGCACCGCCCCAGGCCCCGCCTGCGCCCGCCAAGCTCGACGATGGACTGCTGGACCCCGCCTGGTTCGGTCCCGACGCCGTGCTCGCCAAGGGCGCCGAAGCGGACTACGTGTGGATCCGTCCAGGGCTGCGACTGGAGGGCCGAACCGTGCGGGCCGGGGAGTGGGCCGACCCCCTCATGCTCCGGCCCCGGGCCGAGGGGCGGGACCTGGCAGCGGCGACCCGCCTGACGGACCTCTTCCCGCCCCTGCTCCGGGGCGCCCTCAAGACCGCCTTCAAGGGCCGGGCCGCCGTCTCCCGTGCCGGGGGGGACATCCTGCTGGTGGCCCGCATCGTGGATGCCGACGCCGGGAGCACCTTCGGCGGGCGCACCGTCAGCGCCAGCGGGAACTGCGACAGCGTCACCTGGGACCTCAAACTGCTCCGCGCCTCCGATGGGCAGGTCCTCCTCGCCGCCCATCACCGCATCGTGCGGAGCGGCTTCGGTGCGGCCGTCATCTCCCCCATCGAAGAGCACTTCGCCAGCTGGGCCGATGACTTCGCCCGCTGGCTGGCGGAGGCGGCCCTCCAGGAATCCGGGCGGGCCGGGGTAAACTAGGGGGTTTGCGAACGCCCATCCGTCCCTGGAGTCCCCATGTCCCTGGAAAAGAAGCTTGAGACCCTCAAGGCCAAACACGCCGCGGCGCTGGCGGGTGGCGGCGAGGCCCGCGTCGCCAAACAGCATGAGGGCGGCAAGCTCACGGCCCGCGAGCGCATCAACGCCTTCCTCGATGAGGGCAGCTTCGAGGAGATGGACTCCCTCGTGGTGAACCGCACGCCGGGCACGGAGAAGATCCCCGGCGACGGCGTGATCACGGGCTTCGGCCGCGTGGACGGCCGCCCCGTGGCCGTCTTCGCCCAGGACTTCACCGTGTTCGGCGGCAGCCTCTCCGAGATGTACGCCAAGAAGATCTGCAAGGTCATGGACCAGGCCATGAAGCTGGGCTGCCCCATGATCGGTCTCAACGACAGCGGCGGCGCCCGCATTCAGGAAGGCGTCGTGAGCCTCGGCGGCTACGCGGACATCTTCCTGCGCAATACCCTGGCCTCGGGCGTGATCCCCCAGATCAGCCTCATCATGGGCCCCTGCGCCGGTGGCGCCGTGTACAGCCCCGCCATCACCGACTTCATCACCATGGTGCAGGGCACGAGCTACATGTTCGTTACCGGTCCCGATGTCATCAAGACCGTCACCCACGAGGAAGTCACCAAGGAGGACCTGGGCGGTGCCAGCGCCCACGCCGTGAAGAGCGGCGTGGCCCAGTTCGTGTGCCCCAGTGATCTCGCGGCCCTCGCCCACACCCGCGAGCTGCTCTCCTTCCTGCCCAGCAACAACCTCGGCGAAGCCCCCCGCAAGGCCCCCAAGACCCCGCAACCCCTTGAGAACCCCGAGCTGGACAAGGTGGTGCCCGACGATCCCACGAAGCCCTACGACATCCGCACCCTCGTGAAGGGCATCGTGGACGACGGCGTCTTCTTCGAGGTGGCGGAGCGCTTCGCCGGCAACCTCGTCGTCGGCTTCGCCCGGCTCGACGGCCGCAGCGTGGGCATCGTGGCCAACCAGCCCTCCTACCTCGCGGGCGTGCTCGATATCAGCGCTTCGGAGAAGGGCGCCCGCTTCGTGCGCTTCTGCGACGCCTTCAACATTCCCCTCGTCACCTTCGAAGACGTGCCCGGCTTCCTGCCTGGCGTCACCCAGGAGCACGGCGGCATCATCCGCCACGGGGCCAAGCTGCTCTACGCCTTCGCTGAGGCCACGGTGCCCAAGGTCACCGTCATCACCCGCAAGGCCTACGGCGGCGCCTATTGCGTGATGGCCTCCAAGCACCTGCGCACGGATTTCAACTTCGCCTACCCCACCGCGGAGATCGCCGTGATGGGTGCGGAAGGCGCCATGAACATCCTCCACGGCAAGGAGATCGCCTCCGCGGCGGATCCCGTGGCCAAGCGCGCCGAACTCATCGCCGCCTACAACGAGAAGTTCGCCACCCCCTACATCGCGGCCGAGCACGGCTTCGTGGACGAGGTGATCCTCCCCCGCGACACCCGCAAGAAGCTCATCAAGTCCCTGAGCCTCCTGGAGACCAAGCGCGAGCAGCTGCCCCCCAAGAAGCACGGCAACATCCCGCTCTGATCCCGCACGGTTCCCTTCCGAGGTCCGGCACCCGCCGGGCCTCGGCTGTTGAGGAACGCGCTCCGCGCAGTCCCCCGGCGGTAGACTGGTGGCCCATCCCAAGGAACCCATGCGCCGCGCGTCCGCTTTCCTGGCATCGCCCCTGGTCCTGCTCCTCACCAGTTGCGGCACCCACGTGGATCTCGTCTCCCTGCCCACCCGCCCCTTCACGGACAAAGTGCAGCGGGTCTTCCTGGTCTACACACCGCCCCCGGGCGGCTCAGGGCATCTCCAGACGGAGCTGGATCGGGCCCTCGTCACTCGGCTGCAGGGCCGGGGCGTGGTCTGCCAGGGGTGGGTGCGGAACCCCCTGGACCTCCATGAAGAGGAGAAGCTCGCGGCCGCCATGGCCCAGTTCAAGCCCCGCCACCGACTCGCCCTCGGCCAGGGCGCCCTCCAGGACAGCCGCTCCTGGTCGCCCGGTGGCCCCTTCAACACCGGGGGTACCGCCACCGAGACCCACGCGACGACCATGGAGCTGGAGCTGCGGGATCTGGCCACCCAGGAGGTCGTGTGGAAGGGCCGCCTTGCCTGCACCTCCTCCGCCTCCGAGCTCAACGCCGCCACCGTGGCCGACCGCATCATGGATGCCCTTGGGCAGGATGGGGTCATTCCCGCCGCCGTGAAGTGAGCCCCGTGCGCCCCCTGCTCCTCCTTCCAGCGCTCGCCGTCACCCTCGTGGCCCAGGCCCCCACCGAAGCCCTGTTCCTGGGGGACCCCGCCGCGGTCGCGCGGACCTGCGCCGACCGCGCCCTCGCCCTGAAGGCCGGCAAGGAGGAGTTCCATGTCCTGAGAGGCCAGGCGCTCGCCGCCGAAGGCCGCCGGGCCGAAGCCGAAGCGGCCTTCACCCAGGCCCTCCGCCTGGCCCCCCGGGATATGGACACCCACGCCGGCATCGCCCGGGGCTACCTGCGCTTGGGCGATCGCCGTGCCGCCCAGGCCGCCCTCGATGCCGTGGTGGCCACCCGCCCCAAGAGCCCCGTTCCCTGCCGCCTCGCCGCCCAGATCTGGCGGGAGGTCGGTGACCTGGGGCCCGTGCGTCCCCTGGCCGAAAAGGCCCTCCAGCTCGCACCCCAGGCACCCGCGGCCGCCGCGGAATTTGCCGTGGACCTCCTGGACATGGGGTTCGCCAAGGAGGCGTTCGCCCTCATGGAGGTCGTGCAGCCCCTTGCCCCGAAGAACTGGGAGGTCCGGGCCAGCTTCGGGGCGGCCTGCCTCCGGGCCCATCGCCCCAAGGATGCGGAGACCTGGTTCCAGCGCGCCATCCTGGCCTACCCCCGGGAGGTAGACTCCCGGAAGGCCATGGTCCATGCCTACGTGGAATTCGGGACCCGGGAGGATTGCCTCGCCGCCCGCCCGGCCCTCCAGGAGGCCCTGGACATCGCCTACCCCCCGAAGGACCGGGACCCCGAGGCCCTGGCCCTGATGGCGCGCCTGCACCTCCTCCTCGGTGAGCGGGAGGAAGCCGAAGCTCGGTTCCGCGAGATCGTCATGCACAAGGAGGCCGGGGCGGAGGCCTTCCGCCTCATCGGGAACGCCTGGATGAAGGCCGGCTTCGAGGCCGAGGCTCTCCGGGCCTACGACGTGGTCATCTCGGGCAAGGGCGTGGGTGCCTACCTGGGCTTCGGGATCGGCGGCGGCGGAACGCCCACCCCCGGAATCCCAGGCGCGCCCCCTGCTCCCGTGGGCGGTGGAGGCCCCATGTTCGGCATCGACCTCGCCCAGATCAACCGCAAGCGGGCCCTTTTCGACGCGGCCGTGGACCTGGCCACCCTCGGCTTCAAAGCGCGCGCCCTTCCCCTGGCCGATGAGGCCTACCTCATGGACCCCGAGGACTTCGACAACATGGCCACCTTCGGGAAGCTCTGCTTCCAGAAGGGCTGGCGGGTCGAGGGGGCGCGCTACCTGGCCCTGGGGGGCAAGAAGGGTTACAAGGATCGCGAGTACTGGTTCGCCGTGGGGCAGGCCCTGCTGGAGACCCTGCCCCTCCCCGCCCCGGCTTCCCCGCACCCCTGACCGGAAACGCCATGCGAATCTCCCCCATCCTGCGGTGGGCCCTGTGCGCCGCCCTCCCCCTCTCGGCCCAGATCGTGGACGAGTCCTTTCTCCGGACGGCGGATCCGGCCGCCATCATGGCGGCCACCGTCCGCGAGGCCCGCACCCTCAATGGGAAGGACAGCCGCCTCCTCGCCGAGTATGGCCACGCCCTCCTGGCGGCCGGTCGCCGGGAAGAGGGTCTCGACTGCTTCGAGGCCGCCCTCCGGGACGATCCCACCGACAGCGAGACTCGCCGCCTCATCGCCCATGCCTGGTTCCGGTTGGGGGATCCGGAGGCCGCCAAACGGGCCCTGGTCCCCTTGAAGGTCCCCTCCCTGCGATTCGACGTCGGCTATGAGCGGGCGGCCCGCGATCTCCTGGACCACGCCGGGTCTCCCGAGGCCGATGCCCAGATGGAAGTGCTCTACGCGAAGGACCGCAAGGCCTTCCGCTCCTTCCGGTCCTTCGCCGCCTACTGCCGGGCGGTGGATCCCGCCCTCGCGGCCAAGTGGTACGTGCGTGCCGCGGAAAAGGGCGAGATGGAGCTGACCCTCAAGGCCGCCCTGGACCTCATCCGGGCGGGCCATGGCGAGGCCGCGGACCTCGTGATGACGCGCTACCTGGAGAGCAAGCCGGGGTCCGACTCCGACTGCTTCGAGTTCGCGCGAGCCGCCGCACGCCACGGCCTCGCGCCCCTCGTCGCCAAATACCTCGTCCTCCCCCGGAAGGAACGCCTCGCAAAGCCCGACGCCCGGGCGAGGGCGGCTCGCGCCAACGACCTCGACGCGCTCCTTGAGATCGGGGAGCTGGCCCTCCTTGCGGGCGACCGGCCGGGCGCGGAAGAGGCCTTTGAGCTGGTCCGCCCCCGGATCGCTGCCGACCCCGAGCACCAGGCGGCCCTCGCGCGCATCTGGGTGACCGCCGGCCACCGGGAGGAAGCCCTCAAGGCCCTGGAGCCCTTCAAGGACGCCGCCCTCAAGCACGAGAACGCCCTGAAGGACGCCGCCTACGTCTACCTCGACCTCGGCTTCCCCGAAGTGGCCGATGGGCTCATGGAACGCAGCCAGATCCGCACCCCCCAGGGCGGGGACGATTGGCTGGAATTCGGGGAGGCGGCCCTGGACGCGGGACACGCGGAGCTCGCCGCGAAGTGGCTGGTCCGGCCGGATCCGGGCCGCAAAGCCAAGGAGCACCTCGGCCTCGCCGCCGTGCGGATCCTGGACCTCGGGCACCCCGAGGCTGCGGATCGCGTCATGGAGGTGGCCTACCGGCTGGATCCCGCGGATTGGCCCAACTGCTGCGAATTCGGCCGCGCCGCGATCCGCAATGGGCACCGGGCCCTCGCCGCCAAATATTTCTACCGGGCCGTCGATCGCAACCCGCTTTCCGAACGCATGTGGAACGAGATCGCCCTCGCCTTCGCCGAGCAGGGGAAGGGCCTCCGCCTCACCTACCGCCTCGACTGAAGCGGGCTCCTGGGCTCGCGCCCGCCCCCGGAGTCGGAGATCGCAGCAACCTGGACTATCCTGAGGCCCCATCCCGAGGTTCCCCATGCGCCGCCCCATCGCCCTGGCCCTCCTCCTGCCCCTTCCCCTCCTCCAGGGCCAGGCCCCAGGGGTGAAATACACCGAGGGCTTCTTCAAGGGCGACCGCAAGGCCATCCTCCAGGCCTGCGCCGATGAGGCCCGATCCCTCAAGCCCAAGGACGCGAAGTGGCTCGCGGAGTACGGCCGGGCCTATCTCGCCGCCCTGGACCGCCCCAAGGCCGAAGCCGCCTTCAAGGAGGCCCTGGCGAAGGAGCCCAAGGACGGCGAGGTGCACCGCCTCATCGGGGTCGCCTGGCTGAAACACGGGTTCAAGCAGCAGGCCCTGGAGGCCTACGGCCTCATCCTCAGCCTCGACCCGAAGAACAAGGACGCCCTCGTCGCCGCCGGCGTGGACCTCGCGGAGGTCGGCCTCGTCAACGATGCGGAGAAGTTCATCACCGCCTTCGCCGCGCTGGAGAAGGACGACTGGAAGAATTTCGTGCAGTTCGGCCGCGCCTTCCTCCAGAGCGGCAACCGGGATCAGGCCGCCAAGTGGTTCGCCCGGGCCGTGACCGCCAAGCCCAAGGAGGAGAAGGTGTACCTCGAGATCTCCCGCGCCTTCGCCGACAGCCAGGCGGTGCTTTGAGCACCGTCTTCACCAACCCCCATACCGGGCGGATCCGCAACGGGTGGCGCGCCCTGGGCTGGGGTTTGCTCGTCGCCGTGGCCCTCCTCCCCCTCGGGCTCATCACGTCCCTGCTGGGGCCCTACGGCCGCACCATGCTCGTGGGACAACTGGTGATGATCGCCTCCGTCCTCTTCGCCACCCGCGTGAGCCAGATGGCGGACCGCCAGCCCTTCGCCGCGGTGGGTCTGCAGCTGGGCCGGCCCTGGTTCCTGCACTTGGGGGCCGGCATCCTCCTGGGCTGCGCCATCATGGCCCTGGGCGCCCTGGCCCTCCGGAGCACCGGCGGCTTCCGCTGGGAGCTGCGCCCCGACGGCAACTGGAGGCCCCTGCTCACGGGCTTCGGCCTCTTCCTCCTGGTCGGCATCTCCGAGGAGCTCACCTTCCGCGGGTACCTGTTCCAGCGGTTCCTGGAGGGCCTCGGTCCCTGGGGGGGGCAACTGGTGGGGGGCCTCCTCTTCGCCGTGGTGCATTGGGGCAACCCGGGCATGACGAACCCCGTGCAGAAGGTCTGGGCCACGGTGAACATCACCCTGGCGGGGATCCTCTTGGGCCTCGCCTACGTGCGGACCCGGAGCCTCGCCCTGCCCATCGGGATCCACCTCGGCTGGAACTGGTTCCAGGGCTGCGTCCTGGGATTCGCCGTGAGCGGCACCACCGACCTCACGGGCCCCTGGGGAGTTGTGGTGGATCCCCGCCGGAGCCCTTGGTTCCATGGCGGCACCTTCGGCCTGGAGGCCAGCGTTTTCGGCACCGGCGCCTGTGCCGTGGCGATCGTGCTCCTCTACCGTTGGAGGGGTGTCAGCGCCGATCCTTCCACTGATGCGGCACCGGGAGGTCAGCCTTGAGCACCTTCCGCATCTCGCTGGTGGGCTCGTAGCCAAGGCCCCTGTAGAGCGCCTCGGCATCCTTGCTGGCGTGCAGCTCCAGGATCTCCACGCCCCACTCCGCAGCCGAAGCCTCGAGGGCCACCATGAGGGCCCGGGCGTGGCCCTGGCCGCGGTGCGCGGCTTCCACGTAGACGTTGAACACGTGGCCCCGCAAATCCAGCTCCGTGAGGGGCACGGGCATCTGCTCGCGCAGCCAGAGGAGGCCGCTGCCCACGGCCACGCCGTAGACGTCGCGCACGAGGCCGCGCACCTCGCCCGTGAGCAGACGGGGCCGCAGCCAGGCGCGGAAGCGCTCGGACATGCGGGCGAGGCCCGCCTCATCGCCCATGACCATGTCCCGGAACATGGCCGTGCGGTGGCGGACGTGCAGCTCCAGGTCGGCGAGGGTGGAGGGTCGGATGGAGGCGGTCATGGCCCCAGGGTAGAACCGGCCCGACAACAGGGCCACGCATTCTGGGGCGGACCGGCCCAGGCCCCGGCGGGCCGCGCGGTAGACTGAGGTCCACCCATGCGCTACCTCTCCCTCGCCTCCGGCTCCAAGGGCAACTGCCACGCCTTCAGCGACGGGGGCCGCACCCTCCTCATCGACGCGGGGCTCAACCTCAAGCAGCTCAAGCTGCGCTGCGAGGCCACGGGCCTGGACTATGGGTCCATCGGCGCCGTGGCCCTCACCCACGAGCACAGCGACCACATCGGCGCCGTCGGCGTGATGCTGCGCCGCACGGACTGGGCCTTCGCCATGACCCCCGCCACCAAGCGCGCCGTGGAGGCCATCCACGGCATCGAGATCCCGGACTCGCGCTGGCTCAGGGCCGAGGCGGGCCATGCCCTGGACTGGGACGGCTGGGAGCTGCGCCCCTTCAGCCTCCCCCACGACGCCGAGGATCCCGTGGCCTGGCGCGTGGAGGCCCACGGGTGTGCCCTGGCCGTGGTCACGGACCTGGGCCACCCCACGGCCCTCGTGGCCGACCATTGCCAGGGGCTGGATATTCTCGCGCTGGAAGCGAACCATGACGTGGAGATGCTGCGGGAGGGCGCTTACCCGCCCCTGCTCAAGGCCCGCATCCTCAGCCGCGTGGGGCACCTTTCCAACGAGTCCATGGGCGAGCTGCTGCAGCGGGTGCTCTCGCCGCGCCTCCAGGCCGTGGTGCTGGCCCACCTGAGCGAACAGAACAACGACCCCGAGCTGGCCGCCGCGGCGGCCCGCCTGGCCCTGGGCAGCCACGGCGCCGCCCTGCACCTGGCCACCCAGCGGGAACCTTTGCAGCTCACCGTCGCAATTGCTTGAGGAGCCCTTCATGAAGCGAATCCTCCCCCTGCTCGCCCTCGCGGCGCCCCTCGCCGCCCAGTCCTTCGGCGACGGCCCCGCCTATGGCGGCTCCCGGGTCTTCTCCGACGGTCTTTCCGCCAAGGGCAATCCCGCCCGCTACGACCAGGCCCTGCCGGGCTGGTACCTGGGCTGGGAGATGGGGGATGACAAACCCAAGGGCTTCAAGGACGCCAGCGACCGGACCTTCCAGGGTTTCAACGCCTCCGACTCCGCCCTGGCCCAGCAGGGACTCCAGGACCTCGCCAAGACCCCCTACGCCGAGCGCAGCCGCAGCTATGGCCTTGCGGTCGCCGCCCAGGGCGGCCTCTACTTCTCCGTGGGCCGGGAGCTGATCTCCGCGGCGCACATCGTCCCCGACCTGGATCCGACCCACTTCGGCGCGGGCCTCGGTCTGAATGCCAGCGCCGCGGAGGTGGGCTACGCCCTCATCGATCGGGCCGTCATGGGGGCCGGTAGTGCCGTGGACAACCAGGCCTACGGCTTCGCGGTGCGGGCGGAGCGCATCCGCTCCGGGCGCGGCCTCGTGGGGCTGAACGGTCCCGATTCCGCCGACGGCGCCCTCGGTTACCAGAACATCACCCGCAGCAACACCACCGTCACCCTGGACCTCGGCACCCAGTTCCAGATCGCCCCCGTCCTGCGCCTGGCCGTCACCGCCGACCGCCTCATCCCCCGCACCATCAACGGGGTGGAGGAGAAGGCCCAGTTCCATGCGGGCGTATCCCTGGACATGGGACCCTCCTACGCCCTCGTCGTGGAGACGGACCTCAACAAGGCCCAGCGCCTGCCCCTCCCCGTGGATCAGCGCAGTGCCGGTGCCTCCCTCCGCATGGCCTTCAGTCCCAGCCTCATCGCGAAGGTGGGCGTCCAGCGGAAAACCGTGGATGGCGAGGCCAGCACCCTCCTCGGGGCCTCTCTCACCATCCGGAACTCCCCGCTGAACGTCACCTTCGGCTTCCAGTTCGGCGACGACCGGGCCCGCAAGGCCTTCGCCGCCAAGGTGGATGGATGAGGCGCTTCCTCCTCCCCGCCCTGCTCGCCGCGGCCCTGAGCCCCGCCTCCGGTCAAAGCCTGCCCCCCCTCCAGGAGGTGGTGGAGCGCTTCGACGCGGCCCAGGCCAAGGTGCAGACCCTCCAGGCCCCCTTCACCCTCACCATCAAGCGGGCCCTGCTCCGCACCCCCACCGCCACCAAGGGCACGGTCTACCTGCAGGGCTCCGAGTTCGCCCACTTCGCCTTCTCGGCCCCGGAGGACCTGATCCTCCACCTCACGCCCAAGGAGCTGCTCTCCTACAGCCCCGAGGACAGGAGCGGCGAACGCCTGAAGATCGGCATCATCCGGAACGCCGACCGCAAGTACCTGGGCCTGGGGCAGAAACTGAGCTTCCTCAAGGAGGGCTTCCAGATCGGGGTGGGCGAATCCAAGGACCCCTCGAGCACCCTTTTCGTCACCCTCTCCCCCCGAAGCCTGAGCCTGCGCAAGCGGATGCAGGCCATCAACCTGTGGGTGGACCGGGAGACCTGGCTCCCCCGTCAGATCCAGTGGATTGAGCGCAGCGGGGACACCTGGACCCTGGAACTGGGTCCCCTGAAGCTCAACCAGCCGCTGCCGCCCTCCGTCCAGGCGTTCCGCCTGCCCGAGGGGATCACCGTGCGGGAGGACTTCAGCTTCTTCACGGGCCGGAAGAAATAGCGCCAACTGGACCCTAAAGGGCGCGCCTAGCGCTAAGATGACTGCACCTATCGGGGAAACTCCATGATCGTGGTCTGTCCAGCCTGCGCCGCTCGCTTCCAGTACGACGAGAGCCGCTTCCAGGGCGCCGCGGCGAAGCGCTTCCGCTGCCCCAAGTGCAGCCACATCTTCGAGGTCACCAATCCCGCCATGGGGGGACCCCTCGCCGCCTTCGAGGAACCGCCGCTCACCACCGTGCCCATGCCGGACCCCACCCTGCCCCCCGCCTCCCCCAGTGGGGCCTTCCGCGCGCCGGCGCCCCTGCCCCCGCCCGTCCCCAACGCGCGCACCACGGCGCGGCGCGATCGCGAAGCCATGCTCACCGCCGCCGGCATCCAGGGCCCGGGCATGCCCGCCAACATGCGCTTCAGCCTCGCGGGCCTCTCGGGCCCCATGGCGAGCACCGTGCAGGTGCTGGAGAAGCCCCTCGTGATGATCGGCCGCGAGGACGGCGACATCGTCACCAAGGATCCCGAGACGAGCCGCCGCCATGCCAGCATCGAAATCCACCAGGACGGCACCGTGTGGGTGATGGACCTGGACAGCACCAATGGCACCTTCGTCGATGGCCAGCGCATCCAGGGGAAGGTCCAGCTGGAGAATCAGCAGGAGTTCACCTGTGGCAACAGCACCTTCATGCTGATGGTCCGCAGCCTCGACGACTTCCAGATGCACTAGGCCCAGGGGAGACGCATGGATCCGTACGCCCCCTACCTCAAACAGGCCGCCACGCTCTTCGCCCAGGGCGAGACCCTGAAGGCCGGTCAGATCTGGCAGGCCATCCTCAAGCAGCAGCCCGCCCACGTGGAGGCCCGGGAGGGGCTCCTCAAGGTGAAGGCCACCCTGGAATTGCAGAAGGCCTTCTCGGCCGCCGTGCCTCCCGCACCGGCGCCGGATCCCGGGCCTGCCCCCGCTGCGGCCGCCCCCGCGCCTCCCCCCCTTCCCGAGCCCGTGGCCGTGACCCCCTGGCCGGAGCCCGAACCCTTCACGCCTCCTGCCCCCCGGGCCGCGGCACCGGAACCTCCGGTCCACACGCTCCCGGAGCCCGAGCCGGCGCCCGCACCGGAACCCGAGGCGGCACCGGTCCTCGTGCACTCGGACGATGAAATCGAGCGGCTCCTCCGGGAGGGCTGCACCCTCTTCGACATGGGCCAGACCGAGGACGCCCTCCGGAAGTGGGAGCTCCTCCTGGCCGGGGCCCCGCACCACCGCATGGCGCGGGACTACGCCAACGGCGCCCGTCGGGAGCTGGGGCTGCCGCTCCTCGCCGAAGGGGCCGTGCCCTCCGCCCCCGTGGCCGCGAGCCCAGCTGCCGCCACCGCACCCGTGGCCGACCATGGCGAGGACGTGGATCGCCTGCTCCGGGAGGCTGTGCAGCTCTACGACATGGGCCTGCCCGAGGAGGCCATCGGCAAGTGGGAGAAGGCCCTCGCGCTGGAGCCCCACCGCACGGAGGTCCAGCGCTACCTGGAGCAGGCCCGGGCCGAGCACCAGGAAAAGGCCAGTGCCCCCACGGCGCCCCCCACGCCCCGCCCCTCCGCCCCCACGCGCCCCGTGGTGGACCAGGGCCCCCAGGTGGCCCTGCGCCTGAAGCAGGCCGAGCACCTCATGGGCATGCAGCGCTTCGACGAGGCCGCCTTCACGTACCAGCAGGCCCTGGATCTGGATCCCGCCAACGCCGCCGCCCAGGAGGGCCTGCGTCGGGCCCGCGCCCGGGATGCCTCCGGCACCTCCAACACCTCGGGCGCCCTGCCCATCCCCACCGAGACCCAGCCCGGCACCGGCACCTACGGCGGCATCACCCTGGTGGAGCTGGAAACTCCGGCGGCCAAGGCGGCACCTGTCACCCCCCCAGCCACCGTACCGGCTTCCCTCACCAAGACCCTGCCCCCCCAACGCGAGGGCCTGAAGATCCCCTCCCAGCTCAGCGGCCTGGAAGCCCAGCTGGAGGCCTACCCCATCCTCAAGGAACCGAAGCTCTGGGCCGGCGTGGCCGGAGGCCTGCTGG
Source organism: Holophagaceae bacterium (assembly GCA_035254125.1). Taxonomy (GTDB): domain Bacteria; phylum Acidobacteriota; class Holophagae; order Holophagales; family Holophagaceae; genus JAFDVN01. The sequence continues at coordinate 30,622 of DATFAX010000091.1, read as the reverse complement.
TGGTCCTCTCCTCCTGCGCCTTCATCCAGGGCCAGCGCAAGGAGAGCGCCCGCAAGGAGGCCGTGCGCGAAGCCCATGCCGCCGCCATCGCAGCCGTGGCCAAGGAGGCCGAAGCGGTGGATCTCACGGAGGCGATCCATGAAGTGAAGGAGGAGGCCGAGCAGGCCCTGGGCATCGACCCCCTCCGCGCCTACTTCCGGGCCGAGTTCCTGCTGAAGCTGGCCCCCGGGGATCCCGCCGGCTCCCAGCTCCTCGTGAAGGCCCGCGCCGGCCTCCCCGGCGGCGTCACCGGCGCCACCGTCGCCGAATTCCAGAAGCACCTCCAGGATCGAAATCTCGATGCCGCCGCCAAGGTCCTGGATGCCCTCCTGCGGGAGGACCCTTCCAACCTCGAACTGCGGTCCAAGGGCAGCCACCTCCACCTCGCCCTGATGCGGGCCTATGGCCAGCAGCAGAAGTGGGATGAGGCCCGGGAGGCCCTGCTTCGGGCCCGGGCCATGGCCCCCGGCGACAAATCCTGGCAGGCGAAACTGCGCCTCTTGGCCTACGTGAAGGGGCTGCCCAAGGGGGCCCAGCGGGAGGCCTGGCTGGCCTTCGTCGGATGACCGCCCGGTCCTGCCCCAGCTGTCATGGCCGGGTGAGCCCCTTGGCCGTGGAATGCCCGGTGTGCGGCCTCGCCCTCACGGCCCGCGCCCCCCTGCGGCCCTTCCTCTTCCAGGCCTCGGGGCTCCAGGGTCGCCCCCTGGAGGAGGCCCCGGTGTCCCGCCCCGCGCTGCGCGCCCCGGCCCTGGGCCGCGTGGCTTCCGTGCAGGTGGAGGCCGACCCCGCCGACTTGGCCCGCCTCGCGCCGGAATCCCCCGCTGGGCCCGCCGATGACCCGGCCCCCACCCCCCGGCCGGCCCTGGGCACCGCCGCGCCGGGTCTCACGCTCTGGCCCCTCGTGGCCCTGGAAGCCGCCGAAGCCCTCCTCCTGGCCCTGCTCACCCTGGGGGCCCTGGCCCTCGTGGCCGCCCAGTTGGGCACCACCCTGGGCCACCTCGTCACCCGGGCCTGGCTCCTGGTGATCCCCTTCATCCTCGTGCTCTGCTGGACCACGCTCATGGTGCCCCTGGTGCTCGCCAGCCAGAGCCCCCTCATGCCCTTCCTGGGGTTGGTGGTGGCCGAGGACCAGCTGCTGCGGCGGCTCAACTACAGCCTGCTCCACCTCGTCTCCGTGGCCTGCTTCCCCTTGAGCTTCCTCTGCCTCGTCCTGAGCCCCCGCCACCAGAGCCTGGGCGAGTTGCTCAGCGGGGTGGAGATCATCGCCCAGCCCGTGGCGCGGTTGCGCTAGGTTCCCGAACGGAACGGGGGCCCCAGAGGGCCCCCCGTTCGCGCGGTGGAACCCCTGCCGCTATTCCTCGATGGGTCGCAGGTGGTAGGGGATGGAGATCACGATGATCTTGGGTTTGAGGAGCAGGGCGCCCTTGATCCGCAGGGCGTTCTGGTTGTGGAGGATGTTCTCCCACCAGTGACCCGTGACGAACTCGGGCAGGATCACGGTGGTGGTGACCTCGGGCTCCACCCGGCGGATGCGGTCCAGCTCCTCCATGATGGGCTCGAGGGTCTTGCGGAAGGGATTGCGCAGCACGCGGAGGGGCACCCCTTCGCAGTAGGTCGGCCAGTCCGCCAGAAGCTTCTTGAGGGAGGCGCTGTCGTGGCCGTATTCGTCGGGGAAGTCCACCGTCAGGGCCTCCACCTCGCCCCGGTCGGCGATGAGCTTGGCGTAATTGAGGGCCGTGACCACGCCGGCGTGGATGCCGGAAACGAGGACCACCACACGGTTCTTGCGGTGGGAGACGAACTCGGTGCGACTGGCCGCCAGGATGCTCTTGATGCGGATGTAGTGGCGGTGGATGGTGAAGAACGCCAGCACCATGATGGGCAGCACGATGACCACCACCCAGGCGCCATGCGTGAACTTCGTGACCACGATGACCTGCATGACGATGAAGGTCGTCAGGGCCCCGAAGCCATTGATGACCGCCTTCCCCTGCCAGTGCCGGCCCTGCTCCTTGAACCAGTGGCGCACCATGCCCACCTGGCTGATGGTGAAGCCCAGGAACACGCCCAGGGCGTAGAGGGGCAGCAGGTGGTGCTCGTGGGCGTTGAAGATCACCACGAGCAGGATGCTCAGTCCGCTGAGGATGAAGATGCCATTGCTGAAGACGAGTCGGTCCCCCTGGCTGGCGAACTGGCGCGGCAGGAAGCCGTCTTTCGCCATGAGGGCCGCCAAGCGGGGGAAGTCCGCGTAGGCCGTGTTGGCCGCCAGCAGCAGGATGGCCATGGTGAAGCCCTGCACCGTGAGGTGGAGGACATGCTTGACCCCGACGGAGGTGTCGCCACCGAGCACCACGCGGGTGAGCTTGGAAAGCAGGCTCTCCTCCCCGTTGAGGCCCAGGTAGGTCACGCCGTAGTGGTTTGAGAGCCAGGTGATGCCCAGGAACATGGTGCCCAGCAGGATCACCATGCCCATCATCGTGCGGTTGGCGTTGACGTGGGTGGGCTCGCGGAAGGCGGAGACACCGTTGCTGATGGCCTCCACTCCCGTGAGGGCCGTGCAGCCCGCGCTGAAGGCCCGGGCGAAGAGCCACACCCCCGCCCAGCTGGCGATGGAAGGCGCGTTCACATCATGGTGGGGCGCGGGGACCGCGCTCCCCCCGAAGTAGCGGATGAAGCCCCAGGCCACGAGCCCCAGCATGCAGACCACGAAGCCATAGGTGGGAATGGCGAACACCGCCCCGCTTTCCTTCACGCCCCGCAGGTTCATGGTGGCCACGAAGGCGATGGCCAGGATCGCCAGGGCCACCCGGTGGGGATCCGTGGCCGGAAAGGCCGAGGTGATGGCCGTGATGCCGGCGCTGATGGACACGGCCACGGTGAGGACGTAATCCACCAGGAGGCTGGAGCCCGCCACCAGGGCCGGCAGCTCGCCCAGGTTCTCCCGGGCCACGATGTAGGCGCCGCCGCCGGTGGGGTAGCCCGTGATGGTCTGGCGGTAGCTCACCGTGAGCACCGTGAGCAGGAGGCTGATGCCCACCGCCACCGGCCAGGACCAGCCCAGCACGCCCACGGAGAAGGCCGCCATGGCCGGCGCCAGCACCGACATGATCTCGCCCGTGGCATAGGCCACGGAGGAGAGGGCGTCGGAACTGAAGACCGCGAGGGCGACGGGGTTGCTGATGCGGGCGTGATGCGACTCTTCGGTGGCGAGGCGTCGACCGAGGAGGAAACGGCGGATCGTGTTCGGCATAAGGTGAGGGGCGCTCCCGAGGCCCAGTCTAGACCCAATCGGAAGCGCCCCCGCTCTTCGTGAGGAGCGTTACTCCTCGATGGGTTTCAGGTGATAGGGGATGGAGATGACAATGGTCTTGGGCTTGGCCAGGAGGGCGCCCTTGATGCGCAGGGCCGTCTGGTTGTGGAGGATGTTCTCCCACCAATGGCCGGTCACGAACTCGGGGAGGATCACGGTGGTGGTCACCTCGGGTTCGGCCCGGCGGATGCGATCCAGCTCCTCCACGATGGGCTCCAGGGTCTTGCGATAGGGATTGCGGAGCACCCGCAGCGGCACGCCTTCGCAGTAGGTGGGCCAGTCGGCGAGCAGCTTCTTGAGGGCGGGGCTGTCGTGGCCGTGTTCATCGGGGAAATCTACGGTGAGGGCTTCCACCTCGCCCTTGGCCGCGATGAGCTTGGCATAGTTGAGGGCCGTCACCACGCCGGCATGGATGCCCGAAACCAGCACCACCACGCGGTTCTTGCGATGGGTCACGAACTCGGTGCGACTGCGGGCCAGGATGCCCCGCACCCGGATGTAGTGGCGGTGGATGTTGAAGAAGGTGAAGACCATCGTGGGCACGAGGATCACCACCACCCACACCCCATGGGTGAACTTGGTGACGACGATGACCTGCATGACGATGAAGGTGGTGAGGGCGCCGAGCCCATTGACGAAGGCCTTCACCTTCCACCCCTTGCCCTTCTCCTTCCGCCAATGCAGCACCATGCCTGCCTGGCTGATGGTGAAGCCCAGGAACACGCCCAGGGCGTAGAGATCGAGCAAGTGCTCTTCCCGGGCGTGGAAGAGGATCACGAGGGCCGCTGCGAAGCAGCTGAGGATGAGGATGCCGTTGGAGTACACGAGCCGGTCCCCCTGGCTCGTGAACTGGCGGGGCAGGAATCCATCCCGGGCGTGGAGCGCCGCGAGACGGGGGAAGTCCGCGTAGGCCGTGTTGGCGGCCAGCACCAGGATGGCCATGGTGAAGAACTGCGTGGTGAAGTAGGCCACCTTGCCGAAGCCCACGGTGCCCCCGCCCACCACCTTGCGGACGAGCACCGAGAGCAGGGTCTCGGTGTTCTCCACGCTGTGGGTGAGGCCGTAGTGGTTGGCCAGGTAGGTGATCCCGAGGAACATCGTGCCGAGCAGGATCACCATCCACATCATGGTCTTCGAGGCGTTCTTGGAGACGGGCTCCTTGAAGGCCGTCACACCGTTGCTGATGGCCTCGACCCCGGTCAAGGCGGTGCAGCCTGCCGCGTAGGCCTTGGCGAAGAGCCAGATGCCCGCCAAGGCCCCCGTGGTCTTCAGGGTGGGGATCTGGCGCTGGACGTGCTCCATCATCTGCGCATCGGTGTGCGTCAGGGCCTTCCAGAGCCCCGCCCCCACGATGAGCAGGATGCAGACCAGGAACCCGTAGGTGGGGATGGCGAAGATGAAGCCGCTCTCCTTCACGCCGCGCAGGTTCATGACGGCGATGAAGCCGATCACCACCACGGCAAAGGCCACGCGGTGGGGATCCAGCACCGGGAAAGCGGACACGATGGCCGACACGCCCGCGCTCACGGACACCGCCACCGTGAGGATGTAGTCGATGAGCAGGCTCGCACCCGCGGTCTGGGCCGCCGTCTCGCCCAGGTTGTCCTTGGCCACGAGGTAGGCGCCGCCCCCGCTGGGGTAGGCCTGGATGGTCTGCCGGTAGCTGATGAAGAGGATGATCAGGAGGGCCGTGATGCCCAGGGCCGCCCACATGGACCAGGTCATCACCCCCGCGAGGAAGACGCCCGCGAGACCCGCCGCCGGGGCCGCGGTGCCGATGGTGTCCATGATGGCCTGCGTGCCGTAGGCCACCGAGGAGAGGGCGTCCGAGCTGAAGACGGCGAGGGCCACCGGATTGCTGATCCGGGTTTCGTGGGATTCCTCGGTGGCGAGACGACGGCCCAGAAGGAAGCGGCGGATGGTGTTGGGCATGAGGTCGGGTCGCTCCAAAGATTCCAAGTCTATCGCCCAAATCCGGACCTGGCCGGGGTGAACTCCCCGGGGGTGGGGTGAGGTTTCTAGCCGGTGGCCTTGCCCAGGCAAGGGAAGTTCGTCACATTTCCCTGGTTCTCGTCACCCCAGTACCAGCCCCCCCTGGGGCACCCCCCACCCCGGGCCCGACGGCCCACGAGGCGCAAGCCCAAAGGAGTCAACATGAACCGTAAGCTCAACACCCTGGCCGGCCTCTTCGCCGCCACCGCCTTCGCCGCCACTGCGGCCGCCCCCCTGGCCGCCTCCCCCGTCAAATCCGGCGCGGACAAGAGCCTGACCGAAGCCGGCTGCGGCGGTGAGAAGGGCAAGGACCACAAGTGTGGCAAGGACAAGGACGGCAAGTGCGGGGGTGAGAAGAAGGACGGCAAGAAGTCCGAGAAGAAGGCCGACAAGAAGGATGAGAAGAAGAGCGCCCTGATCCTCTCCGACGACAAGAAGGATGAGAAGAAGGACGCCAAGAAGGACAAGAAGGGCAAGGACCACAAGTGCAGCGGCGAGAAGAAGGGCAAGGACGGCGGCTGCGGCGCCGGCTCCTGCGGCTCCAAGAAGGGCTGATCCCCCCCTGCCCGAACCCGGGGCCTTGCGCGAGCAAGGCCCCACCCATATCGCGAGGTACCCGTGGGTTTCACCGGAGTCGGCGTCGGTCTGCGGCGCCCCCACCTGGAGGCCGTGGCGGCCCTGGAGGCCAGCCCCGTCCCCTTCTGGGAGTTCGCCCCGGAAAACGTGGTGGGTCAGGGCGGCCGCCGGGCCCGGCTCACCCGGGACATCCTCCACCGCGATCCCGTGCTCACCCACGGCCTCAGCCTCTCCATCGGGGGCCCCGACGCATGGGACCCCGACCAGATCCGGGACCTCAAGGGCTTCCTGCGGGAGATGAAGGCCCCCTGGCACAGCGAGCACCTCTGCTGGACCTCCTTCGGCGGCGCCACCTCCCATGAGCTGCTGCCCGTGCCCTTCACTCGGGAGGGCGTGGACCGCTGCATCCGGCGCTCGAGGGAGCTGCAGGACCGCCTGGAGCTGCCCTTCCTGCTGGAGAACATCAGCTGGTACGCCGAACTGGGCGCCCCCGAGATGGACGAGCGCACCTTCCTTTCGGAGATCCTCGAAGGCGCCGACGTGGGCTGGCTCCTGGACATCAACAACGTGTACGTGAACAGCGTGAACCACGGCTTCGATGCGAAGGCGTGGCTCACCGGCATGCCCCTGCACCGCGTGACCCAGATGCACATCGCCGGCCATGACTGGTTCGAGGAGGATCAGCTGATCATCGACACCCACGGTGCGCCGGTCATCGACCCCGTGGTGGAGCTCATGCAGTGGGTGCTCCCCCGGATCCACGAAGCCACGGGCCGGGCCGTGCCCGTGCTCCTGGAGCGCGACAACGCCATCCCGGAGCTGGACGAGCTCCTGGCGGAACGGACCCGGCTCCAGGCCGCCTACGATGCGGCCCTCGCGGGTGTGGCGGGGGTCCGGTGAGCCGCCTCGACGCGCTGCAGCGCAGCATGTTTGACCTCATGGTCGCGCCGGACCCAGCCCCCTTCCTGGCCGAGCCGGACGCTTGGGGCGCCGCCCGGGGCCTCGGTGACGAAGACCGGTCCGCCCTGGCCCGCCGGGCCCCGCGCCTCGCCGTGTATCGGGAATTGGTGCAGTTCGCCCTCACGGACCCCGTGGAGGACTGCTACCCCATCACCCGCGCCCTCCTTGAGTCGGAAGGGGTCTGGAAGGCCTGCCTCGGCGCCTTCCTCGAGAGCCGTGCCATCCAGAGCCCCTACTACCGGGACGTGGCGCCCACCTTCCTGACCTGGCTCCTGGACTCCGGCTGGGGCGCCGATCGCTGGCCCTACCTCGTCCCCCTGGCCCACTGGGAGCACCTGGAGCTCGAGCTGCTCCGCCATCCCGACGATCAGCCCCCCGAGGACCTGGGCAACGCACCCTCCCTCGAGGGCGCCGTCCTCCCCGCGGGGACCCTGCGCAACCTCACCTACCCCTGGCACGTGGAGGAGGCCACGGAAGCGGAGCCCCTCCCGCCGGAGGGCCCCTCCCACCTGCTGGCCTGGCGGGATCGCGAGGGGGCCTTCCGCAGCCTGGAGCTGAGCCCCACCGCCTCTGCCCTCCTGGCCCGATGGCTGGCGGGGGACCCCCTGGGCCCCGCAGCCCAGGCGGTGGGGGCGGATCCCGGAGATGCGCTGGCCCTGGCGCGGGACCTCTACGCCACCGGGGCGCTGGCCGGGTTCAGGTCGGCCTGAGGGATCAACCGCCAGGCCTCCACCAGGTGCAATTGGTCGGGACCGACCGGCCACCACCACCGCTCGCGGGCCTGGGTGGCGTGGGTGCCCTCGAAGCAACTGCCCACTTCCACGTCGCCCAGGGCATCGCTCACCTCCCAATGGCCCAAGGGCAATTGGGCCATCCAGGGATCCCGCCAGGGCCCCAGGGGCCTGGGTTCCGCCCCGCCCCAGGCCACGCCGCGATCATGGAGCAGGCACACTTCGGCGCCGCTCTCCGCCATCACCTGCAGCACCGCCCGCACGGCCGCCGCCGTCCAGAGATCCAGCGCCTCCGCCAGCTGCTCGGAGACCTCGTGGGGAAGCTCGAAAGGGTTCACGGGATGGAAGGCCCGCCGGATCAGCGCCTGGGCCACGGGCCCCAGCTGCCCCATGACGTTGGCCGCGAGGATGGCCCCGGGGCGGTGGGTCTCGACCCAGGTGCGGAGGGGACCCGCCGCGGGCTTGAAGGAGGGCAGGATGCCCGCCAACCGCCGGGCCCCGGCGACGGGATCCCGTCGCCGCCCCTGGCGGCCGTCCTGGGCGCAGCGGTGCGCGGCCGCTGCGACGTCCCGCAGGCCGCCGGTGAAATCCTCGTACATCCAGGGCGCCCAACGCCGGTGGCGCAGGAGGGTGCCCACCCGGCTCAGGGGATCGGCATCCCACCCCCAGGTGGTCGGGGGGGCCAGTGACCACGGCACCTCCAGGCCCCACCCCGCGCCCAGCACCACACAGGGCCGATCCCGTGGGGCGCTGGCCAGCCCCTCGCCGAGCCAGGCCCGGGCCCGGAGGAGGTGCTCCCGCCAGGCGTGGCGGTCCCGGGCCAGGAAGGCCCGCTGCTCCAGCAACAGATGTCGGCGGAGGGCGAAAGGCATCAGACATATTGACCCGAAATCACTTTCCCCAAGCCCCGGTCGATGGAGAAATCACATCCCAGGAGGCTTTGTGAACCGGCTCACGCTGCTGCTCCCCGTCCTCTCGACCCTGCTCGTGGCCCAGGCCCCCGCCCCCCAGGGGGCCACCGGCAAGGAGGAGGACGAACTCCTCGCCCTCCTGAACACGCCCATCACGGTGGCCAGCAAGAAGGCCCTCACCACCCGCGAGAGCCCCAGCGTGGTCTCCCTCGTCACCCGGGAGGAGATCCAGGCCAGCGGCGCCCGGGATCTTATCGACGTGCTCCGCCTCGTGCCCGGCTTCGACATCGGCTACGACGTGCAGGGGGTCACCGGCCCCAGCCTGCGCGGGCTTTGGGGCTACGAGGGCAAGATCCTCCTGTTGTGGGATGGCGTGGAGATGAACGAGACCCTCTACGGCACCACCCAGTTGGGGAACCACTACCCCGTGGATCAGATCAAGCGCGTGGAGATCATCCGCGGGCCCGGGTCCAGCATCTACGGCGGCTATGCAGAAGTGGCCGTCATCCAAATCACCTCCCTGGGACCCGAGGACCTCCCCGAGCACGTGGGGGCCGGGCTCTTCTACGGCAAGGGCAAGGACGCCACCTACCGCCAGGGTGGACACCTGCTGGCCGGCACCGCGGGGGACGGCTTCAAGCTGACCTTCGGCGCCTTCGCCGGGGATGGCAAGCGCTCCGATGGGGACTACACGGATCCCACGGGCACCACCTTCAGCCTCAAGGACAATTCCAAGATCCGCCCCCTCTTCGCCAACCTCGGCCTCACGGCTGGTGATTTCAGCTTCCGCGGCATCGTGGACCAGTACTTCATGGAGCAGCGGGACAACCTCCCACCCGGCGCCACGCCCACCGCCACGGGCATCCGCTTCGGCAGCACCAACCTCGAGGCCAAATACGCATGGAAGGTCTCCAAGGACCTCCTCATCACTCCCTTCGTCCTCTGGCGGGACCAGAAGCCCTGGTGGGTGGCCGATCCCTCCGCCGGCACCTTCATGATCAGCTCCACCCGCACCCGCATCGGGGTGGGCCTGGCCTGGGACATCAACGCGGCCTTCGACCTCGCGGCGGGCCTGGAGACTCAGAAGGACACGGCGGAGTCCATTCCACCCACGGGCACCTTCCTCAACGGCACCTACTCCGTGGACTACACCAGCAAGGCCGCCTACGGCCAGCTGGCCTACCAGGGGCCCGTGAACATCACCGTGGGCGCCCGGTGGGAAGACCACAGCGAAGTGGGCTCCGCCTTCGTGCCGCGCTTCGCCCTCACCAAGACCTTTGGCAAGTGGCATTTCAAGCTGCTCTACGCCAACGCCTTCCGCACTCCCGCCATCCAGAACATCAACCAGGCCGCGGATCCCGTGGCCGGGGTCGAACCTGAGAAGACCCGCACCGCGGAGGTGGAAGCCGGCGTTCAGTTCGGAGCCAACCTCGTCACCGTGAACGTCTTCGACACCCTGATCAAGAAGCCCCTCGTCTACCTGGCCAGCACCTACTTCAACGGCACCCAAATCGGGACCCGCGGCGCCGAGGTGGAGTGGAAGACCCGGCAGTCCTGGGGCTTCATGACCGGAAACCTCACCTGGTTCAAGGCCTCGGGCAACGACGTGCCCCAGTGGGGCGTTCCCGGCCATGATTCCGAACTCCTGGGCAGCTCCAGCACCAAGGCCACCCTGGCGGGTGGAATCAAGCTGCCCGCGGGCTTCAACCTGGGGCCCAGCCTCATCTGGTTCAGCGAACGCTACGGCTACGTGGCCACCCCTGGTGTCCCGGGCCTCACCTTGGAGAAGCTGCCTTCGGACTTCCTCGTGAACCTCAACCTGAGTTGGACCCGGGCGGGCCTCCGGGCGGATCTGGGGCTCTTCGACGCCGGGGACCGCCGCCGGCCCTTCGTCCAGGCTTACGATGGCGGCTTCGGCCCCCTGCCCGGCACCGGACGGGAGCTCACCCTCAAATTGAGGTATGGCTTCTAGGCGCCTGGCGCTCCTCGCCCTCCCCGGGCTCCTGGCCTCCCTCCGGGGCCAGGAGCCCGGGGACGCCCTGCCCAGCCTCCAGGAGCTCCTGAACACCCGCGTCACGGTGGCCAGCCGCAAATCCGAGACCACCCGGGAGAGCCCCGGCGTCGTCACCGTGGTCACCCGGGAGGAGATCCAGGCCGTGGGGGCCCGGGACCTCATGGACATCCTGCGCCTCGTGCCTGGCTTCGACCTGGGCTACGACGTGCAGGGCGTCACGGGCCCGGCCATGCGGGGCCTCTGGGGTTATGAGGGCAAGATCCTCCTGCTCTGGGACGGCGTGGAGATGAACGAGACCCTCTACGGCTGCATCCCCCTCGGGAACCGGTTCCCCGTGGATCAGATCCGCCGCGTGGAGATCATCCGGGGGCCCGGATCCAGCGTCTACGGCGGCTGCGCCGAGGTGGCCGTCATCCAGATCACCAGCCTGGGGGCGGACGACATCGACGGTGCGGGCCTGGGGGCCACCTACGGGCGGGGGGCGAAGGCTACCTACCGGCGCACCTTCGAGGGGGTCGGGGCCTGGAGCGGCCAGGAGGTGAAGGTGAGCTTCGGTGCCTTCACCGGGACCGGCACCCGCAGTGATGGCACCTACACGGATCCGGCGGGCACCACCTACAACCTCGCGGACCAGAGCACCATGCGCCCCCTCTTTGCCAACGTGGGGGTGAGCGCCGGGGGCTTCGAGGGCCGGGTCGTCGTGGACCAGTACGTCCTCGATCAACGGGACAACCTCGTCCTCGCCACGGCGGGCCCCACCCAGGTGCGCTTCGACAGCACCCGCGTGGATCTGCGCTACGCCTGGACAGCCCGCCCGGACGTCGTGCTGACGCCCTTCCTCTCCTGGGCCTACCAGAAGCCCTGGTGGGTGGACGATGTGGCCGCCGGTGCCTTCCACTACCAGTCCACCCGGCTCCGCGGGGGCCTGGGCCTCACCTGGGACCTCACGCCCGACATGAACCTCGCCACCGGGGCCGAGTTCCAGAAAGACGCCGCCGACGCCCTGCCCCCTGCCGCCAGCTATTTCCCGGGCCATGGCCCCTCCGTGTCCTACCGGAGCGAAGCCCTCTATGCCCAGTTCCAGGCCCTGGGCCCCGTGAACCTCACCCTGGGCGCCCGCTGGGAACACCACAGCGCCGTGGGCTCGGCCTTCGTCCCCCGCCTCGCCCTCACCAGGGCCTCCGGCCGTTGGCACCTGAAGCTGCTCTACGCCCACGCCTTCCGCAGCCCCGCCATCCTCAACATCAACCAGACCCTGGACCCCTCCCGACCCATCGAGCCGGAGAAGACCCGCACCACCGAGCTGGAAGCCGGGGTCCAGCTGGGTGCCAGCCTCCTCACCCTGAACCTCTTCGATACCAAGATCGACAAGCCCCTCGTCTACTCCGTGCAGGGTCCCCAGTCCGGCTACCTGAACCGCGCCGAGACCGGCACCCGGGGCTTCGAGCTGGAGTGGAAGCTGCGCCGGGAATGGGGTTTCCTCAATGCCGCCTACAGCTACCACCAGGCCCGCAACGAGGTCGACCTCTGGTCCGCGCCCGGCCACGACGCCTACTTCCTGGGCTTTTCCCCCCACAAGGCCACCCTGGCCCTGGGATGGCGGATGGCCAGCGCCTGGACCCTGGGCGGCACCCTGATGGGCCTGGGGGACCGCTATGTCCACGCCTGGGATGCCGGGGCCGGGGCCAACCGCCTCACCCGCCTGGGACCAGACCTCCTGGTGGGACTGAACTTGACCTACACCGGGCGGGGGTTCACCGCCGCCCTGGGCCTCCAGGACGCATTGGATCGCCGGGTCCCCTTCCCCCAGCCCTACGATGGCGGCCACGGCCCCCTGCCCGGCACCGGCCGGGAGGTGGTGGTCAAGCTGCGCACCGGCTTCTAGGCGTTGCTCCGCCCTTGGTAAGCCCCTGCCCTCCGGGGACAATGGAGGGTTGGAGGGCCCATGCCCCGATATTCGAAGCGCGTCGGCCGCGAAGTGCTGGAGGGCCACCCCCGGCTGCCGGAGTGGATCACCAAGGAGCGCGTGCGCCTCTCCGACCTCCACGCGATGAAGGCGGGCCTGCGGGACAGCGACCTCCACACCGTGTGCGAGGAGGCCCGCTGCCCCAACCGCACCCACTGCTTCACCCACGGCACCGCCACCTTCCTGCTCATGGGCGACACCTGCACCCGGGCCTGTGGCTTCTGCAGCATCCAGAGCGGCAAACCCAACGCCCTGAACCCCCATGAGCCCGAGGAGACCGCCGAGCGCGTGGCCCAGCTGAAGCTCCGCTACGCCGTGCTCACCAGCGTGAACCGCGACGACCTGCCGGACGGCGGTGCCGCCCACTTCGCCGCCACGATCCGCGCCATCAAGCGCCGCAATCCCGGCACCGGCGTGGAGGTGCTCACCCCCGACTTCATGGGCGATCTGGACGCCGTGGCTCAGGTGGTGGCTGCCGGCCCCGCCGTGTTCAACCACAACACGGAGACGGTGCCCAGCCTTTACGCCACGGTGCGCCCCGCCGGCCGCTTCGAGCGGACCCTCTCCGTCTTGAAGGAGGCCAAGCGCCTCGGCGAGTCCCTCTACGGCAGCGACTTCAAGACCAAGAGCGGCCTCATGCTGGGCCTGGGCGAGACGGAGGCCGAGCTCATGGAGGTGTTCGCGTGCCTCGCCGAGGTGGGCGTGGACATCCTCACCCTTGGGCAGTACCTGCGCCCCACCCGCTTCCAGCTGCCGGTGAAGGAATACGTGACCCCCGAAGCCTTCGCCGAGCTGGGGAAGCAGGCCAAGGCCCTGGGCTTCCACACCGTCTACGCCGGCCCCCTCGTGCGCAGTTCCTTCAACGCCCACGAAGTCGCCGAGATGGAGGGCATCAGCATCGCCTGAGGCCTACCGCAGCTTCCACAGCGCCATGCCGATCTCGAAGGCGATGAGGCCGATGATGATCCACTCCAGCAGGTGGGCCCGCCGGGTGGCCAGCAGGTCCATGAGGCGGGCCCCCGCGTCCGCGAGGTAGGCGAGCTTCTGCTGGATGGCGCTCGTGCGCTCCTCCAGGTCGAAGTGGCCGAAGAGGGCGCTGTCCAGGTGGGCCAGGGCTTCGCTCTCCCAGGTCTCCGGCGGATCATCAAAGAGGGTGAGGTTGTCCAGCACCTCCGCCCGCACGTCCAGGGCGAAGCCCACCATGCGCAGGGCCTCCCGGCGGGACACGGACAGGCGTCCCTCCTCCCGCAGGCTCGCCACCACCGGGTGGAAGCGCTGCAGCGCCGCCTGCACGGCCAACTCGAAGTGCTCCAGGGCCACGCTCTGGGCCAGGGCCAGGCTCACGATCTTGAGGGTGTCCAGGCGCAATTCCCGCAGGGCCACGTCATTGAAGCCCACGCGATCCGCCGCCGCCCCCACCGCCACCCGCAGTTCGTCCCGGGTGCGCTCCACCCGCTCGCCCACCCCCTCCAGTTCCCGCAGATCCCGGTCCAGAGCGGAGATGAGCGTCTCGGGGCAGTTCCAATAGACGACCGCTCCGAACTTTTCCACGTAGACCCAGGCGCCCCGCTGGGGCTCCAGCACGAGGGGGTTCACGGAGAGGGCCGGATAGTCGGGGTGCCGGGCCCGGAACGCCCGCGGATCGATGCGGCCCGCGTAGTAATCAGCCACCAGGCGCAGCTCCCGGGCTTCACCGGCGGGGATCAGGTGGGTGGGCGGAGGGAGGGCCATGCCACCAACCTAGGCCTCGGCCCCTCCCCGGCCCGTGACGGGCGTCAGCCCCGCACCTTCACCGTGATGGCCGGCTGGGCCGTGGGGCAGCCGAAGACACAGAGACCGCACCCGGTGCAGCGCTCCGTGAGCACTTCGGGATGGGCCATCCCCTCCGCGGCTTCGCCCATGCGGATGGCCACGCCCGGATAGGGGCAGCGGTCCACACAGACCTGACAGGCCTCGGCCTCCCGCGCCTCGCGGGCGTAGGTGAGGCAGAGATCTGGATTCACTTCCGCCAGCCCCACGCGCACGGCCTCCGGGCCTGTCAGTTCCAGGCCATCCGGCAGCCTCAGCGTGGGCCACACCAGGGCGCCGTCCTCGCAGGCGGTGATGCAGGGCAGCTCCGTGCAGAGGAAGCAGGGCATGCTGCGCGGCTCCAGGTAGGGCGCGTTGAGACCCAGGCCCGCGGAGGGCCCCGCCTTCACGAGGGCCTGCTGGGGGCAGGCCTCGATGCACTTTTCGCAGCGCGTGCAGGCCGTGAGGAAGGCGAACTCGTCCAGGGCCCCCGGCGGCCGCAGCATCTTCGGGCTCACCTTGGTGACCACGTTTTCCAACTGCTCCGCCACGAGCCCGCCGAACAGGGTCCCCAGCGACTTGAAGAAGTCGCCGCGATCCTGGGCCTGGTCGAGTTTCTTGGGCATGGGGCCCTACTTCAGCCCGAGCACCGCCAGCGTGGGCCGCATGGCGCCCCAGAGGATGGGGTCGAAACCGAGGATGAGGGTGGCCAGGGTGCCCTCCTCGCCCAGGGTGAGGTGGGCCAGCAGCTCCGGGGAGGTGGCTACATCCCGGGAGCTGGGGGGTTCCGCGGCCCACACGACGCCCTCGGGGGCCTCGGCCTGGGCCAGCTTGGCGCCGGCGGCGGCGCGCACCTGGAGGATGAGGAGGTCGCCGTGGAAGGCGGGGACCCGCACTTCCGTGAGGGCGCCCCGAGGGACCTGGGGGATCACCTCGAAGGCGGCACGGTAACCCAGGGCCTCCGTCTCCGGGTCCTCGCCCTTGAGGATCTGCTTGGTCTGGGCGTGGAGGGCCTCCAGCCCCGCATCGCCGCGGTAGGCCACCGAGCGCAGCCAGGTGCCGCTGACGCCGCCCACGCCCGTGAGGAGCTTGGGCACGAGGGCCAGCACCTGCTCCAGGGCGGGGCGAAGCTTCAACCGCTTCACTCCCTCCGGCCAGGTGCCGAAGGGCATGGCCTCGCCCTCGCAGACGTCGGCGCGCAGGTCCAGGATGCGCCCGGGGAAGTGCTCCAGGAGGTGCTCATCGGGCGTGTCCGCCAGGATCGCCACATCCATGCCCACCAGCAGGGCGGGCGTGGGGGCGAAGACGACGATGTCGCTCTCCTCCTGCTCCACGGTGAGGGGACCGGTGGAGAGGGGCAGCACGGAGGCCTCGGCGGCCTCCAGCACCTGGACGAGTTCGCGACCCAGCAGGGTCTGGGCACCGATGACGGCGAGCTTCAACATGGGGATCCTTTGGTCGGTCTAAACCCGCACGGCGGCTTCATCCGCGGGCGTGTGGTCCTTCAGGGCCTGGGCCACGGGGCCCCGCAGGAAGGCTTCGGTCTGGGCGCCGGCGCGGCCGGTGAAGCGGGCGGCATCCAGCATGGCGGCCAGCTCCGCCTCGGTCATCTTCCAGGCGGGATCGGCGGCCAGGAGCTTGAGCAGGGGATTGGGCTGGCCCTCCTGTTTGATGGCCTTGCCCGCTTCGAGGGCCGCCACGCGGAACTTCTCGTGGAGGTCCTGGCGATCGCCGCCGCGCTTCACGGCCTCCATGAGCAGCACTTCGGCGGCCATGAAGGGCAGCTCCTGGCTCAGCCGCGCCTCGATCATCTTGGGGTACACCACGAGGCCGGAGGCCACGTTGCGGAAGAGGACCAGGATGGCGTCCACGGCCAGGAGGCCCTGGCTGATGGCGAGGCGCCGGTGCGCGCTGTCGTCGAGCGTCCGCTCCATCCACTGGGTGGCGCTGGTCTGGTAGGTGGAGGGCATGAGGCCCAGCACGAAGCGGGCGAGGCTGTTGATGCGCTCCGAGCGCATGGGGTTGCGCTTGTAGGGCATGGCGCTGGAGCCGATTTGATTCTTTTCGAAAGGCTCCTCCACCTCCTTGAGGTGCTGCAGGAGCCTCATGTCGCAGGCGAACTTGGAGGCCGAGGCCGCGATGCCGCAGAGCACCTGGCCGATGCGGTCCTCCAGCTTGCGGGTGGCCGTCTGGCCGCTCACGGGGATGGCGGGGACCCCGACCTTCTCGCAGAACTTGGCTTCCAGCTGCTCCACCTTGGCGCCGTCGCCTTCGAACAGTTCCAGGAAGGAGGCCTGGGTGCCGGTGGTGCCCTTCACGCCGCGCACGGGCGTGGTGCGGATGAGGTGGTCCAGGTCCTCCAGATCCAGGAGGAGGTCCTGCAGCCAGAGGCTGGCGCGCTTGCCCACGGTGGTGGGCTGGGCGGACTGGAAGTGGGTGAAGCCCAGGGTGGGCTGGTCCTTCCACGCGCCGGCGAACGTCGCCAGGGCGGCGATGACGTCTTGCAGGCGCGAACGCAGCAGGCGCAGGGCCTCGTGGCAGATGAGCAGGTCGCCGTTGTCGGTGACGAAGCAGCTGGTGGCGCCCAGGTGCACGATGGGGCGCGCCGTGGGGGCCTGGTCGCCCCAGGCGTGGATGGCGGCCATCACGTCGTGGCGCAGGGCGGCTTCATGGCGGGCGATGGCGTCCAGGTCCACCTGGTCCTGGGTGGCCTTCATCTCAGCGATCTGGGCGGGGGTCACAGGCAGGCCCAGCTCCATCTCACTCTCGGCCAGGGCGATCCAGAGGCGGCGCCACACCCGCTGGCGGTAGAGGGGGGAGAGGAGGCGCACCATGCCCTTGGAGGCATAGCGGGTGGCCAGGGGGTGCTCGAAGCGCTCCAGCTCCGGGCTGTCGTGGGGGGGGAGGAAATCCATGCGCATCCCTCCATTCTCGCAGAGCGGGGTCATGGGAGGGTCGCGGCGCGCCGTGAAATCACGGCCGGGGCAGGGCCCGGGTGGGGGGTTCGGGCCCAGGCTCCGGACCTCCCGGGACCCCCTCCAGATCCCACCGGGGGCCACCGTCGGGCCGCGCTTCCAGGGCCTCCGCCAGAGCCCGGGCCCATGTGGTGAGCCTCTGGGGGCGATCTTCCGGCTCCGGCGCCAAGGCCTTCTCCACCAAGCGGTCCACCTCCCCGCCCAGCTCGGGCCGGAGGTCCCGCAGGTGGGGATGCTCCCCCCGGACGATGGCCAGGAAGGCCTCCCCCACGTTCTCGTGGGGGATGAGCCGCTGTCCCGCAAGGGCTTCGTAGACCACCGCCGCGAAGCCGTAGGTATCGCTGCGGGCATCGAGGTCGCGCCCCATGGTCTGCTCAGGGCTCATGTACTGGGGCGTGCCGATGACCATGCCGGTCTGGGTCATGGTGGAGGCCAGATCCAGGCTCTTGGCCAGGCCGAAATCCAGAAGGACCGTGCGGAACGGTGCCTCGCCCGTCGCCAGGAAGAGGTTCGCGGGCTTCAGATCCCGGTGGAGGAGACCCGCGCCATGGGCCGCGTCCAAGGCGGCCGCGCCCTGGCGGACCAGACGGGCCACCTGCCGGGGATGGCCCGCGCCCTGGGCCTTCAACACGGTGGAAAGGGCCTGGCCCTGGAGCCGCTCCATGACGAGGAACACGGAACCCCCCTCCCCCTCGCCGCTGTCATGGACCCCGATGACCCCTGGGTGGTGGATGGCCGCCAGGGCATGGGCCTCTTGCAGGAAGCGGGCCCGGGCCTGCCCCGTCACCAGCTCCGGACGGAGCACCTTCAAGGCGACGCGCCTCGCCAGGCGGAGGTCCTCCGCCTCGAAGACGAGGCCCATGCCCCCCTCGCCCAGGAGGCCCCGCAGGGCATAGCGGCCCTGGATCCGGTACGGCAGACGCAGGTGGTCATCCAGGGCCTCCCCGTCCTCGGGGCACCGGGCGAGGGGGGCCTCGAAGGCCCGGCGGCAGAGGGGGCAGAGGCGCAGCTCGCCATCTTCCGGCGCCGCCACGGGCCCCCGGGCGCGGGCGGCCCGCAGGGCCACCTGGGTCTTCTGCAGTTCCAGCACGGCGCCCAACTGGGAGGCGAAGCCCTCGAGCAGGTCCCGCTCTTCGGATCGCAACCCCAGGCTCTCCGGGAGGAGGAGGGCCCCCTGGAGGACGCCGCTGGGCCCCTGCACCCGCACCACCTGCAAACCCGCCGGCGGGTGCGTGAGGGTCAGGAGGCTGGGCGCAGGGGTGCTTTCCAAGTTGCGCAGGGGCCTCAGATCCTCCCCTTCCAGGATGAAGACGCCGATGGGTCCGCTCCCGAGGCTGCGGGCGAGGTCATCCGCCGCCGCGTGCGCCCAGGCCTTCACGTCCCGTTGGGCCCCGGCGAGGCTGCCCATGAGGTGGGCGATCTGATCCCGCTGGCTGGCCACCTCGCGGGTGCGCTCGGCCACCTTCCGCTCCAGCATCTCCGTGCGCCGCCGCAAGGTGCGGGTGCGGAGGCGATGCACCCCGGCGGCACCACCGAGGAGGGCCAGAAGGTAGGCGCCATAGGCCCAGCCCGTGCGCCAGGGGGCCGGCGTCACGGTGAAGGGGAAGGTCAGCGGACCCAGCTCCCGCCCGAGCCCATCCCGGCCCCACACCTTGAGCACGTGGGTCCCCGCGGGCAGGGACCCGTAACTGCGGTGCGCTTCGACCGTCCAGGGGCCCGGCTCCTCCTCTACGCCCTCCAGGTGGGTGCGGTACCGCAGGGCCCCGCCCTTGAAGAGATCCACGGCGGCGAAGGTCACCTCCAGGCGCGCCTCCCGGTGGCTCAGCACCGCTCCGGGGGCGAGGCTCCGCGCCCCGCTGGCCACGCCCTCGAACCTCAGGGGCGGAGGGGGGGGCGGGGGTGCCTCCCCTACGGGATCGAAGACCACGGGCCCGGCCACGGTGCCGCCCCAGATCCGGCCCTGGGCATCGCGGAAGCTGGCGCCCCCGTTGAACTCCAGGCTGGGCAGGCCATCCTCCGTGGTGAAGGTCTCCACGGCACCCGCCGGGTCCGGCCCGTTCCCCCAGGCCAGGCGGGCCACGCCCCGGTTGGTGAAGGCGTAGACGCGGTTCCGGCCATCCACCTGGATCTGGTAAACGGTGTTGTTGGGCAGCGCCGGGGTCGTATCCTCCGCCACCACCCGCCACATCAGCTGCGCGGGATCCCCCGCCCCCAGCTCCGCATAGGCCAGACCGCCGCTCTCCGTGGCCGCCAGCAGCCAGCGCCGGCCATCGGAGCCGCGGACCTCCCGCAGGTCCATCACCGTCTGGTTCGGCAACCCCGTGGCGCGCGCGTGGTGGATCCAGCGCCCCTGCCGCCAGAGGTAGAGGCCGGCGCTCTCGGTGCCCACCCAAAGCCCCTCCTCCGTGCGGAGCAGGCTGTGCAGGGCCTTGGTGGGCAGGCCCTGGGCCTCCCCCCAGGCCTCCCAACGTCCCCCGTGGAGCCGCACGAGGCCCACCTCACCCCCCAGGGTCCAGAGGTCCCCGTCGATCTCGTAGAGGCGTCGGAATCCCTGGGGCGCGAAGGGCAGCGGCACGGGGCGCCAGACGCCGCCCTCGCGGCGGGCGAGGCCCCCGCCGGCCGCCGCCCAGACGGACCCATCGGCGCGGGTCAGCACGGCGTTCACCGTCTGCCCGGGAAAGGCCACCTTCACCTGCCCCAGGTGCCCTTCCCACAATCCGCCCCGGGTGCCCATCCACCAGGTCCCCGCCCCATCGCCGCCCAAGCCATAGGTGGACAGGGCCGGCAGCCCGTGGGCCGCCGTGAGGCGGGACCAGCCGCCCCGCTCCAGGCGCACGAGCCCCTCATCCAGGCCCACCCACAGGCGGCGGGCCCGCCCGCCGTCGGCCTGGACCAGGAGGCGGTTCACCGTGAGGCCCGGGAGCCCCGCCCGCAGATCCAGCATGTCCCAGGGGCCCGCCCCTTCCCGGCTGGCGAGGCCCTGGCTGGCGCTGCCAAGCCAGAGGCGGTCGCGCCCCCGGGCCTCACGGGTGAAGGCCAGGGTGCTCGCCCCGGTCCAGCCCGGCGGCAAGGGTTCCGGCACCCAGCGCCGGCCCTCCCGCCGCCACAAGCCCTGGGCCGAAGCCATCCAGGTGCGGCCTTCCCCATCCCAGGCCACCGCTGGGGCCGTGGTGCCCTGCGGCAGGGCCACCGGCTCCAGGCGCCCCGCCACCAGGCGATGCAACCCCTCGCTGGTGCTGATCCAGAGCACCGGGCCCTGGAAGGCCAGCCGGCGGATCTCAGTTCCGGGCAACCACCGCCCCGTGACCCGCCCCTCCTGGAGCCGCAGGAGGCCGCGGGTGTGGGTGCCCACCCACAGCGCCCCGGCCCCGGCCCCGAGCGCGTTCACACGGCTCGCACCGGCCAGGGACTCGGGCCCCAGCAGGGTCCAGTGAGCGCCATCCCATCGGGCGAGGCCCCCTTCCTGGCGGCCGAACCAGAGGGCCCCCTCCCCATCGAGGGCCACGCAGCGCAGAAAATTGGACACTTGCCGATCGGGCAGGTTGAGGGGGCGCCAGGCCTGCCCATTGAACACCGCGGCGCCATCCTGGGTGGCCACCCAGAGGCGGCCCTCGCGGTCGAAGGCGAGGCCCATGGCGCTGTTCTGGGGGAGCCCATCGTGGCTCGTGAACGCCCGCAGGGCCGGCCACGGCGTCTGGGGCCGGCGCAGCTCCGCCCCGGCGACGCACAGCGTCGCCAGGAGCGGGACCAAGGCGGTTCGGAGCGGCATGGGAGGTTCCACCATATCAACGCCCCGTGACGGATGCTCGGCCCGCTATGCGAGAATCGCTGCAGGAGATCCCCCATGTACGAAGCCCTCAAAGCCGGCGACGCCGCCATCTTTGACGCCCTCCAGGCCGAGATGGGGCGCCAGCGCCATCACCTGGAGCTCATCGCCTCGGAGAACTACGCCTCCACCGCGGTGATGCAGGCCATGGGGTCCCACTTCACCAACAAGTACGCGGAAGGCTACCCCGGCCGCCGCTACTACGGCGGCTGCGAGCACGTGGACGTGGTGGAGAACCTCGCCCGCGACCGCGCCAAGCAGCTCTTCGGCGCGGAGCACGCCAACGTGCAGCCCCACAGCGGCGCCCAGGCCAACATGGCCGTGTACATGGCCATGCTGAAGCCGGGCGACAGCGTCCTGGGCCTGGACCTGGCCCACGGCGGCCACCTGACCCACGGCCACCCCCTCAATTCGAGTGGTATCCTCTATCATTTCAATGGTTATCATGTTCGCAAGAGTGATGAGCGCGTGGACATGGACGAGGTCCGCAGCCTCGCCCGCCAGCACAAGCCCAAGATGATCGTCGCCGGCGCCTCCGCCTACCCCCGGGCCTGGGACTTCAAGGCCTTCCGCGAGATCGCGGATGAGGTGGGCGCCCTCCTCATGGTGGACATGGCCCACTTCGCGGGCCTCGTGGCCACGGGCCACCACGACAGCCCCGTGCCCTACGCCGACTTCGCCACCACCACCACCCACAAGACCCTCCGCGGCCCCCGCGGCGGCCTGATTCTCTGCAAGGAGAAGTACGCCAAGGATCTGGACCGGGCGCTCTTCCCCGGCGTGCAGGGCGGCCCCCTCATGCACGTCATCGCCGCCAAGGCCGTGGCCTTCGGCGAGGCCCTCAAGCCTGAATTCAAGGCCTACAGCGCCCAGGTGATCGCCAACGCCCAGGCCCTCGCCCAGGCCCTCCAGGCCAAGGGCTGGCGCATCGTCAGCGGCGGCACCGACAACCACCTCATGCTGGTGGACGTGTTCGCCCAGGGCATCTACGGCAGCGAGGCCGAGAAGGCCCTCGACAAGGCCGGCCTCACCACCAATAAGAACGGCATCCCCTTCGACCCCAACCCCCCCCTCAAGCCCAGCGGCATCCGCCTGGGCACTCCCGCCCTCACCACCCGGGGCATGAAGGAGGCCGAGATGGCCCTCATCGCCGGCTGGATCGACCGCGTGCTCAAGGCCAAGGACGATGAAGCCGCCCTCAAGGCCATCCAGGGCGAAGTCTTCGCCCTCAGCGCCAAGTTCCCCATTCCCGAGTGAGGACCTGAAAGCCCCGGGGCCCCCGACCACACGGTCCGGGGGCCCCGGTTCGTTCGGGCTGGGTGGGGTGGCTTAGGCCGGGTCGGGAGCCTCAGGGGCGCCTTCGCCCTCAGGGGTTTCCTCGGTGCCTTCGGGCGTCTCGTCGGGCTCCGACTCCCCCGCCAGGGCCAGGATCGCCTTGCGCTGCTTCTTCGCGGCCTTCTCAGCCTTCTTCGCCTGTTCGCGCTGCTTCTTGGCGAAGGCGTAATTCACACGGGCCATGGGGGGTCCTTTCCGGGGTGTCCCACACGGGAGAATTCCAGAGTACGGCAAAACGGAGCAGCCCACGGGGCTGGACTGCGGTAGGACCCGCACCAGGGCCGACGGACGATTCGCCAACTGCCTCCGGAGGCAAACTCCACGAGCCGCGGTCGGGCTTGGATCAATTCACCCTCTGCCGCCCAGGCTCAGTGGCGGAACAGAATCCCCCCTGGGAGAACATCATAGGTTTCCGTGGTGATCACCCTCCCTTGGGTCACCCAAGAGTGATCCTCGATCAAGCGTATGGATAAGAGCGTCTTGAAGGGTTGGGGAACTCCCCCGGCCATCCGGGGCTTGAAATGGAGCTGTCGTGCCAATTCCAGGCCCTCCTTCACCAATTCGGGTCGGCCAAAAACCTCCTGGGCCAGGACCACATTGCCTGCGGAATCCACCTCCAAGGCCATCACGAGGAGCCCACTGGTAGGCTCCTTCTCCCAGGCCTTCGGCAGTGCTTTGGAGGGGTAGGGCTCCACGAGCCTGCAGTCCTCCAGATCGGCCCATCCATCTGGTACGCCGCCTGGGAGCGCCAGCTGCCCCTTCAATTCCCTGATACCCTCCTTCGCCTGCAGGACGCCCCCGGATTCGGCCCCCCTGAGGAGAATCAGGGCCAATCGGGGCTGTTTCGACATTCCTACGCCACTTCCCATCAGTTTCCCGAGCGTGAATTGGGCGTTCGCATTCCCTGCAGCCGCCGCCTTCCGGATCAGCCTGAGGCCCTCGGCAGCATTCTGGGGAACGCCCTCCTGCCCAAAGGCATGCAGGACCCCCAAGGCATAGGTAGCCGGACTGAAGCCTTTCTCATCCCCCCGATGGAGAAGCTCCACTCCAGGGGCCGGATCCTTCCCTTGGGCCAAGGACAACTGTTTGATCGCCTCTCGGTACTCCTGCAAACCGGCAGGGGGAGGAGGGTTTCCATGGCTCCGGATCTCCCGCGTGAAAACGAGAGCGCTCGCGGGTTTGTCGGCCCGGGCCGGTAGCGCGCTCATTCCCACGATCCCCGAGAGCCAAATCCCTTGCGCCAGCTTTTTCATGCATCCCCATGTGGGTGGATCCACCCATTGTAAAACCATACCAATACATGACATTTAATGCGTCCCCTTTTGATCCTTCCGCTCCACCAGCCTCAGCCCGGACTCGTCATTGCGGCGTTCGAGTGGGTTTCCCTTTTGAATCTAAGGCCCCTTAGATTTGTCCACCGGACCACAGCCGCCCAAGCCTCGCTCCCCGCCCCCATTCATGGGAGCCTGAAGGCATGTCCCACGAGCTGTCCACCTTCATCCCCTCCGATCCCTTGGACGCCAGCCGCTGGTCGCGGCTCATGGCGCGCTTCATGGACACGCACCCCTCGGAGGAGGCCCGGGAGGCGGTGCTCTCCCACGAGGAAGGGCCCTCCCTGGAGCGCCTGCTGACGGTGCTGGCCGACGATGCCGAGGCCATGGCCGAGGACCACGCCCTGCTGGCCTGGGAGGACCTGGACGTGGACGATCCCGAGTCGGCCATGCCCAACTTCGAGGCGGCCCGGGCCCTGGCCCCGGGCAACGCCGAGGTGCGCATCCTGGAGGCCGTGCTGACCCTTGAACCCGAGCCGCGGGCCGCGCGCCTGGAGGCCCTGGCCACGGAGCTGCGGGAGGGGCTGGACCCGGAGAGCCGTGCGGCCCTGGCGGAGGGCGAAGGGGTGGAGGACATTGCCTGCCTCCGCCTGCACCGGGCCATGCGCGAGTGGGCCTACACCCTGGGAGAGTTGGACCGCCCCGGGGAGGTGGTGGCCCTGGTGGACGAGATCTACCGGGAGGCCGGGGCCGACGCCTTCGGCTGCTTCCCCCTCTTCGTGCACGCGGCCCTGCAGGTGGAGGACCTGGAGGCCCTGGACACCTGGACGGCCCGCATGGGTACGGATTCGCCGGCCCTCATGCACTGGCTCCAGGCCTACCTGGCCTTCACCCAGGACCAGCCCGGGGCCGCCTTCCAGTCCCTGCGCCGGGCCCGCAAGGCCACCTCGGGCGTGGACCTGGCCCTCTTCAAGTGGGAGGCCGCCCTGCCCGGCCTGGCGGAGCTTCCCGAGGACGCCGAAGGCCCCGAGCTCCCCCTGCCCGCGGACCCCGCCAGCGCCGCCGTGGTGCGGATCCTGGGCCCCGACCTCTCCGCCACGCCCCCCTTCATGGACTGGCTGCGGAAGATGCGGACCATGAAGTAGCCCCATGCAGGCGGACGGTCTCTTCGTCTACGGCCCCCTGCGGGAGGGCGGCGCCCACCACCGCTGGGTGGCCCGCACCCACCCCGAAGGCACTTGCAGGGCCTTCGCCCCCGGGCGCCTCTTCCACATGCCGGAAGTGGGCCAGCCCGCCCTCGTGCCCGGCGACATCCCCGGCGCCCTGCCCCCGGGCCCCGGGTGGGTGGTGGGGGACTTCATCGGCTACGACGATGAGGACGCCCTCCAGCGGGCCCTGGCGGACTTGGACGCACTCGCGTCCGAGGCCGGGGCCGAGGCCCGGCTCCTGCCCGTGCTCCTGGAAGGGGGGGCCACCTTCGTGGCCTGGACCTGGGCGTTCCACATGGAACATCTGCCCCGCCTCGAGCAGGAGGCCACGGAGATCCCCGGGGGCGACTGGGGGCCCTGGCTCTAGGCGGACAGGAAGAGCAGCTTGATGAGGAAGACCCCGGAGAGGCCCCAGACGATGGGGCTCACCTCCCGGCGGCGCCCCGTGGCCACCTTGAGCACCGTGTAGGCGATCATGCCCAGGGCGATGCCGTTCACGATGGAGAAGGTGAAGGGCATGACCACCACCGCCAGGTAGGCCGGCAGGGACTCGGTGACGTCCTCGAAGGCGATCTCCCGGAGCTCCGACAGCATGTAGAACCCGATGAGCATCAGGGCTGGCGCCGTGGCCTGGAGGGGCACCATGAGGAAGAGCGGGGAGAGGAAGAGGGTCAGCAGCAACCACCCGGCCACGGTGAGGGCCGTAAGCCCCGTGCGCCCGCCGGCGGCCACCCCTGAAGCGCTCTCGATGTAGGCAGTCACGGCCGTGGTACCGAACATGGAGGCGAAGGTGGTGCCCACGGCGTCGGCCATGAAGGCCTTGGAGGCGCCGGGGAAGCGCCCCTCGGCATCCAGCATCTTGCCCTGGGCCCCGATGCCCATGAGGGTGCCGATGGTGTCGAACATGTCCACGAAGAGCAGGGTGAACAGGATGATGAAGATGTTCAGCACCCCGCCCAGGGTGTGGACCCAGCTCCAGTCGTACTGGAAGAGGTGGGGCCAGGCGGGCACCTGGAAGAGGGCCCCCTGGGGCACATGGGTGAACCCGCCCCCGAGGCGCTCGGGCAGGAGCCCCGCCAGGGTCACGGCCAGGATGCCGAGGAGGAGGGCCCCCCGGACCTTCCGCGCCAGGAGGACGGCGATGAAGACGAGGCCGGCCACGGACCAGAAGGCGGGGGTGAGGTGCCCCTGGTCCCAGAACTTGGCGAGGAAGAGGTTCCCGATGTCATGGAGGCCGAAGACCGCGCTGGGATCCTTCTGGAGGGCCGGCAGCACGGCATCCGCATCCAGCTTCAGGCCCACCCGGGTGATGCCGGCGTCCACGAAGCCGATGATGGCGATGAAGAGGCCGATGCCCACGGCGATGCCCTTCTTCAACGAGAAAGGGATGGCCTCCATGAAGGCTTCCCGTACCTTCATGGCGCTCAGGGCGATGAAGACGAGGCCCTCCAGCAGCAGGGCCGTGAGGGCGACCTGGATGGTGTACCCCATGCCGCCCTGGGTCTTGGGGGCGCAGACCGTGAACGCGAAGAAGGCGGAGAGCCCGATCCCCGATGCGAAGGCGATGGGCAGGTTGGCGTAGAGGGCCCCAATGAGGGTGGAGAGGATGGCCACCACCACGAAGGCCGTAAAGCCCAATTCCGGGGGGATGCCGGCGGCCTTCAGGAAGGCGTTGGGCACCAGCGACACCACGTAGGCCAGGGAGATGAAGGTGGTCGTACCGGCGAGGACCTCGGTGGCGACAGTCGTCCCCTTCTCCTTCAATCGAAAGAAACGCTCCATGCCCACTCCTGGCGATTCAAGGGCCATTGTGCCACGAGGATGCGCGTGACCGGCGTCCCCAACGCAAAGGGGCCGACCCGGAGGTCGGCCCCTGCCCTGCCCCCTTCAGGCGGCTTTAGGCGATGGGCAGCTTGCCCTGTTCACCGGACTCGTCGGGACCCGGGGTGGCGGCTTCCGTGTCGTCGTCTTCCTCATCCAGGGCGTGCGCGGCGGCATCGATCTTGGCGATGCCCACGACCTTGTCCTCGGCGGAGGCCGTCTTCATGAGGCTGACCCCCATGGCGGCGCGGCCCGTCTTGCGGACGCTGTCACCATCGAAGCGGATGGTCATGCCCTCGGAGGTGATGAGGAGGCAGCCCTCATCGGGGCGGATGATCTTGAAGCCCACCACGTGACCGTTGCGGACCCCGGCCCGGATGTTGATCACGCCCTGGCCGCCGCGACCCTGCAGGCGGTAGTCCTGCACGAGGCTGCGCTTGCCGAAGCCCTTCTCCGTGACCGTGAGGAGCATGCCGTAGGCGGCGGTGCTCTCGTCGGCCTCCACCCCTTCCGGCAGGTCCGGGAGGGGATCCGCCAGCTCCATGTCCACGATGTGGTCCTTGTCGGCGAGCTTCATGCCGCGCACGCCCGTGGTGGCGCGGCCCGTGGCGCGGACCTCCTCCTCGGGGAAGCGGATGGCCTTGCCCAGGGCCGAGGCCAGGAGCACGTGCTGGTTGCCCGTGGACCGGCGCACGGCCACGAGGCTGTTCCCGTCCTCGATGTTGAGGGCGATGAGGCCGTTGGACCGGATGTTGGCGTAGGCCGACAGGGAGGTCTTCTTGATGGTGCCGTCGGCGGTGGCGAAGACGAGGTACTCACCCTCGGGGAAGTCCCGCAGGGCCATGAAGGTCACGGGGTTCTCCCCGTCCTTCAGGCTGATGAGGTTCTTGATGTGCTTGCCCCGGTTGGCGGCCCCGCTCTCGGGGATGTCGTAGACCTTGATGGCGTAGACGTAGCCGTGATCCGTGAAGATCAGCAGGGTGTCGTGGGCTTTGGTGAGGAAGAGCTGCTCGACGAAATCCTCGTCCTTGGTCTTCATGCCCACCTTGCCCTTCCCGCCGCGGCGCTGCTTGCGGTAGGCCATGAGCTCGGTGCGCTTGATGTAGCCCGTCTTGGAGAGGGTGACGACCATGGGGTCGTCGGGCACCACGTCCTCCATGCGGATGTCGCCGGAGAAGCCGGTGATCTCCGTGCGGCGGGGGTTGCCGAACTGTTCGGCCACCACCTTGAGTTCGTCCTTGATGACGTTGAGCAGGAGCTTCTCGTCGGCGAGGATGGCCTTGAGGCGCTTGATGGTGGCCTCGACCTCGGCCAGCTCCTCCATGATCTTGTCCCGCTCCAGGCCCGTGAGGCGCTGGAGGCGCATGTCGAGGATGGCCTGGGACTGCTTGTCGCTGAGCCCGAACTTCTGCATGAGGCCGGTCTTGGCCTCCTCGGGGTTCTTGCTGGCCCGGATGAGCTTGATGACGGCATCCAGGTTGTCCAGGGCGATCTTCAGGCCCATGAGGATGTGGTGCCGCTCCTCGGCCTTGCGCAGCTGGAACATGGTGCGCCGGGTGACCACCTCGCGGCGGAACCCGATGAACTCCTGGAGGATCTCCTTCAGGGTGCAGACCCGGGGCTGCCCGTTCACGATGCAGAGCATGGTGATGGGGAAGGAGTTCTGCAGCTGGGTCTGCTGGTAGAGCTGGTTCAGGACGATCTCGGAGGCCTCGCCCTTCTTGAGGTCGATGACGAGGCGGATGCCCTCGCGGTCGCTCTCGTCGCGGATGTCGGAAATGCCGTCGATCTTCTTCTCGCGGACGAGCTCGGCGATCTTCTCGATGGTCGTCGCCTTGTTCACCTGGTAGGGCAGCTCCGTGAAGACCAGCTGCTCCACCTCGCCCTTGTTCTTGATGCGGGTGGTCTCCGTGTGGGACTTGGCGCGCACGACGCAGCGGCCGCGCCCCGTGCGGTAGGCGTCCATGACGCCCTCGGTTCCGAGCATGATGCCGCCGCCCGGGAAATCGGGACCCTGGATGTGGGTGACCAGCTGGCTGAAGGAGAGCTCGGGGTCATCGATGAGGGCCATGAGGGCCGAGCAGCACTCCCGCAGGTTGTGGGGGGGGATGCTGGTGGCCATGCCCACGGCGATGCCCTGGGAGCCGTTCACGAGGAGGTTGGGGAAGCGGGCGGGCAGGACGAGGGGCTCCTCGAGGCTGCCGTCGTAGTTGGGCCCGTAGTCCACCGTCTCCTGGTCGATGTCGGACATCAGCTCGTTGGAGAGGCGGGAGAGGCGGGCCTCGGTGTAACGCATGGCCGCCGCGCTGTCGCCATCGATGGAGCCGAAGTTGCCCTGGCCATCCACCAGCACGTGGCGCATGGAGAAGGGCTGGGCCATGCGGACGAGGGTGTCGTAGATCGCGGAGTCGCCGTGGGGGTGGTACTTACCCATCACGTCACCCACCGTACGGGCGGACTTCTTGTAGGCTCGGTTCCACTCGTTCCCGGCCTCCTTCATGGCGTAGAGGACGCGGCGGTGCACAGGCTTCAGGCCGTCCCGCACATCCGGCAGGGCGCGGCCCACGATGACGGACATGGCATAGTCCAGGTAGGACTTGCGCATCTCCTTTTCGATTTCCAGCGGTTCAATACGGCTCATGGGGTATCCGGTGTTCTACGTGGAACAGGGTCGTGCGGGGTCGAGGTCCAGGAGGGGTGGGTGGGGGCGTTCCACGTGGAACATCCCCTGCCCCGGCTAGATGTCGATGTTCTCGGCGAGGAGGGCGTTGCTTTCGATGAAGCGCCGGCGGGGTTCCACGGCATCGCCCATGAGGACGGTGAAGATCTCGTCGGCTTCCACGGCGTCATCTACCCGCACTTGGAGGAAGGTGCGCCGCTCGGGATCCATGGTGGTCTCCCAGAGTTGCTCGGGATTCATCTCGCCCAGCCCCTTGTAGCGCTGGACGGTGAGGCCCCGCTTGCCCTCCTCCATGACCGCGGCCATGAGGGCCTCGGGCTCGGAGAAGGTCATCTCCTTGTCGAGCTTGGGGGCCTCAATGGCCTCCGTGTCGTCCTCATCCTTCTCCACGGCCTTGTCGGCCGCCTTCTCGGGTTTCGCCGCCTTCACGCGGGTGAGCTTCAGCTCGCCGCCCAGGAAGGACTCCAGGTCGATCTTCAGGGCCGCCAGGCGCCGGAACTCATGCCAGTGGGCCACGTGGGCATCCACCCACAGGGCGATGGGACGGTTCAGGTGCATCCGGACGAGCTTGAGGGTGTGGACCGCGGGCACAGCCTCCACGGTCTCCGTGCCTTCGATGGCTTCCGTGCTCTCCACCTGACAGGTGCCCAGCTTCGCATGCTCGATGGCCTTGGCCAGCACCGCCACAGAGAGGGCGCTGTTGAAGCGGTCGGCATCCAGGAGACCCGCCTGGAGGAGGCCATCCACCAGGGGCTTGGAGTAGCCGCGGCGCTCCAGCTTGCTGTAGAGCTGGCCCATCTCGCCCCACTTCTTGAGCTCGCGCACCAGGGCGGCGCCCTTCAGCTCCGCCCCCGCGGGGAGGGTGAGGGTCCAGCCGTCCAGGGCCTTCTGGAACAGGAACTCTTCCAGGGCCCGCTCGTCCTTGAGGTACTTCTCCGTCTTGCCCTTCTTGACTTTGTAGAGGGGCGGCTGGGCGATGTAGAGGTAGCCGCGTTCCACAAGCTCCGGCATCTGCCGGTAGAAGAAGGTGAGCAGGAGCGTGCGGATGTGGCTGCCGTCCACGTCGGCGTCGGTCATGATGATGATCTTGTGATAGCGGCACTTGTCGATCTCGAAGTCCTCGCGCCCGATGCCGGTGCCGAGCGCGGTGATCAACGTGCCGATTTCGGCCGAGCCGAGGATCTTGTCGGAGCGCGCCCGCTCGACGTTGAGGATTTTG
>DATFAX010000090.1:0-2304 GCA_035254125.1 Holophagaceae bacterium | reverse complement strand
CAGGCCGCCCGCGATCAGCATGGCCGTTAGGTAAGGGGCTCGCGTCATCACCGCTCCTATCTGTCGAAAAGAACCGCCGTCAGGACCCTCGGCCTACGGGAGGAGAGGGCAGGGCGTTTAGCCTTGGACCCCTGGATCCATGCCCAGGATGAATGGGGCAGGGCAGGGGTTCAAGATTAATTTCATCACGTGTTGAATCATTGCCGGGGCCAAGAACGCCTACTTCATGAGCTGACGGGCGATGACCATGCGCTGGATCTCCGAGGTGCCCTCGTAGATCGTGGTGACCCGGACATCCCGGTACAGCCGTTCCACCACGTACTCGCGCGAGTAGCCGTAGCCGCCGTGGATCTGCACGGCCCGGTCGCAGACCCAGACGGCGCTTTCCGTCGCGAAGAGCTTGGCGGTGGCGGCCTCGAGGGTGCAGGGCTGCCCGGCGTTCTTCAGGATCGCGGCCTTGTAGACCAGCAGGCGCGAAGCCTGGACCTTGGCCTCCATCTCCGCGAGGTAGGTCTGGATGGCCTGGTGCTCGCCGATGGGCTTGCCGAAGGTGTGGCGGGTCTTCGCGTAGGCGATGCTCTCCTCCAGGGCCCGCTGGGCGATGCCCACGGACTGCGCGGCGATGCCGATGCGGCCGCCGTCCAGGCCGTTGAGCGCGACGGTGAGGCCCTGGCCGAAGTCCCCGAGCACGGCCTCGTCGGGCACGAAGGCATCCTCCAGCGTGACCATGACGGTCTTGCTGGAGCGGAGCCCCATCTTCTCCTCGGGCTTGGCCATGACGACGCCGGGGGTCTCGGCGTCCACGATGAAGGCGGTGATGCCCTTCTTGCCCTTCTCGGGATGGGTGATGGCCATGGTGACGAAGTAGCGGCCCACGCCGCCGTTGGTGATCCAGGCCTTCGCGCCGTTGAGCTTCCAACCGCCGTCCACCTGGCTGGCCCGGCACTTCAGCGCCGCGGCGTCGCTGCCGGCGTCGGGCTCCGTGAGCATGAAGCCGCCCAGCACTTCGCCGCTGGCCATGGGCTTCAGGTACTTCTGCTTCTGGGCCTCGGTGCCGAAGGTGAGCACGGGGGCGCAGGCCACGGAGTTGTTCACGCTCATGGTGACGGCGACGGAGGCGTCCACCCGGGCGATCTCCTCCAGGGCCAGGATGTAGCTGAGGTAGTCCACGCCGGCGCCGCCGTAGGCCTCGGGCACGCACATGCCCATGAAGCCCATCTCGCCCAGCTGCTGGATGATCGCCTTCGGGAATTCCGAGCTGTGGTCGCGGGCCAGGGCGCCGGGCTCGATCTGCTCCATGGCGAAGTCCCGGGCGGCGTCCCGGATGGCGATCTGGTCCTCGGTGAAGGTGGGGAACATGGGGCCTCCGAACCCTTCACCGTATCAAGGACGGAGGGGATCCGTCAGGGCCCATTTCCCGCGGGGGCGGCGAGCCTGGACGCCAGCAGGCGCAGGGCGGCCTTAGAGCCCTCCCACTTCATGAGGAACTGGGCCTCGTCGATGCCGCACCACCGGTATTCGCTGTGCTCGTCCAGCTCCAGCCGCACCTCGGCGTCCGGGGCCACCTCCATGGAGAAGCAGGTCTCGGTGTTGAAGCGGGGCTCCGCGTCGGGGAAGCGCACCACGGCGGGATCCACCCAGAAGCTGTGCTGGAGGCCCAGCGGCTCCAGGCGCCCCAGCAGCCCCGTCTCCTCGAGCAGCTCGCGATGGGCGGCCGCCTCCAGGGCCTCGCCGGGCTCCACCATGCCCGTGACGCTGGACCACCAGCACCCGTGCTGCGGCTGGCGGAGCATCATGAGGATCTCGGGCCCGTCCGCGCCCCGCCGCCAGGTGAGGGCTCCGACGCTGCGGCTGGTGGGGCGCGTGGGCTGCAGGTCCAGCTGGAGCACGTCGCAGAGGTGCCGCTGGAGATGATCCATGGCCTCCTCCAGGCCGGGGCAGGCCTCCCCCAGCAGGGAACGGAGGCTGCAGACGCCCTTGTCCGTGAAGCCGCAGGGCACGATCCACCGGAAATGGGGCAGGAAGGGGTCCACATTGAAGGCGATGCCGTGGGTGGTGATCCAGCGGCTCAGGTGCAGGCCCACAGCCCCCAGTTTCTCCAGGCCCCGCTCCGTGCGCACCCAGATGCCCGGCGCGCCCTTCAGCCGCTCGGCGGTGATGCCGTAGTCCGCCGCGGTGCGGATCATGGCCTCCTCGAGGCCGCGCACCAGGCGGCCCACGTCCTCCCGTCCGCCCCGCAGGTTGCAGATGGGGTAGACCACGATCTGGCCGGGCCCGTGGTAGGTGACCTCGCCGCCGCGGTCG
>DATFAX010000089.1:0-17557 GCA_035254125.1 Holophagaceae bacterium | reverse complement strand
GACCTCAATATTCCCGACTCCGATGGTTGGTTACTTCTGAAAAGAATAGGTGCGGTTTCCCTCTGAGACAACATCAAACCAGCACTATTTCGGTCGTCAACAGAGAAAATTGAAAAAAAGTGATTTTTTTTGCCGCTAGCTCGACCGGAAATTCGGTTCGCGCGGACCCACGCCGGACGCGGATCTGCGCGGGCACTGCATTCACGACGCATCGACTGCCGTCGGAGGGCCTTCCGGGCGCTGGATCGGTCGCGCGACGGACCGGAGACGGATGGGGCGAACCCGGATCCGCGGTCCGAGGGGATTGATCCAAGGTCCAAGTGTCCGCGGATGCCCGAAAACGCTGCATCTGCGCGTGCAGAGAAGCGCGCGGGACATCCTCCCTGGAGGTTCGGGGCATCCATACCGAAGGTTGGATGGAGGCCCGGGATCCCTCCCCGGTAGGGGTGCCCCTCGGCCATCCGAAGGGTCCTCCGAAACCCTCTCTGTCCAGGCGTGGGATGAGGGGCATCAGATCCTTTTCCAGCAAGGATTCGCGCGAACTGGAGCCCCCTTTACCGGGGATCCCGGGAGGGCGTGCCGGAAGGGCCCCGGGCGGGTGCCGTGCCGGAGGGGGGCAGGGCCCTGCGCGGGTGGTCTGGAACTCATCAGGCTGGGGCCGGTTTCCGATGAAGGGGGGGTGAGGTCAGCGATGAAGGGTTACACGGCTGAAAAGGCTTCCGACCAGTACCTGCTCCAGCGGATCCAGTCCGCGAGCCCCGAGCAGATGACCGCCCTCCTCCTGGAAGGCGGGCAGCGCTTCATCAAGCTCACCCTGGAGGCCATGAAGCAGCGGAACCTCATGGAGCAGGCCCGGTGCACCAACCGCACCGCCGATATCATCCTCGAGCTCAAGGACCGGCTGAACCACAAGGACGGGGGGGAGGTCGTCGAGAATCTCATCCGCATCTACGACTGGTGGTCCGATGAGGTCTTCTCTGCCGCGCAGTTGAACAAGCCGGAACGACTTGAGACCGTGGCCCGCCTGATGGGCGAGATGAAGGAGACCTGGGAGGAGCTGCACCGCCGGAAGACCGCGGCGGCCCCCGCGCCCGCACCGGACGCCCCCCGGGACTTCTCGGTGTGAGCGATCTGGACCTCGTGACCCTTCTCGATGAACTGGAGGCACGCCTTGGGGGTGAGGGCGTGGAGGGGGAGGCCCTGGCCGCCTGGCGCGCCCGGTTCGATGAGGCCCTTGCGGGCGTCGATCGGGGGCCGGAGTGGTCGGCCATCGTGGCCCGCTGCCATGCCCTCGCCCAGCGCCTCAACGAGGAGGCGGATCGTCTCAGCCTGGAGCGGGACCGGCTGCGGAAGGAGCTGGATCTCCAAGCGGACGGGGCCCGGGCCCTGAAGGGCTACAAACCCTACTGATCCTGGGTGAGGTCCCTGAGGATCGCGTCAATGGCGGAGTCCCAGTCCCCCGGGGAAGCTTGACGGTAGACGCGCAAGGTCGGGTACCAGGGGCTGTCGGAGCGATCCCACTGCCAGCGCCAGTCAGCACCGAAGGGCAGGATCAGGAAGGTGGGGATGCCGAAGGCGCCGGCGAGGTGGGCCAGCGGGGCGTCCACGGTGATGACCAGGTCCATGGACTCGAGCGCGGAGGCCATGTCGGAAAAGGTGGTGAGCAGCGGGCTGAGGGGCACCGACCGGATCGGGAGGGCTTCGGGAACGGGGACCTGGAAGCAGTGCCAAGCCACCTCGGGCAGGCTCCCGAGGCGGGCGAAGGTGGTGGAGGGAACGGCATTGTGGGTTCCGGCCGACCAGGCGTAGCCGACGCGGAGCTTCCGGGTGGGGACGGACAGCACCTCCTGGAGCACGGTCCGGTTCGGTGTCCAGGGCGGCACGCTGAGGTAGGGCACCTCGCAGGGGATGTCCTCCGCTTCGACATGAAGGACCTTTGGAAGCGAGAGGAGGGGAAGGTGCAGATCGCAGGGAGGCCAGGGGGCGTCGTTGGGCACCACCAGGTCCACCCCCTCACAGGTGGCGATGAGATCCACGAGCGAGGGTTGCACCACGGCGATCACCCGCCCGCCCCGGGCCTTCGCCTTCCGGGCGAAGCGGATGAACATCAGCGTATCGCCGAGGCCCTGCTCGGAATGGAGAAGCAAGGTCTTTCCGGGGAAGGGCGCGCCCCCCCAGCGCGGGCGGATGAAGGCACCGGGATCGGTTGGGGCGTGTCCCCCGAGTTCCAGCCGGGCCTCGAAGTCCTCCCACCCCTGCAGGTAGTGGCCTTCCATCAGATGGATCGTTCCACGTTCCCAGCGGAGGTCGACGCGATCCGGCGCCACAGCCAGCCAGCGGTCCAAGGTCCGGATCGCCCCGGGGCGATCCCCCAGGGCGGTGAGGATCTCCAGCTGGCGCTGAAGGGCGCCAGCGTGCGAGGGCTCGACTCGTAGCACGACCTCAAGCTGCTCCACCGCAGAGTCGAAGTCCCCGCGCCGGATGAGGCATTCCACCAGGGACAGGCGCGCGGGAGTGTCGTCGGGCCGTTGTCCCAGTGCATGGCGGAGGGGCGTCTCGGCTTCCTCGAAGCGCTCCATACCCGCAAGCGCGAGGCCCAGGGTGGCGGTGGCCGGTACCAGTTCGGCGTCGAGTTCGAGGGCGCGATCGGCGGCCTCCACGGCTTCGGGAAGTCGGTGTTCCAGTCGGAGCCGCTCTGCGGTCTCCGCCCATTCCAGGGCCGACGAGGGGGCTTCCGTCCCACCCCCGCCGGTCAGATCGGCGACGATGGCGTGGATCACGGCGTCCCAGTCCCCGAGCCTCGGCTGACGGTAGATCCGGAGGGTGGGATACCAGGGACTGTCCGTCCGATCCATTTGCCAGCGCCATTCGGAGTTCTTGCGCAGCATCAGGAAGGTGGGAATCCCGAGGGCCCCGGCCAGGTGCGCCAGCGCCGTGTCCACGGTGATGACCAGGTCCATGTGGCTGAGGGCGAAGGCCGTGTCGGAGAAGGAACTGAGCAGGGGGCTGAGGGGTACGGAGGGGAAGGGGCAGGATGGGGGGGATGGCATCTGGAAGCAATGCCAGGCGGTGTCGGGGATCGCCCCCAGAGGGGCCAGGGACTCGGGCCTGAGGGAACGGGAACTGTCCTCGCGATTGCCGGAACTGCCAGCCCAGGCGTATCCGATGCGGAGTCGCTCCGTGGGCACGGCGAAGATGCGCGACAGCGCCTCCCCGTTGGGAATCCGAGCCGGCACTTGGAGGTAGGGGACTTCCGCGGGGAGGGTGGCCTCCTCGATCCCGAACACCCCGGGCAGCGATAGCAGGGGGAGGTAACAATCGAAGGTGGGTAGCAGGTCGCCGAAGGATACGGCCACATCGACGCCTTCGCAGGTCGCAATGAGATCCCGCAGTTGGGGTTGCACGAGGGCCACCACCCTCCCTCCGCGCGCCTTCGCAAGTTTGGCGAAGCGGATGAACATGAGCGTGTCGCCGAACCCCTGCTCGGCATGGAGGAGGAGGGTCCTCCCTGGAAAGGGACGCCCGTCCCACCGGGGCTGGACGAAGGGGCCGATGGGTGTGCGGGTCTGATCGCGGGCCTCCAGACGCGCTTCGTAATCCCGCCACCCCTCGCGGTACCTACCCGCGAAGAGGTGTCGCACGCCCCGCTCCCAGATCCGGTCGGGGTTGCCGGGGTCCTTCCGGATCCAATCCTCGATGAGCCGCATGGCCTCAGCGTCGTGGCCAAGCAGGTGATGGACCAGCAGGACCCGCCGGAAGGCCTGGGTGTTCCCCGGGGCCTTGGCCAGCACCTGCTCCAGGTGGGGCAGGGCCTCCGATTCGCGACCCGTCTGGAGCAGGCACTCGCCCAGGGCCAGCCGTGCGAAGAGATCCCGTGGTTGGCGCTCGAGCACCCGGAGGAAGCAGGGCTCCGCTTCCCGGTGGCGACCCTTGAGGGAAAGGGCGACGCCCAGGTGGAAGAGGCCGCCCACATGCTCCGGCTCCAGCTTCACCGCGCGCCGGCAGGCTTCCTCGGCCTCCTCGGCGCGACCAACCTTGCAGAGGGTGGCGCCCAGTCCGGCCCAGGCCTTCGCGTCCCCGGGCTGGTCTTCCAGGTAGCGGCGGTAGGACTCCTCCGCCTGGGGCAGTCGGCCTGCGGCCTCATGGGCCACGGCCTGGTCTAGGAGGGCCTTGGGGTGCTTCGGGTGGCGGGTCAAGCGGTCCCCCTGGTCACATCATCCCCCGAGGTCCGAACGCAGTTGGTGGATCACGGAAGCCCAATCCCCGACGGCCGGTTGGCGGTAGATCCGCAAGGTGGGGTACCAGGGACTGTCTTCGCGATCGAGCATCCACCGGAAGTCGGGTGCGTGGGTGACGAGCAGCAAGGTGGGAATGCCCAGGGCTCCGGCGAGGTGGGCGAGGGCGGTGTCCACCGTGATGACCAGATCCATGCCGGACAAGGCGTAGGCGGTGTCGGAGAAGGTCTTCAGGCACGGGGCGAGGGAGACGAGGCCGGGCAGGTCGGGCCGGTCCTCACGCCCCAATTGGAAGCTGTGCCACGCCACCTCGGGGAGTTCGCCGAGGGGCGCGAGCAAGGCGGGGGGGATGGAGCGTTGCGCATCCCGAGGATGGGCGGGGTTGCCCCCCCAGACGAGACCGACCCGGGTGCGTCCCTCGGAAACAGCCAGCCGTTCGGCGATGCCTTCGCGGTTTGGCACCGAGCGCGGGATTCCGAGGTAGGGGATCTCGCCAGGGACCGTGGCCTCCTCCGTTCCGAACAGGGCCGGCAGGGAGAAGAGCGAGGCCTGCAGGTCGAAGGGCGGGAGGTCGTGGCCATAGGGGATGATCTGATCCACGCCCTTCAAGGTGGTCATGAGGTAGGCGAACTGGGGCTGGACCAGCAGCAGCACGCGCCCTCCCAGGGCCTTCACCAGGGGGGCGTAACGGACGAGCATGAGGGTGTCGCCGAAGCCCTGCTCGAAGGTCAGTAGGAGCGTCTTCCCGGGGAAGGGGGTGCCGGTCCAGCGCGGCTGGGGAAAGCGCTTCCCGGCGGGTACGAAGCCCGGCGTCCGCAAGCGCGCCTCGAACTGGCGCCAGCCGTCCCTCCAGTTCCCCTGGAGGAGGTTGAGGTATCCGCGCTCGTACTCGGCGAAGGGGGAGCCCGGGTGCTTGATCTCGAAGCGCCGCACTTCCGCGAGGTAGTCCTCCCACCGGGCCCCGTCGTAGCTGGTCTGGATCACCTTCTGATGGGCCTTGAGGGCAGCGGGATCCGGGCCGATGGCCCCGTGGTTCCGATGACCCGCACCCCTACTGCGACCCATGCCTCTCCATTGCGCGCACCCGGCGTTGCCCGTTTATCTCACGAAAGGAGAGATTCCGAAGGCTCAACCGATGCCGCTCAGGCCGCCACTGGTGGACCGGATCTGGGAGACGGTGTATTCCATCTGGCTGAACTGCTTCTGGAGCGCGGCCTTCCGCTTGTCGAGGAGCGCCTGCTGCTGGTCGATGCGCTGGGAGAGCCCCTTGTTCTGGGCATCGATGCCGACCTGGGTCTTCTGGATGATGCCGGAATAGGACGTGAGGCTGGCGATGGAATCCTGCAATCGCTGGCCGAGCCCACGGCTCACGGTCAGGGTGCCGGAACCGGAGGCCGTCACGGCCAGAGAGAGACCCTCCAGGGGGGTGCCCACGGGGCCGGAAAGCGTGCCGTTCGTACCCGTGAGGCCTGAATAGGTGGTACCGCCGTAGGTGAGGGAACCGGAAACTGCGCCTCCCGCGGCGTAGGTCAGATTGAAGCCCACATCGCCGGTCTTGGTGGCGGAGGTCCCCGCGGCGAACTGAACGCCGCCCGCGGTGGAGGAGCCGGACAGTCCGAACACCTTGGCCACGGCCTGGGGATTGTCGTCCAGGGCCTTCTTGAAGGCGGTCGCATCCAGGGAGAGGGTGCCGTCGGAGTTGGTCTTGATCCCGATGCTGGCCCCGGAGTTGTACTTGCTTCCGGCGGGCAGCCCATCCACGGTGCCACCGATGGCGGCGCGGACCTGGTTGATGAGGTTCCGGGCGACGCTGTCCCCTTCGAGGGGCTTGGGGGCGATCTCCCCGCTGCCGTCATTCGCCGGCGTGGAGGCGTCCTTGTAGGTCTTGAGGAGGGCATTGAACTGGGAGACGAGGCTCTGGACCGCCGTGGTGGCGGCGTTGGCATCCTGGGCCACGGTGAGGGTCTGGGAGTTGGTGCCGTCGCCCTTCTTCAAGGTGAAGGTGACGCCGTCCACGGCGTCCTTCACGATGTTGGATTTCCGGGTGAGCTGGATGCCGTTCACGGTGAAGACCGCGTCCTGAGCCACGCCGGCTCCGGACGAGGCGGCGCCGCCAGAAAGGCCCGTGGGGGACGCGAAGGTGCCGGTGATGGATCCGCCCGCGAGGCCGGCGATGCCCGTCAATGCCGGATCGAGGGTGGTGCCACTGGCATCGGGGTTGTCGATGGCGGCCAGTCGCACCACGCCGCCGGTCGTGCCGGTGCCCGTGTCGTTGGCGCTCACCACCAACTGGTAGGGGGTGGCCCCGGAGCCGGTGTTGACGATGGTGGCGGTGACCCCGGCCCCGGAGCTGTTGATGGCATCCCGCAGGCCGTTGAGGCTGTTGGTGGCGAGGGTGAAGGCCTTCACGGTCCCATCCGTGCCCTGCACGGCGAAGCTCCCGCTCCCGCTCGTGAAGATGGGAGCGTTGGCATCGGCCACGGCGGCACTGACCTGGCCCTTGGTGGCCACCGAGGCCACGGAAACCTGATAGTTGCCCTTGGCCGCACCGGTGGCCGTGGCGGAGACAAAGGTCTGGTTCGCGTCGGTGCTCGTGATGGTGCGGGCCGCGAGTCCGTCGTAGACGCTGGACACCCCGATGGCCAGGGTGTTCATGGCCGATCGGATGGACTTCAGGGCCGTGGCCCGGCTTTGGTTCAGGGTCAGACGGTCCTTGAGGCGCTGCAGTGGTTGCCCATCCTGTTGGATGATGGCGTTCACCAGCGAATCCGTCTGGAGACCGGAAGTAATACCTTGGAAACTCAGTGTTGACGCCATGTTGCCACCTCTCTCGCCAGATTTCCCAGCCGGGGCGATCTAGCCTTCGGCATCGACCAGGACGCCTCGGGCGCCCTTGGGGTCGGTCAGCTCTTGCAAGCGGCGGGCCATGGTCAGGACCTCTTCGGAGGGGACCTGGCGGATGACCTCGTGGGTCACCGAATCGATGATCTTGAAGTAGTACTGCCCTGTGGACTGGTCGACCATGAACTTGAGGTCCGAGGGCGACTGGGCAATGAAGCCCTCGATGGCCTTGGCGGCGGATTCCAGGGATTCCCTGGAAGGCCGCTGATCGGTTCCGGCGGGCTGCACCCCCTCCTGGCCGCCAAGGACGGCTGGAGCTTTGACGTTGGGGGGTGGGGATGCCGGTCGCGGAGAGGCGGGGGCGGTGAAGATCGCCTGTGTCACTCCTGGCATCAGGCCACCCATGGGGTTGACTTGATCAGCCATGGGAAACCTCCCTACGGCTCATGGTCGGGGACGGGAGAGCCCCATCCCCAACCATGGCCTAGGAATCCGATTATCGGAGGAGGGACAGGACGTACTGACTGGACTGGTTGGCCTGGCTGAGGGCACTGGTGCCGGCCTGGCTGAGGACCTGCCACTTGGTGAGGTTCACGACTTCACTGCCGATATCCGCGTCCATGATGTTGGACTTCTGAGCGGTGAAGTTCTCCACCTTGATGCCGTTGAGGCTGGCATTGGACTGGGCCTGGGCCATCGCGGAGGCGATGTTGGAGCGAGCGGTGGAGATGTCGCTCAGCGCGGTCGCGGCGGTGGAGGCGTCCGTGATGGAGGTCATGGTCTGACCACCGATGTACGTGGTGGCGTTGCCGAAGGCGGCGGCGGCCAGGCTGGCGACCTGCGTGAACTCCGCGCTCGTGCCGTTGCCACCGGCGGCCAGTTCCACAGCGCGCTGCGCCAGGCTGGTGGCCTCTTCCATGTAGCCGTCCTCAGCGGCGGCCGCATAGTAGGTGTTGTTCGCAAGCTTCCGGGTCTCGGAAGCGATGCGGGCGTTGGAGTCGAGCGTGGTGGCCTGAGCCAGACCAGCGGCGTCGTCGGAAGCGTGATTGATGCGCTTGCCGGTGGTGAGACGCTCGATGGTGGCCTTCATGCCGGCACCGGTGATACCGAGCTGACGGGTGGCCTGCAGGGCAGCGACGTTATTAAGAATGGAAGGCATACATCCTCCTTGATGTG
The DNA here is from genome assembly GCA_035254125.1 of Holophagaceae bacterium. Taxonomy (GTDB): domain Bacteria; phylum Acidobacteriota; class Holophagae; order Holophagales; family Holophagaceae; genus JAFDVN01. The sequence continues at coordinate 9,305 of DATFAX010000089.1, read as the reverse complement.
CCTGGGGTGGCGTCCGTGCCACCGAGTTTGATGCGGGGAATCCCCGACCTGAACCTCTTCGGCGGGGCGCAGGGGTTCTTGAGCAAAAAATTTCAAAAAAAACAAATCATCTGATTTCAGTTGCTTGCGAACCGAATTCTCCTCCATCCAGGCTGAGATCGGCCCGGTGGAGCCTGCATTCCGGGGGATGAGAGGCGGGGTGGGGCCTTTGGGTCAGGGGTGTGGCGCCCGTTCACTTGGACGGGTCGCGGCATGATCAAGGGGCCGTTCGCAGGGTCTGCTGCTTGGCCACGGCTTTCGCCGCAGGCAGGGAAAGGGATTGGAGGCGAAAGGCATGCATTCCGTCCGCGGGGTCCAGCGCGCAGTTGACGGTGGGGACCCCGGTTTCACCGTAGTCATGGAACTTGAGGAGTTCATTGAATATCAATCGATCTTCACCATCTCCACTTGGGAAGGGTGAAAATGACCATAAATGCAGAATATGAAGTAAGTTGATTTTGTTGAGAAGCAGGGCCGAAGGGCGTACAAAGCCTCCGAATTTATCCTTGAACACACCTTTGTTGGGCCCTAAACTCTCGATTTTGTCTGGCCCGAGAATCCGGTCATTATTTGGATCTGCATAATTTGATAAAGTGAAGGCCCAGCTCTTTCCCTGGATGGCCTTGTGCAGCAACCGGAGGTGCTGGGGTTGGTACCAATCATCGTCGTCGAGGTAGGCCACCAGTTCAGACGAGGCAAGGAAGCTGAGCGCGGTGCGCAGGGAGCCTCCGAACCAGCAACTGTGCACACCTCCGTGCCGGGCCGAGGTGGAATAACCCGGGTTGATGCAGGTGAGGGTGATCCGGGGTGGACACTCCCGGGCGAGCGCTTCCATGATCTGGGAAATGGAACCGAATCGCTCCACATCCACACCAATGAGGATTTGGATCGTTCCTTCAAAATCCTGGGTGAAAATGGAACGTATTGAACGATAAAGGCTATCCCGGCAGACGGTGACCACAACAACTGAAATATCAGATTTCATGGTGCCTTCCTCCCGACGCAGGTGGTTGAACGGCATCACCCATCAGCCTATTGGTTGATAATAAATCACATGAGGATTCGGTGGGTGGAACCCTGGGGGGTCCGGGCTTGGAGGAGCGGAGCCTATTCCTTCTCCCGCCCGAGCATGGACTTGAGGCGGCCGAAGAGGCCTCCCTGTTGCGATTTTGCTCCCTCCACGGAGAGGATCACGTCGTCGGGCACCTGCACGGAGGGATCCAGCTCGAGGGCCTTCTTGTAGCAGCCCTGGGCATTGGCGAGGAAACCCTTGCGGTGATACAGCTCGCCCATGAGGGCCCAGGGCTCGGCGGCCTTGTCGTTGGCACGGCTGGCGGCCTGCAGGGCTTCGATGGCGCGGGTGGACCAGGCGGGGTTCGCGAGGCGGAGCTTTCCGAGGAGGAGCCAGGCCTCATAGGAACGGGGGCCCTCTCCATCGAGCTTCAGGGACTGCTCGAGGGCGCGGATGGCCTCGCTGGCGCGGTCCTGGAGGAGAAGGGACTGGGCCTTCTTCACGTAGGCCTTGGCCTTCATCTCCGGCGTGGCCATGGCCTCCAGGTCCATGGGGACTGGGGGGGTGCTCATGGTGGGGATGGGCTCCAACTCCTGCGAGGGGAACACGTCCAACCGCACCGGTTCGGGCTGGGGTTCGTGAGCCAGCGGAATGGGGGAGGGCTCGAAGAAGTCGTCCTCGTCGGCCATCTCCACTTCCACCTCGATGTCCGGAAGGGGGGCCGGCGGCGGGGGCAGGGGCGGAGGCGGCACGACCTCCAATGGCTCGAGCTTGAGGTGCACGGGGCCCGAAGGCTGCGGCGTGCGCGGTGGGGCCGCGAACCCTCCAGGGTGCGAGGGCATGGGTTCCCGGGAGGGCCGCAATCCCGGAGGCACGGGGACTTCGCCATGGGTGAGCGTGAGGCCCCCGAGGGCCCAGAGGCCCACGATGATGTGGGCGGCCTCCTCCTCTTCGAGCCCCGTGATGGAGATGAGGGTCTCGTAGCCCAGGGGCTCCGTTCCGAGGAGGCTCAGGGCATAGGCGATCTTGGGGTTGAGGGGCAGGTCGCTGAGCTTGAAGAGGAGGTCCTCTTTGGCTTTCCAGCGCCAGGAGGGCTCGCCCTTGAGGTAGTCGCGCAGCTCATGGAGGTTTCGGATCCGCTGGAACACATCCCAGATGAGCTTGCGGTGATCCAGGCGGAACTGGAGATCCCCGCTGAGGCTGCCGCTGAGGGCGCCGGGGCTCCAGGTCATCTTGAGGACCGGGTGCTCCATGGCGTGGGTGAGGATCGAAGCCAGCAGTTCCTGGAGGCGCTGGTCGCGCTCCTGGGTGGTCATGAGGCCCCACTGGACCACGCGGTCGCCCATGCGGGAGCCTTCGCCGTCGGCGAGCAGTTCCTGCAGGGCCGCCAGATCGAGGATCCCGAGCCGGATCAGGTAGTTTCCGAACTGCTCCCCCACCGCGTCGCTTCGGAGGTAGCGCAGGTCGCCGCCCTTCCAATAGAGGGTGCGGGTGCCGTCGTTCTGCTCGAGCACAAGTTCCCCTTCCGCGCCTTCCTGATGCAGGGCACCAAGCAGGGCCGGAAGAAAGGGGCGGGCTCGGACCTCGGCCAACAGACCTCCTAACACTGGGGTTTCATCACCTTGGCATTTTCCGCCCCCGAGCGCAATGGGGGGCGGTTTAGCCGGGGCACCGGCTTCACTTGGCCTCAGCCCCCGGGGACCTTATGCTTCGGGATACCCGCCCCCAGGAGTCCCTGAAATGTTCAAGAAACTGGGCAAGTTCGAGATCCAGAAGGTCCTCGGGGCCGGTGCCATGGGCGAGGTCTATCTGGGCGTCGACCCGAGCATCGGGCGGGAGGTGGCCATCAAGACCATCCTCAATCCGGGCACCCAGGGGCCCGAGGCCAAGGAGCGTTTCGCCCGCGAGGCCAAGGCCGCCGGCGTGCTGAACCACCCCAATCTGGTGACCATCTATGAGTTCGGGGAGGACCAGGACGTCCTCTACATCGCCATGGAGTTCGTGCGGGGGCATGACCTGGAGGAACTCTACCGGGACCAGGCCCTCACGCGCAGCGAGCTGCTGGAGGTGTTGGCCCAGGTCTGCGACGGCCTCGCCTTCGCGCACCACGCCCACATTGTCCACCGGGACATCAAGCCCTCCAATGTGCGCGTCCAACGGGACGGTCGGCGCCTCATCGCGAAGGTGATGGATTTCGGCGTGGCCCGGGTGGGGAACTCCGACATGACGGCCACCGGCATGGTCATGGGAACCGTGAGCTACATGGCTCCGGAGTACATCCGCAGCGGTAAGCCCGATCCCCGCAGCGACCTCTTCGCCGTGGGCGTGATGCTCTACGAGGCCCTGTCCGGCCGGAAGCCCTTCGCCGGGGACACAACGCCCACCATCCTTTACAAAATCGTCAACGAGCCCCCGGATCCCATCGACACCAGCCAACTCCAGGGCATCAGCCCCGCCATCAAGTCGGTCCTGGACCGCGCCCTCACCAAGGATCCCGCCCAGCGCTTCCAGACGGCGGAGGACTTCGCCCGCGCCTTGCGCGCGGCCAAGGATCCCACCTGGAGTGGCCAGATGGAGGAAGGCACCTCCCTTCTCGCCACCGCGGCGCCCGTGGCCGTGGCCGCCGTGCCCGCCCCCAGCGCCCCGACCGCTCCCGTGCAGCCAGCCACCCAAGTGCTGTCCGCCCCCACGGCGGGCGTGCCCGCCGCGGGACCCGCCACCCAGCCCGTGCAGACGCCCCAGCCCGCCAGCAGCTCCAAGGCGCCCTGGCTGGCGGTGGCCGCCCTGCTCCTCGTCGGGGGTGGCCTCGGGGGCTGGTGGTTCCTCGGCCGCAAGGGGGACGTGTCCGCCCAGCAGGCCCAGGCGCCGGTGCCGACCATGCAGGAGCCCGCCGCGGATCCGACCCAGGGCAATCGCCCCGCCAGCAAGGGCGGAAGCGGGAAGCCCGCGGAGGTCCGCCCGGAGCAACTGGTGAAGGCGGATCCCGGCAAGGGGGCCCTGCCCGTGAAGCAGGACGCCGAAGTCCACGCGGCCGTCCCCAAGCCAGCCCCCGAGAAGAAGGTCATCGATCAGCCTGAGCGCTACCAGCCAGAGAAGCTGGAGAAGATGGAAGTCCATGAGCGCCTGAACCTGGGCAACCTCTCCGTCAGCGAGTCCATCCAGCTGGTGGAGAAGGATCCGGAGAAGGCCATCTACGGCTTCCGTCAGGCCATCAAGGCCGAGCCCGGAAACGTGATGGCCCACGCCTGGCTCGCCGCCACCCTGGCGGAGAACGGCCGTACGGCGGAGTTCGTCCAGGAGCTGCGGGATGCCCGGCGCCTGGGGATCCTCGGCCAGATGTTCAACCGGAACGTGCGCTTCAAGTCCGCCTACCAGAAGGCCCGCTTGAACAATCGGCTGCCCGCGGACCTGAACGATTAGGGCAGGAGACTTTCGGCCGGGACCTGGCGTCGGTTGGCCCCAGGTCCTTTTGCCGGGATGCTGAACGGATGACCCACCCCATTCGCCGCAAGGGCCCGGCGCCCGAACCCGCCGGATCCGGAACCCTGGAAGCCCGCCTGGGCTACACCTTCCAGGACCGCCGCCTCCTCGAAGAGGCCCTGACCCATGCTTCCACGGGGAAGGCGCGGGACAACCAACGGCTGGAGTTCCTGGGGGATGCCTTCGTCAACCTGGGAGCCACCCTGCTCATCCACCGCCTCCAGCCCACCTGGGAGGAGGGCCCCATGTCCAAGTTGCGGGGGCTCCTCGTCTGCACGGACAGCCTGGCGGAGTGGGCCCGGGACCTGGGGCTCGAACTCCGGCGCGGCGGCCAGGCCAAGGGCCGCGTAGCCTTCGGGAACAAGCCCATGGCCGATGCCCTGGAAGCCCTCCTGGCGGCCGTCTACCTGGACGCCACGGCCCGGGGGCTCGACGGCCTGCCCCTGGTGGCGGACCTGGTGGCCCGGCGCTTCGAGGCGGCGGTGCGCGCTGCCCATCCCGGCCTCTGGGAACACCGGGACGCCAAGACCACGCTCCAAGAACGCGCGGCCACCTTGGGGCTGGCAGCTCCGGTCTACACCCTGGTGGATCGGAGTGGCCCGGATCACGCGCCGGCCTTCCGCGTGAATGTGCAAGTGGGTGCCATGATCGCCGTGGCTTCGGGGGCCACCCTCAAGAAGGCGGAAGCCGAGGCGGCCCGCGCCCTCCTGGCCCGCATCTCAAACGAAGCCCTGCCGTCGTGACGGTTGCGTTACACTCGAGGCCAGACGGGCGAGGCCGCGATTTGAAGATTTTCCCCACCCTCAACATCCAGCAGGGCCGTGTGATCCCGACCTTCGGCGATCCCGCACCCTCCGCCCTCGTGGCGATGGAGATCCTGGACCGCCTGCTCGAGAGCGGTTGCTCCCACCTCGCCTTGGTGGATGTGGACGCCGCCCAGAACAAGGGGAACAACCGCGAGTTGATCGGCCAGCTGCTCCGCCACGTGCAGATCCGGAGCTCCCGCCCCTGCGTGCAGGTGGCCGGGGGCATCCGTTCCAGCGACCAGTGCAGCTTCTTTCTCGACCACGGGGCCAATTGGCTCGTGGTGGGCACCCTCCTGCAGAAGTCTTCCCTCGTGGTGGAACAGCTGGTGGGCCGCTTCCAGAGCCACCTCACGGCGGGCATCGATGCACGGGGTGGGCAGGTCCACTGCAGCGGCTGGGCCCAGGGCTCTGATCAGGCGACGGGCATCAGCGCCAGGGATATGGCGCTGCGCGCCAAGGCGCTGGGGTTCAAGCGGCTCCATTTCGTGGACCTGGCCGCCCAGGCCGGCGCCCAGCCGGATTTCGAAACGGCGCGCACCATCCAGGAAGCGGCCAAGCTGCCCCTTCTGATGGGCGGGACGCTCACCAGCCGCGCCCACCTGGAAGCCGCCCGCGCCACCCGGATCCTCCATGGCGGGTTGGTGGATGCGCTGCTCGTCCTCGGCGACTCGGAACTGCTGGGGCTGCTCCAGCCGGCCTGCGCCTGACCATGCCGCTCCAGGAAACCGAGCTCAGTTTCTGGCCGGAGCTCTCCGAGGCGGAGCGCCTGCACTTCCGCCACCTGGTGATGATCCGCCCCCAGGTCCCCTCCGAGGGGCAGCTGCGCCTGCTGGCAGGCCTCGCCACCACGCTCACCCATCCGCGCCTGATCACCTTGATGGCTCGCACCTCCCACTGGCTCTCCCACTGGGAAGTGCTCGAGGCCCTCGCCGGCAATGAGGCCGCGCCGGAGTCCATCCGCCGGGATCTGGAGCTGGTGGTCAGCCTCTTCGACCTCATGCGGGAGATGGATGCCGCCCCCGCCGCCGACAAGGCCGAGCGGGCCGAGGTGGTGAAGGGGGTCTACCAGCAGCTGCGCCCGGACCTCAAGCCCGTGGCCAAGCTCCTGGCCAAGCAGTTGGCGAAGCCCATCGGCGGCACGGGCACCACCCTGGAAATGCCCTCCCTGCCGGAACCGGACCAGGATTGGGAATCCCTCACCCGACCGCCCGTGGCCCCCGTGGCGGTGGTGGTGCTCACCCACCAGGATCGCCTCGCCCTTGCCGGCACCTCTGAAAACCCTGCGGACATCCTCTCGGGCCTCCTCGCCGACCGGGACGACCTGCGCCAGGCGGCCATGGGGAATCCCATGCTGAGCGAGGACATCGTCTGCCAGGCCCTCCAGCTCTCCCCCGCGGACGCCCTCTTCGACGAGGTGTACGGAGAGGCCCGGTGGTACTTCCGCGAGGGCATCCGGGAGGCCATCGTGGAGGCCCCCGCGAGCCCCGAGGATCTCTGCCGCCGCATCGCCCTCTCCCGCCACCTGGTGGAACTGCTGGGGAAGGGGAGTCACGCCCGCATCAGCATCCAGCGGGCCGTGAGCCTCTTCGCGCAGCTGGATGAGAGCGAGTACCAGTACGTGACCTACTGGTGCAAGCGGCATGCGCCCCACCTCCTCCGGGTGGTGAAGTACTTCTACGACCGTCAGCGGCGGCAGGCCGGCGCGCCCACCGGCGGACTCGGGCGGGAATCCCAGGGGCAGTGGGCCTCCCTCGAGGAGCGCATCTTCCTCGCGACCCAGTCGACCTCCCACGATCAGCTGGCGCAGCTGCTGCGGGATCCCGACACCCAGGTGTTCCGGCTCGCCCTGGAGAACCCGGCCCTCACGCCGCGCCTCCTGCATGCGGCCATCCCCGTGCTGGAACGCGAGCGCATCGACCTCCTGGCCTCCCATCACACCTGGGGGCACGACGCGGAGGTGCGGGAGTCGCTGCTCCACAACCCCCTGCTGGGGGAGAACCAGGCCCTGGGCATCCTGGACGAGCTCAACGGCATCAAGGCCCTGGTGGAAGTGGTGAAGGACCCCCGGGTACCGCACCTGGAGGTCAAGCGCCGGGCCCTGGAGCGCCTGCGGAACCTCTACCAGGAGATCGGCTCCGAGGATCGCCTCCTGGCTCTCCGCTCCTACGGGGCCGAGCTCATGCGCCACCTGCCCCAGGAGGTGCTCCAGGACGAGGCCTCCCTGCGCCTGCTCGTGGCCGACCGCCAGCTGGACCCCAGCCTGCTGCTGCGCCTGGCCCGCAACAAGCTCACGCCCCGCGGGATCCTGGAGCTCATCGCCGCCCATCCCGTGCTTCTCGCCCACACGGCGATCATGAGCGAGCTGCTCCTGAACCCGAAGACCCCCCGGGAATCCAGCCTCCGGCTCTGGGGGCTCATGTCCGAGGCGGAGCAGCAGCAGCTCCTCAAGAGCCCCCACCTCCCCACCACCCTGCGCCACTTGGCATAATCCGAGTACCTAAGCTTCCCTGGCCAACCTCCCGTAGCCTGGGTCCCTGGAGTCCACATGCGCCTGATGGCCCCCCTCGTTGCGACCGCGCTGATCGGGGCCATGGCCTGCAAACCCAAGGCCTCCAAGGCCCCGGCCTGGGTCCAGGGCATCCCGGAGGAGGCCCTGACCTCCGTATCGGGTCAGGCGGGGTTCATCCTGGCCAACAAGGACCTCCAGGCCGCCATCACCAAGAGCCCCCTGGCCGAGCAGATGTTGGACCTCTTCCTGCAGAAGGCCCAGATCAAGGCCCAGTCCGAAACGGGCCGGATCACCTTCCACCTGCTGGACCTGCCCCATCCCCAGGACGGGCCGAAGGCCGCTGAGGCCATGAGTGGGGCCTTCCTCATCCACCTCTCGGGCTTCCGGAATCCCCAGGCCCTCCAGGCGGCCGTCACGGAATCCTTCCCCGCCGAGGGCTTTCTCCGGGTGCGGGGCCAGGATTGGCCTCAGTTCGTGATCATGGATCTCCAGCAGGGGGGCCGGCAGCTCCACCTGCGGGTGGTGGCCGATCCCCAGGGCAGCCTCTGGCTGGGGGACCTCTCCGCCCTGGCCCGCATCGGCGCCAAGAGCCTGGCGGACCGCCCCGGTGTGACGGCGGCGGCCCAGTGGCTCACCCCGGACCTCAAGCTGCAGGGCGCCATCCGGCCCGAGCCCATCCTGGGTGGGATCCGGGGGCAGCTGCCCGCCGAATGGGCGCGGGAACTGCCGGAGGGGGTGGACACCATCCTCTGGGGCGCCGGCCCCCAGGGGGACGGCACCACCTGGACCTTCGAAGTCATCTTGGGGGGGGAACCCAAGGCCATCGGCCAGGTCACCCCCTGGCTGCAACGCCTGGGCGCGGCCTTGGATGCGGTGCGGCCGCAGGGGCAGGCCCCCGTCCAGATCCTGCAGGAGGGCCGCCGGGCCGGCCTCAAGGCCACCCTGGATCCCGCCCAGCTGGAAACGGCCCTGGGCAAACTCGGCCTCCCCCAGCTGAAGCTGAACCCCCACGCCCCGGTCCAACCGGCGCCGAAGGCCTGATGGCCGAAGCCCTCGCCACCGGGGAGGAGACCCCGGAATTCTGGATGAGCCGCCTGAAAGCGGGTCACGAGGAGGCCCTGGCCCACCTCATGGCCCGCTTCGAGCGGCCAGTGTTCGCCTTCATCCACCGTCGCCTGGCGGGGGAAACGGGGGTCGTCCAGGAACTGGTCCAGGAGGTCTTCCTCAAGTGCCTCAAGCACAAGGACCGGTTCGAGGAGGGCCGTCCCGTGGCCGCCTGGCTTTTTACATTGGCGGCTAATGCGGCGACCGACCACCTGCGTAGAAGAGGACGGGAGGTACCCCCTCCCGAGGCCTTTGACGCTCCCGATCCCCAGGCGCCCTCCCCGTGGGAGACGCTGGACCAGGGCCGACGGCTGAAGGACCTCCGGGAAGCCCTGGAGGCCCTGACCCCCCGTCA
>DATFAX010000088.1:0-36622 GCA_035254125.1 Holophagaceae bacterium | reverse complement strand
AAGGGTTTACGCGACTGGAAGCCCCCAATGCTCGACGATCTCCTCAAGAAAGTCTTCGGTTCCAAGAACGAGCGCGAGCTGAAGCGGCTCTGGGCCAGGGTCCAGACCATCAACGCCCTCGAGCCCCGGATCTCGGCCCTCTCCGACGAGGAGCTCAAGGCCATGACGCCCGCCCTCAAGGCGAAGCTGGAAGCAGGCGCCACCCTGGACGACATCCTGCCCGAGGCTTTCGCCGTGTGCCGCGAGGCGAGCAAGCGCGTGCTCCGCATGCGCCACTTCGACGTGCAGCTGGTCGGTGGCATGACCCTCCACGAGGGCAAGGTCTCCGAGATGCGCACCGGTGAAGGCAAGACGCTCACCGCCACGCTGCCCCTCTACCTGAACGCCCTCGCGGGCCAGGGCGCCCACCTCGTCACGGTCAACGACTACCTCGCCCGCCGCGACGCGGAGTGGATGGGCCGCCTTTACACGTGGCTCGGCCTCAGCGTCGGCATCATCCAGCACGGCCTGGACGACCAGGAGCGCCGCGAGGCCTACGCCTGCGACATCACCTACGCCACCAACAACGAGCTGGGCTTCGACTACCTGCGCGACAACATGAAGTGGGATCTCCAGGATTTCACGCAGCGCGGCTTCAACTTCGCCATCGTGGACGAGGTGGACAGCATCCTCATCGATGAGGCCCGCACGCCGCTGATCATCGCGGGCTCCTCGGAGGAGGACACCTCCAAGTACTTCCGCATCGATCAGATCGTGCCCCGCCTCGAGGTGGAGACCCACTTCAAGATCGAGGAGAAGGACCGCCAGATCATGCTCACCGACGCGGGCATCGCCCACGCCGAAGAGCTGCTGGGCGTGCCCAACCTCTACGATCCCTCCGCCATCGAGACCCTGCACGGCCTGAGCCAGGCCCTGCTCGCCCACCACCTCTACAAGCTGGACGTGGACTACATGGTCCGCGACAAGGAGGACGGCCGCGGCCGCGAGGTGGTCATCGTCGACGAGTTCACCGGTCGCCTCATGCCCGGCCGCCGCTGGTCCAACGGCCTCCACCAGGCCATCGAGGCCAAGGAGGGCGTGGAGGTCAACGCCGAGAACCAGACCCTCGCCACGGTCACCTTCCAGAACTTCTTCCGCATGTACAAGAAGCTGGGCGGCATGACGGGCACCGCCGAGACGGAAGCCAAGGAACTCTGGGAGATCTACAAGCTGGACGTAGTGATCATCCCCACCAACCGGCCCATGGTCCGCAAGGACTTCGCGGATACCGTCTACGCCACCCAGAAGGGCAAGACCAAGGCCATCGTGGCCGAGATCAAGGATCTCCACGCCAAGGGCCAGCCCATCCTCGTGGGCACCGCCAGCATCGACAGCAGCGAGAAGCTGAGCGAAGAGCTGAAGAAGGCCGGCATCCGCCACGTGGTGCTGAACGCCAAGCACCATGAGAAGGAAGCCGACATCGTGGCCCAGGCGGGCCGCAAGGGGGCCGTGACCATCGCCACCAACATGGCCGGCCGCGGCACGGACATCCTCCTGGGCGGCAACCCCGAGGGCATGGCCAAGCATGAGGCCGCCAAGCGCGAGGTCGCCGTCTATACCGAGGACGGCATCGAGACCCCGGAATACATCGCCCTCATCGACGAGATGAAGCGCGCCACCGAGGCCGAGAAGCAGGAAGTCATCGCCGCCGGCGGTCTCCACATCCTCGGCACCGAGCGCCACGAGAGCCGCCGCATCGACAACCAGCTGCGCGGCCGCGCCGGCCGCCAGGGCGATCCCGGCTCCAGCCGCTTCTTCCTGAGCCTGGAAGACGACCTCATGCGCGTCTTCGGTGGCGACCGCATCAAGGGCCTCATGTCCATGATGGGCATGAACGACGAGGAGCCCATCGAGAGCGGCATGGTCAGCAAGTCCATCGAGAAGAGCCAGAAGCGGGTGGAGACCCACCACTTCGAGGTGCGCAAGCACCTGCTCGAGTACGACGATGTGATGAACAAGCAGCGCATCTTCTTCTACAACCTCCGCACGGAGATCCTGAAGGGCAACACCAAGGACTACGTGCTGCAGGTGGCGGCGGAGATCGCTGAGGGGCTCTGCAATGACTTCCTGCCCGTGAAGGGCGAGCGCGATGAAGCCGCCTTCAAGGAGCGCGTGGAGCAGCTCTATGCCCTCTCCGGCGAGAAGGTGGAAGCCGTGGCCCAGCTGCACGGCGAAGCCTGCGTGAAGGCCCTCACGGAGCTGGTGCAGGGCGCCTACCAGGACAAGGAGGAGCGCCTCGGCTCTGCCGACGTCCTCCGCTGGCACGAGCGCGTCGCCATCCTCCAGATCATCGACGCGGCCTGGAAGCGCCACCTCCTCGTGATGGACCACCTGAAGGAGGCCATCGGCTTCCGCGGCTATGGCCAGAAGGATCCCCTTGTGGAGTACAAGCGCGAGAGCTACGAGTACTTCGAGCAGATGCGATTCGGCTACGAGGATGAGATTGTGTCCTACCTCTACCGCGTGGAGCCCCAGGTCACCACCTACGTACCCGATGAGGAGTTCTTCCGCGAGCCGGCCCACGTCATGGAACTGGGGCCCGACGAGCAGGGCAACCTGGTCTCCGAGGGCGGGGAGCCCGTGCAGCGGGTCCTCCGCTTCACCGCGGGCGGACTGGACGACGAGGACGAGAACCTCTACCGCCGCTGAGGCCGGGACCCGCGATGGCCGTCCGCATCATCCTCGAGGATGCCCACCTGAAGCCCAGCCCCCGCCTCCTGGTGGGGGTGGCGCTCCTGGCCTCCCTGGTCACCACGGGGCTTTGGGGCGCCCTGGGGCGTTGGGCTCTCATCGCCTGGGTGGCGGCCCTCCCCATGCTGGTCCTGGCCCTCCGGTACGTCGCGGGTTCCTGGGTGCGCGTGAGCGCCCACCGTGGCCTGAGCTGGTGCCTGAAGACCCCGTTCGGCACCCGGCTGGGCAGCGTGGAGCTCCTCCCCGCCGATATCGCCGAGTTGCGCCTCGAGGCCAGCCTGGCTGCCCGCCTGCTGGGTCTGTGGGATCTCCAAATCGTGAGGCGGGACGGCACCGTATTGCCCCCCTTCCGGTTCTTCGCGGGCATGGATCGGCAGGCGGAGATCCTGCACGGCTACCTGGAGCAACTCGGTCGGCTCTGAGGCCGATTTTATTGTCTGTGGAGGCCTGGCCCCGCATCCGTTAGCCTCTTCCCATGGAACTCGTGGTCGTCACAGGTCTGTCGGGAGCAGGGCGCCGGTCCGTGCTGGGCGCGCTGGAAGATAGTGGTTTCACGGCCCTGGACAACGTCCCGGCCCGCCTCCTGGAACCCCTCATCGAGCTGGAGGACCGCCTCTACCCAGGGAGGACCCGCCTCGCCGTCGGCATGGACAGCCGCCATGAGGACTTCGGGCGGGAGTTCGAGCCCATGCTCCGGAGCTTCGAGGATCGCAGCCAGCCGGTGCACGTGATCTTCGTGGAGGCGGACGACGAGGTGCTCCTGCGCCGCTTCTCCGAGACCCGTCGGGTGCACCACCTGGCCGGGGAGGGCGGTTCCGTCTCCGAGGCCATCCGCCGCGAGCGCCAGCTGCTGGCCCCCATCCGGGCCCGGGCCACCGCGGTGCTCAACACCTCGCGCCTCACCCTCTCGGACATGCGTCAGCGCATCCACGACCTGTTGCCGGGCCTGCCCGGGCGGGACACGAAGGTGCGGCTCGTCTCCTTCGGCTTCAAGTTCGGCGTGCCCTTGGAGGCGGACGTGGTGCTGGATGCCCGCTTCCTGCCCAACCCGCACTACGTGCCCGAGCTGAAGCCCCTGAACGGCCGGGACGAACCCGTGCAGAAGTTCCTGCTCGCCTCCGACGACTTCAAGGCCTTCCTGGCCAAGACCGAGGACTGGCTCCGCTGGAGCTTGCCCCTCGTGCAGCAGGAGGGCCGGGCCTATCACACCATCGCCATCGGGTGCACCGGGGGCCAGCACCGCAGCGTGGCCCTGGCGGAGATCCTCGGCAAGCGGCTGAAGCAGGACTTCCCCAACCTCACGGTGCGGCACCGGGAGCAGGACGTCCACCCCCGGTAGCACCGGGGCTCAGCGTTCCCGATAGAGGACGTTCCGCCGGGCCAGCTCGGCTTTCATGAAGTCCCAGCACCCGGCTTCCAGCCCGAGGTATTCGGGGGGGCAGATGCCCTTGCGGCTGAACTTCCCGGCGGCGAAGAGGCGCACGGCGGCGGTGCAGGTGAAGCCGGTGGTGCGGGCCATGCTCGTAGTCTTCGTAGCGGGATCGTAGTGGTCGAGCACCTCGACGACGCGGCGCACGGGCTTTCCGGCCTTCTCGCCTTCCACGGTGACCCGCATGACCGTGAGATCCGCTTCGCCCTCCTGGAACTTCCACAGGGGGAAGAGCAGGGCGGTGGTGAGATCCAGGGGCACCACCTGCTGCCCGTTCACGGTGATGGGCTCCTTGGAGAAGAAGCCGCTTTCCCGCATCATCCGCATCTTCTCGATGTGGCCGGGGTAGCGGAGGGTCTTTTCCTTCATGTCGGGTACGCCGGGGAAGGTCTGGATGACGCTGCGCAGGCCGTCCGTGTTGAAGGATTCCAGGGTGCCGACGCCGTCGAAGTCGAGCAGCTCGGGCTCCGAGAGGGCGGGGAAGGTGACGGTCCTCCCGTCCTTCACGTAGCGGGCCGGGCGGGTGTACTCCTCGATGACGTCGATGGGGCTGAAGCCCGCCTTGTACTCGTAAGGCCAGGTGCGCACCACGGGCAGGCCGCCCACGAGGCACTCGAAGCGGGTGACCTTGTCCACCTGCCGGGCCGTGTCGCCCAGGATGATGTTGCCGCAGCCCGGCGCCACGCCCACGTCCACGATGGCCGTGAGGTTCTGGGCCTTGGCCAGGGCGTCCAGCTCGAAGCAGTCCTCGTCGAAGAAACTGATGTCGATGAGGGTCTTCCCCGCCTCCAGCACGGCCTTGGCGGTGGCGAAGCCCATGAAGCCAGGCACGGCGCCCACCACGAGGTCCGCATCGGCCACAGCCGTCTTCACCCCATCGGGCTTGGAAAGGTCCGATTGGCGCGTGGCCAGCCCCCAGCCCTTGACGCGGGCCAGGGCTTCCTCGGAACGATCGGCCACGGTGACAGTGAAGTCCGGGGCAAGGTCCCGGGCCATGACGGCGCCGACGCGGCCGGCACCCAGAACGACGACGTGGGTCATGGGAGGCTCCTTCAGGTCAGGCGGCTTCGGGCTTGTGGCTGGTGAGGAGGTAGAGCGGCAGACCCAGGGCCACCAGGGCCAGGCCCGGCCAGGTGTAGCTGGGCTTGTAGATGAAGAGGGCGCCCATGATGGCCAGGGCGCCGATGAGGTAGAGGAGGGGCACCAGGGGGTAGGCGAAGACCTTCACGGGGCGCTCGGCCTCGGGCTGGCGCAGGCGGAGGATGATGACGCCGGCCACGGTGAGCACATAGAAGAGGAGTGCCGCGAAGATGACGAAGTCCAGCAGCTGGCCGTAGGTGCCCGTGAGGGTGAGGAGGCACGTCCACACCGCCTGGATGCCGATGCCGAAGGCGGGCACGCCGTTGCCGTTAAGCTTCGCGGCCTGGGGCACGAAGAGGCCGTCCGAGGCCATGGTCTGGTAGACGCGGGCGCCCGCCAGAACGAGACCGTTCACGCAGCCGAACATCGACACGAGGATGGCTCCGGCCATGAGCAGGCCGCCGCGGGGGCCCAGGATGGCCTGCAGGGCGGCGCTGCCCACGCGGTCGCTGGGGGCGGTGGCGATGGCCGTGGGGCCCAGCAGCTTGAGGTAAATGGCATTGGCCAGGAAGTAGAGGCCGCAGACCATTCCCGTGCCCACGAGCAGGGAGAGGGGGATGGTGCGCTTGGGCTCCTTCACCTCCGCCGCGATGAAGGTGATGCTGTTCCAGGCATCCGCACTGAAGAGGCTGCCCGTCTGCACCACGAGGAGCGCGGCCAGGAAGCCCAGCTGGGGCGTGTCCGCGGGCGGCACGAAGGCGGCGGCGTCCACGGGGGCGTGGGGCTTGAGAAGGAGGCCCAGGAGGATGAGGGCGGCCAGGGAGCCGATCTTGGCCACGGTGAAGAGGTTCTGGATGCGGGCGCCCAGCCGCACGCCGTAGAGGTTCACGATGGACAGCAGCACGACGATGGCGATGCCTGAGAGGCGGCTGGGCGTGAGGCCCAGATGGTAGGGGCCCACGGAGATGGCGTGGGTGATCTGCCACACGGGCACGTCCAGGTGGGGGCCGATCCAGGTGGCGTCGTTCACGGCGGGGAAGAAGCTCCCCAGGTACTTGCCGAAGCCCACGGCCACGGCGGCGATGGTGCCGCACTCGATGATGGCGAAGAAGGTCCACCCGTAGAGGAAGCCCGTGAGGGGCCCATAGATCTCACGCAGGTAGGTGTACTGGCCGCCCGCGTGGGGGAACATGCCCGCCAGCTCACCGTAGCTGAGGGCTCCCAGCACCGTCAGCACGCCCGTGAGGGCCCAGCCCCAGAGGAGGAAGGAACCCGTGTGCCCCGAGCGGATCATGTCGGCGGCGACGATGAAGACGCCACTGCCGATCATGGAGCCTGCGATGAGCATGATGGCCGAAAACAACCCGACGTGACGTTGGTAGGTGGCGTTCATGCTCAAGACTCCAGGGAAAGCAGGCGGGGCTGGGTCGGACCTGCCTCGCGTATCGCCGCAGGCGATACCGAGAAGACGCCACTGCCGATCATGGAGCCTGCGATGAGCATGATGGCCGAGAAGAGACCGACGTGGCGTTGGTAGCCGCTGTTCATGGATGCCCCGGAATCGTCGTTTTAGGAATGGATCAAGCTACCACGGCGGACCCGCGCCGGAGCAGGCGGTAAGCGGGAATACCCAGCAGCACCAGCACCAGCCCCGGGAGGGAGAAGGAGGGGCGGTGGATCAGGAGGGAGCAGAGGATGGCCCCGCTGCCGCCCACGTAGAACAAGGTGAGGAGGGTGGGGGCCCGGTAGCCCTCCCCGCCCGCCGCCTTCCGGCGCAGCACCAGGGAGCCCGCCGCCGTGGCCGCGTAGAAGAGCAGGGCGCTGAAGATGACGTACTCGAGGAGCTGGCTGTAGGCGCCCGTCAGCGTGAGCACGCAGGCCCAGGCGGCCATGATGCGCATGGAGGCCATGGGCACGCCGTGGTCGTTGAGCTTCCGGGCGCCCTGGAAGAAGAGGCCGTCCTCGGCCATGGCCTGGTAGACCCGGGCTGAGGTGAGGGTGCCGCCGTTCATCCAGCCCACCATGGACATGAGGATGGCGCCGGCCATGAGCCGTTCCGCGCGGCCGCCGAGGAGGGCGCCCAGGGCCGTGGAGGCCACGCGGTCGCCGGGGGCGTGGGCGATGCCCGCGGGCCCGAGCACGCGAAGGTATCCGAGGTTGGCGAGGAGGTAGAGGCCGAAGACGAGCAGGGTGCCCAGCAGCATGGCCCGGGGCAGGGTGCGCCGGGGCTCCCGGATCTCCCCGCCCACCATGGCCAGGTACTGCCAGCCGTCGCCGCTGAAGAGGCAGCCCACCTGGGCCACGAGCAGGGCTACCAGGAAGGGCAGGCTGCCCGCCTCGGCGGCCAGGGGCGCCATGGACGGGGCCACCGCGGGTTTCAGCGCGAGGCCCAGGAGGATGAGGGCCCCCAGGGCCGCGATCTTGCCCAGGGAGAAGACGTTCTGCACCCAGGCGCCCAGCTTCACACCGTGGGCGTGGATCCCCATGAAGAGGAGGATCAGAGCGATGCCCGCGGCCCGGGCCGGGGTGAGGCCCAGTTCATAGGGCCCCAGGGCGAATTGCGGGGCCCACTGGGGGAAGGGATGCCACTCCGCCACCCGCGCGGGCCCGATCCACCAGGTGGTGTCGTTCACGGCAGGCACGAAGCTGCCCAGGTAGCGACCGAAGCCGACGGCCACCGCGGCGATGGAGCCGCACTCGATGACGAGGAAGCTCGTCCACCCACAGAGGAAACCGGCGAGGGGGCCGAAGGCCTCCCGAAGATACACGTAGTAGCCGCCCGCCTTGGCGTGCACGGAACCCAGCTCGGCGAAGCTCAGGGCGCCGCTCACAGAGAGCAGGCCCGCCAGGGCCCAGGAGAGCATGAGAAAGCCCGGGGTTCGGCCCGTGCGCAGGATCTCCGCCGAGACGAGGAAGATGCCGCTGCCGATCATGGAGCCCGCCACGAGCATGGTGGCAGAGAACAGGCCGATGTCTCGGCGGTAGCCGGGTGCGCTCATGGGTGCCTTGGGAAGTGCAGCCAGCATACCCTGGAGGCATGGATCCCTACGCCTTTGAGCCCGAGCTGGCCCGCGCCGCGACCTTGCCGGCTTCCTGGTACCACGGCGAGGGGCCCCACCGCCTCGACCTCGCCCGCATCTTCGGGCGGACCTGGCAGTTCGTGGGCCACACGGATCAGCTGGCGACGCCCGGCGACTACCTCGCCACCTTCGTAGGGGAGGAGGACGTGGTGGTGGTGCGGGGCGAGGACGGGGTCCTGCATGCGTTCTCCAACGTTTGCCGTCACCGCGCGGGGGCCCTGGCCCTGGGCTGCGGGCACCGGAAGAAGTTCCAGTGCCAGTACCACGGCTGGCTCTACGACCTGGAGGGCCGGCTCCTCAAGGCGCCGGAGTTCGAGGGGGTGAAAGACTTCGACCTGGGGGTGTGTCGCCAGCCGACCTTCCGGGTGGACACCTGGGGCGCCTGGGTCTTCGTGAATCTCGCGCCGGAGGGGCCCTCCCTGGCGGAGTGGCTGGGCGCCATCCCCCAGGAGACGAAGGCCCGCGGCCTGGAGCACATGCGTCCCTTCAAGACCCACGACTTCCACGTGGCCTGCAACTGGAAGGTCTACGTGGACAACTACCTCGAGGGCTACCACATCCCCGTGGCCCACCCCGGGCTCTTCGGCCAGATCGACTACAATGGCTACCGCACGGAGACGGCCCGCTGGCACAGCCAGCAGTTCGCGCCCATCAAGGGCGCCAGTCCGCTGTACGAGCGGGGCCTCGCGGAGGGCCAAGCCCCGGAGGCCCTGTACTACTGGGTCTTCCCCAACCTCATGCTGAACATCTATCCCGACCACGTGCAGGTGAACGTGATCCTGCCCGCGGGCCCGGAGGCCTGCATCACCCGCTTCCTCTGGTTCTACCCGGACCCCGGGAAGCCCGGATTGGAGGCCCAGTGGGAGGAGAACTTCGCCTTCAGCCGGGAGGTGCAGGACGAGGACATCCTCCTGTGCGAAACCGTCCAGAAGCACTTGCGGAGCGCCCACTACCACCAGGGCCGCTTCAGCCCCCAGCGGGAAAACGGCGTGCACCACTTCCATGGGCTGGTGGCCGAATATCTCCGCGGAGTGCCTGATAACCTGAAGTGATGGCGAAGTCCCGCACCTCCATCCGGCTCCTCCTGGCCACCCTCGTTCTCCTGCTGCCCCCCCTCTGGGGCTGGTGGGCCGTGAAGGGACAGGGCCCCCTGGCCACGGACGCCACCGTGCTCGTGAAGCGGGGCGCCACCCTGGACGAGATGGCGAACCAACTTGAGAAGGATGGCGTGGTGCGCAGCGCCTCCCTCTTCAAGCTCTGGGCCCGGGCCCGCAAGCTGCAACTGATCTGGGGCGAGTACGCCTTCACGCCGGGCGTGTCCATGGGCGAGGTCACCCGCAAGCTCAAGAAGGGCGAAGTGCACTGGACGAATGTCGTCGTGGTGGAGGGCATGCACGCCTGGTCACTCCAGAAGCGGCTCAAGGACTGGGTGCCCGAGCCTGTGTTCTGGCAGCTGTGGAAGAGCCCCAGCCTCGCCAAGGCCGCGGGGTTCCCGGAGGCCCCCAGCCTGGAAGGGCTCGTGGCCCCGGCCACCTACCGGCTGAACCACGCCCTGGAACCCGAGGAGATCATGCTCATGCTCGTGGAAGCCTTCCGAGAGCAGGTGCGCCCCAAGCTGGAGGGCGGCCTCCTGGAGCCTTACGACACCTTGAAGCTGGCCAGCATCGTGGAGCGGGAGACCCGCCTGCCCGAGGAGAAAGCCAAAGTGGCAGGCGTCTACGCCCTCCGGTTGAAAAAGGGGATGCTCCTGCAGGCGGATCCCACCAGCCAATACGCCCGGTGGATGAAGGGGGACCTCCGCTTCACGGCCCCCGTCCACGAGGACATCGTCGCGCCCCATCCCTTCAACACCTACACCACCAAGGGCCTGCCCCCCACGCCCATCGCCATCCCCAGCGCCGCCTCCATCTCGGGGGCCCTGCAGCCCGACATTGGCAAGGACCTCTTCTTCGTGGCCACGGGGAAGGGGGGGCACGCCTTCGGCGCCTCCCTGGGACAGCACAACAAGAACATCAACGCCTACCGCAAGGAATTGAAGCGCCAGAAGCAGGCCGCGAAGGCGGGCCGCTGATGGCCAAGGTGCGCCTCGACCAGCTCCTCGTGCAGCGTGGGCTCTGCGAGACCCGGGCCCGGGCTCAGGCTCGCATCCTCGCGGGGGATGTGCTGGTGGAAGGGCACCCCGTCACCAAGGCGGGTCACGGCGTGCCCGAGGACGCGGAGATCCGCCTCCGGGGTGAGGCGCTGCCCTTCGTGAGCCGTGCGGGCCTCAAGCTGGCGGGCGCCCTGGAGCGCTGGCCCATCGACCCCATGGGCCGCACCTGCTTCGATGCGGGCAGCAGCACCGGGGGCTTCACGGACTGCCTCCTGCAGCGGGGCGCCGCTCGGGTCTACGCCGTGGACGTGGGCACCAACCAGCTGCACTGGAAGCTGCGCAGCGACCCCCGCGTCGTCAGCATGGAGCAGACCAACCTGCGTACCTGGGAGTCGGGGATGATTCCGGAGTCCTGCAGCCTCCTGGTGGCAGACCTCAGCTTCATCTCCCTCAAGCTTGCGATTCCGCCCGTGCTGGCCAGCCTCACCGCGGACGCCGATGCTGTGCTCCTCGTGAAGCCGCAGTTCGAGGCCGGGCGGGGCGACGTGGGCGAGGGTGGCATCGTGCGCGATCCGGCCATCCACCGCCGGGTGCTGGAGGAGATCTGGACCTTCTTCGAGGGCACGGCCCTCAGGCCCCAGGAGCTGGCGGAGAGCCCCATCAAGGGCGGCGAAGGCAACACGGAGTTCCTCCTGCGCTTGAAGATGGGGGGCCCCGAATCCAAGGTGCTGGCGCCCTTCCTGGCCGCCTGGAGCTAGGCCGGCGGCGCCTCCGTCGGCTTGGCACGGCGGAACAGGGAACCGAGGGCGCCCAGGAGGCTGCCGATTCCGGCCAGGCCGCTGAGCGCCCCCTCGATACCGGCCCGGAGGGCGGCGCCCAGGGTCGCCAGGTCCCGGGCCATGACCTGCAGATGGTCCACGGTGCCCTGGACGCCGAGGATCAACCCTTCCAGCCCTTCCCGCGTGGCATGCACATCCTCCTGGATCCGCCGCAGGTCCTCCCGGGCGCCGTCCAGGAACCGCTCCGCGCTGGCGGCGGTGCGGCGCAGTTGTCCGAGGAGGGGGATGAGGGCCCCGGTGAGGGCGAGGATGGCGGCGACGAGGACGTAGGTGAGGAGGGGGGGCATGGCGGCTCCTGGGGCAGGGGAGGCGGGGCCTCAGCGGGGACGGACGCGGACGCCCTCGGCCAGGGCGTCGGAGGGGTAGGCGATGACGAGGGCCCCTTCGGGGAGGCCGGCGGAGATCCAGCTGGTGCGATCCCCGCGGCGCCCCAGGGTGACCGGCCGAAGCCGGGCGCGGCCGGCTTCCGCTTGGAAAACGCACCAGTCGTCCCCCTTGCGGAAGAGGGCGGCGGTGGGGAGGGTGAGCACACTGTCCCGGCGCTCGACCCGCAGGTGGACTTCGACCTGGAAGGCATCGCCCAAGGTGGCGGGCGGGTGGTCCGCATCAAGGATCACGTTCACCCGCTGCTCCTCCACGCCCAGGGGGGAGACCTTGGTGAAGGCCGAGGGCTCCACCCGCCGCACGCGCAGGGCGAGCACCTCCGGGCCGCCCCATCGCTCGAGGCGGGCGGGGGCGCCGACGGGTACGAGGGCGGCCTCTTCCGTGGGCAGGTCCACCACCACCTCCAAGTCGGAGGGGTCGCCCAGCTCGAGGATGGGGGCGCCCAGGGCGATGGGACCCCCGCTCTCGTGGAGCACTCGGAGCACGCGGCCCGCCACCGGGGACCGCAGCGCCCAGGGCTTCAGTCCGGCGGCACCGCCGGAGCGGGCGAGGGCCGCGGTGGCCAGGGACAGATCATGGTCCGCGGCGTGGGATTGGTGCAGGGCCGCGTCCCTTTCCCGCGCCGCGAGTTGGGCGGTGGTCTCGGCGCGCTCCCGCTCCTGGGCTGAGACCGCGCGTTTCTCCGCGAGGCGGCGAATGCGGGCTTCCTCAGTGCGGGCGTGGGCCAGGGCGACCTCGGCCTGCGCGAGGGCGGCCCGGCTCCGGTCCCGGGCCGCCTCCGCGGCGCCCAGGCGCTCCCGCAGCTCCTGGGTGGTCCGGGGGTCCAACAGGGCCGGATCCGCGGGGAGGATCTCCGCGATCACCTGGCCCTGGGTCACCGGGTCGCCGGCCTTCAGCACGGGCCGCAGGAGCCGGCCGGCTTGGGGGGCTGTGGCCACGTGGCGTTCCCGGACCCGGGTCTTCCCATCGCCCACCAGCTCGAGCTCGAAGGGCCCCCGGCGGACGGTGTGGAGTTCCACGGGCACGGGGGAAGGCCGGAACGCGAAGGCGCCACCAAGGCCGGCGAGGAGGAGGGCTCCGAGGCCCCAGGACCATTTGGGGTTCATCTCACTCCCTCGTCTTCAGGACGGACACCAGGTCCATGCGATCCATGCGGCGGCGGGCCCCCAGGGCGCTGAGGAGTCCGGACACGACGACGACGCCGCAGGCGAACAGGTAGGTGGCGGGGGACACCACCAGGGGCAGCCGGATGACGTCCGTGGCCGTGGCCCAGAGGAGGGCCCGGGCGAGGGCATGGCCCAGCAGGCAGCCGAGGGGCAGGGCCAGGAGCAGCTGCACGGCGAACTCCCCCAGGAGGAGGCTGGCCACTTCGCCTTGGGTGAAGCCCAGCACTCGCAGGCTCGCCAGCTCCCAGGCGCGCTCCGCCAGGGCGATGCGGAGGTTGTTGTAGACCACGCCCACGGCGATGACGGCGGCGAAGGCCGTGAGGAAGAGGGAGAAGACCTGGATCCACTGAGCCGAGGTGTCCAGGAAGGTCCTCAGCGCCGCGGCCTTGGCGGAGACCGACGCCACCGTGGGCAGGGCCTTCAGTCGCGGATAGAGCCGATCGGTGGCGCCGGAATCGAGGCGCAAGTCGCAAGCGCTCACGGCCCGGCCGTCATCGAGGAAGCGCTGCAGGGCCTCCAGGTCCAGGTAGGCGGCGGTGCCCAGCTTCTCCTCCGTGAGCGATGCCACGGGCAGGCGGCCCCGGCGGCGCTCCCCCTCCAGCACCTCCACCTCCACCGCGTCGCCGGGGCGCACGTGCAGACGACGGGCCAGGGGCTCGGAGATCAGGAGGCCGGAGGGAGGCGGAAGGAGGGGCCGGTTGGAGGCATCCAGCACGCGCCGAAGGCCGGCCTCGGGCGCGATGCCGAACAGCGCGGTGAGCAGGTGGTGATGGCCGGCCCGCAGGCGCACGGGGACCGCCCGCACTGGCTCGACGGTCAAGACCCCCGGGAGGCGGGCCAGCTCCGCCGGAGCGCCCCGGCTCAGGGGCCGGGTGAAGGTCACGGTGAGGTGCTGCCGCTGGGCCAGGCCGAAGTGGATTCGCACGAGCTCGTCCAGGCCATCCCGCCAGAAGAAGCCCACCACGAGGATGGCCACGCCCAGGGCGATGCCGAGGATGGAGAGGCCGTTGCGCGAGGGCCGGCGCACCAGGTTGCGCACCACCATCCGGGTGCGCGGTGAGGGCGCAAGCCCCTCGAGCCAGGCATCCAGCCGGCCCGCCTGGAAGCGGGGGGGCACGGGCGGGCGCAGGGCTTCGGCGGGCCGCAGGTCCAGCACCTGGCGGAGGGCCCCCCAAGCGCCGCCGCCGACGGCGGCGAGGCTTACGGCCGCGGCCACGCCCACGTGCCAGGCCTGGAGGCGGTGGCGGGACACGGGGAAGTGCAAGTAGTCGGCGTAGAGGGTCGTCATGCTCGACCCCATCCAGGCCCCCAGCAGGATGCCCACCGCGATGCCGAAGGCCCCCACGAGGCCCGCCAGCTTGAGGTAGTGGCGGAGGATGGGCCCGTCCGGGAAGCCCAGGGCCTTCAGGGCGGCGATCTGCTCCCGCTGGGTGGCGATGAGGCGGGCCATGACCACGTGGATGAGGAAGGCCGCCACCCCCATGAAGATGGTGGGCAGCCAGGTGGCCATGGTGCGCAGCTGGGCGATCTCGTCCCGCACGTAGCGGTGGGAGGCCTGGTCCTCCCGGCCATGGGCGCCCAGGCCTCCGTAGGGCTCCAGGAGGCGGTCCACCTCGGTGATCACCGCGGCTTCCTGGGCGCCGGGCGCCAAGGTCAGCACCACGTCATTGAAGGCCCCGGCCAGATCGAAGGCCTCCTCCATCCCCCGCCGGGGCATCCAGAGGATGGCGAAATGCCGGTCGTCGGGGATGGGATCCCCCCCCGGCAAGGCGAAGAGGAACTCCGGGGAGAGGGCCACACCGGCCACCCGCACGCGGCCCTGCCTTCCATTCAGGAGGATGGTCAGGGGATCGCCGGGCTTGAGGTGGTGGGTCAGGGCGAATCCTTCACTCACCAGGACTTCCTGGATCGCTTCCCGGCCCGGCAGGTGCCCGTTGCGCAGGTGGAGCCGATTGAGGCCGGGTTCCCCCTGGAAGGGCAGGCTCACCAGGTGGGCGCTGGCCGGCTCCGCCATGCCGGGCACGGTGAGGGGGACCTCGGCCACGATGCGCGTCTCCAGGGCTGCGACGCCCGGCAGGGCAGCCAGGCGAAGGCCCAGCCGTTCCGGGGCCCGGCGAAGGGGGGCAAAGACGTTGGCGAAGCGGGCGTCCCGGTAGTAGTCCAGGTGGTTCTCCACCAGCGAGGCATGGGTGCCCAGGAAGGCCACGAAGGCCGCCATGCCGCAGGCCATCACGAGGCCGATGGTGACCATCGGGCCCAGGAGGTGGCGGAGGTCCCGCCGGAGCTTGCGGTCCAGGAGGCTCACCAGCTCAGCTCCCCGGCGCCCAGCTTGCGCGCGTTGGCCTCCACGGAGGCGATGCGACCACTGGCCAGGCGCAGCACCCGGTCGGCCATGCCGGCGATGGCGGCGTTGTGGGTGATCACCACGAGGGTGGTGCCCAGCTCCTCGTTCACCTTGGTCAGGGTCTCCAGGACGAGGCGGCCGGTGTCGTAATCCAGGGCGCCGGTAGGTTCGTCGCACAGCAGTACGTCCGGCTGCTTGACGATGGCCCGGGCGATGGCGGTGCGCTGCTGCTCGCCGCCGGAGAGCTGGGCGGGGAAGTGATCCAGCCGATGGGCCAGGCCCACCAGCTCCAGGGCCCGCTCAGGGGCCATGGGCCGCTCGGCGATCTCGGTCACCAGGGCCACGTTCTCGCGCACGGTGAGGCTGGGAATCAGGTTGTAGTGCTGGAAGACGAAGCCCACATGTTCCCGCCGGTACCGGGTGAGTTCAGCCTCCCCCGCCGCCACGAGATCGTGGTCCCGGAAGGTGGCCTCTCCGGACGTCGGCGCATCGAGGCCGCCGAGGATGTTGAGGAGAGTCGACTTCCCGCTGCCGGAAGGCCCTAGGAGCACCACAAATTCCCCGGGCGCGATGTCCAGGTCCACGCCCCGGAGGGCGGGCACGTCCACCTCGCCCACCCGGTAGATCTTGCAGAGGTTTCGTGCCCGGAACATGGCCACCGACCCCGGCTGGGCCGCCGGGCGCGGGAGGGGGGCCGCCGAGGCCCCCGGCACCTAGGCCTCCTTCCGGGTGTGGATGCGCTCGAACAGTTCCTCGGCGTCCAAGGTGGTGAAGTCGTGGTCGAGGGTGGTGAGCACCCGCTTGGCCACCTGGGGGTCCAGGGTGTTCCGCAGCAGGCCCAGGAAGTGGGGGGGCGCCACGAGGACGAACGAGTCGCAGGCGTGGGTGTCCAGGCCCTGTTTCAGGCGGGTGGCCAGGAATTTGGCGAAGCGCCGGGCTTCGGCCTCCTTGGGATCCCGGTCCGATCCCATGACGGGCCCGTGGGACCGGCGGCCCTGGGCGTCGGAGACGAGAGCGCCCGTGTGCCGTCGGCCCTCGGGATGGACCGCAACGACCCGTTCCTCCAACGCGGTGCCTTGGTTCAGGAACAACCGTGCCCGACCCGTGTCGGCCACCAGGATCCAGGTGCGTTCACCCATACCGTCCTCCTTGGAGACCACTCCGAAGGTTAGGGCCCCGGTGGGGACTGCCAAGGGAAGGGGGGGGAAACGGTGACGGGGGGCTTCGATCCGGAGCGCGGGATCCGGAGCCCCGGAAGGGCTATGCTGTCCCTCCCAGGTCGCCCATGCCCAAAGCCATCCCCTTCCAACTCCATGCCCCCTATCAGGCCGCCGGCGACCAGCCGGAGGCCATCGCCCAGCTCGTGGCGGGCATCGAGGCGGGCGACCGGTTCCAGACCCTGCTGGGCGTCACGGGGTCGGGCAAGACATTCACCATGGCCAGCGTCATCGAAAAACTGCAGCGACCCGCGTTGATCTTCGCGCCCAACAAGACCCTGGCAGCCCAGCTCTTCTCGGAGTTCAAGCAGTTCTTCCCCGAGAACGCCGTGGAGTACTTCGTCAGCTACTACGATTACTACCAACCCGAGGCCTACGTGCCCGAGCGGGACCTGTTCATCGACAAGGACAGCAAGATCAACGAGGAGCTGGAAAAGCTGCGCCTCTCGGCCACCCGCAACCTCTTCGAGCGGCGGGACACCATCGTGGTGGCCTCCGTCTCCTGCATCTACGGCCTGGGCGATCCCAGCTCCTACCTGGGGCTGAGCCTCCAACTTCAGGCCGGTGGCAGCGTGGAGCGGAGCATCCTCCTGCGGGACCTGGTGGCCATCCAGTACAGCCGCAACCAGGTGAGCTTCGAGCCGGGCACCTTCCGGGTCCGGGGCGACGTGGTGGAGGTCTTCCCCGCCTACGAGGACGTGGCCTACCGCATCGAGCTCTTCGGCGACGAAGTGGAGCGCCTCTCCAAGATCGATCCCCTCCGCGGCAAGGTCATCGAGAAGCTGGACCAGCTCACCATCTGGCCCAAGACCCACTACGTGACGCCGGAGGACAAGCTCAAGATCGCCATCCGCGAGATCAAGGCGGAGCTGGAGCAGCGGGAGAACGAGTACCGGGCCCAGAATAAGATCGTGGAACTGCAGCGCCTGCACCAGCGCACCATCTACGACATCGAAATGCTCAAGGAGATGGGGACCTGCTCCGGCATCGAGAACTACAGCCGCTTCCTGGATGGCCGCCAGCCCGGAGAGCCACCCCACACCCTGCTGGACTACTTCCCCGAGGACTTCCTCCTCTTCATGGACGAGAGCCACGTGGCCACGGGGCAGCTGCACGGCATGTACAACGGCGACCGCAGCCGCAAGACGACGTTGGTGGACTATGGGTTCCGGCTGCCCAGCGCCCTGGACAACCGGCCCCTCAAGTTCGAAGAATTCGAGAGCCGAGTGAACCAGGTGGTCTTCGTGAGCGCCACGCCGGGCAGCTACGAGCTGGAGCAATGCGGGGGTGTCATCGCCGAGCAGGTGGTGCGCCCCACGGGCCTCGTGGATCCCCAGGTGATCCTCCGCCCCGTGGGCACGCAGGTGGACGACCTCCTGGAGGAGATCCGGCAGACGGTGGCCAAGAATGAGCGGGTGCTCGTCACCGTACTCACCAAGAAGTTGGCGGAGCAGCTTACCTCTTACTACCGGGAAGTGGGCGTGAAGGCAGAGTATCTTCACAGCGAGATCGACACGGTGGAGCGGGTGGAGTTGCTGCGGGGTCTGCGTCGGGGTGATTTCGACGTGCTCATCGGCATCAACCTGCTGCGGGAGGGCCTGGACCTGCCCGAGGTGAGCCTCGTGGCCATCCTGGACGCCGACAAGGAGGGCTTCCTTCGCAATACCCGCTCCCTCATCCAGACGGTGGGACGCGCGGCCCGCCACGTGAATGGCCGGGCCATCCTCTACGCCGACAAGATCACAGGCTCCATCCAGGCGACCCTGGAGGAGACAGGCCGCCGCCGGACCAAGCAGTTGGCCTACAACGAGGCCCATGGCATCACCCCGGAAAGCGTGAAGCGGAATCTGGATGACGTGCTGGGCGAGGCCCTGGCCCGGGAATTCGTGGGTGTGCCCAAGGTGGACCAGGCCGCGGAGGATCCGGTGCTCTACCTCGAGGACGCCGCCTTCGAGAAGGAGATGGTCAAGCTCGAGAAGAAGATGCGGGACTTCGCCTCCAAGATGGAATTCGAGGAGGCGGCCCACCTTCGGGACCGCATCCACCGCCTGCGGCGGGAGCGGCTCATGGCCCCGGGGGAAAGCCCGCTGGCCCTGGCTTCGGGGCCTGTGGATGCACCCTGAGGAGGCAAATCCTCATCAGTTCGGAATCCGGGGCCGATGTTTTCCCATCGAATGGGTTGTGCGGGGAGCAACCTCGTAACAAACTACCCGCCTCGGGGTGCCCCCCATGTCCCACACGCTGCGCCTGCATGCCCCTGGACGTTCGCCCTGGACCCTGGAGCCGGAGCGAGGGGAGTACACGCTGGGCCGCAGCTCCGACAACGACCTGGTCATTGAGGATCTGAGCCTCAGTCGCCATCACGCCCGCTTCCGGTGGGCCGACGGTCATTGGCTGGTGGAGGACCTCCACTCCAAGAACGGCACCTCCCTCAATGGCCAGCGTCTGGACAGCGCTTCCCCCATGGGACCCGGGGATGAGCTGGCCCCGGGCAACCTGCGCATCCAGGTGAAATCGTCCGACGAGACGGGCCCCAACGTCATCATCGAGGCCCGCGAAACTGGTCCCTGGGCCCCCTCCCTGATCATGAAGGCCCAGGAGCTGCGGGCAGCGTCGGCCCAGGCGGCCGAAGGGGCCCGTGCCGTGGCGGCCCTGGGCTTCCTGGAGACTGTGGCCCTGGATCTGGTGCGAGAGGGGGAGACCACCGAACAGCTGGAGCGTCTGCTGGAGGGGCTCCAGCACCACATGCAGGCCGATCGCGGGGCCTTCCTCGTGCAGGGGGAGGATCAGGCCTGGGACACCGTCGTCAGCCGGGGCTCCGAGCGGGACGGCTCCGCCATCCACCTGCCGGGTACTTTGGTGGAGGCCTCCCTCCAGCGGGGCCAGGCCATCCTGATGTCCGATGTGGAGAGCATGAAGCCGGAGCTGATCTCCGCCTCCATCGTGCACTCGGGCATCCGCTCGGCCCTGGTGACCCCTCTGGAGGCCGAGGGCAACATCCTGGGCCTGCTCTACCTGGACGCCGTGAATCCCACCCGGCACTTCGACCGTGAGGACCTGCGCCTGGCCACCCTCATCGCCCACCTGGCCGCGTCCCGCCTGCGCTCGGCCCGCCTGGAGGCTGAGGCCCAACGCCACCGGGACCTCGAGCGGGAGATGGTGCATGCCCGCAGGATCCAGCAGGGGTTCCTGCCGGCGGAGCCCGCCTGCGTGGAGGGTTTCGAGGTGCTGGGCTACAACGCCCCGGCCTGGCGGGTCTCCGGGGATCTCTACGGTTCCTGGGTCCTGGAGGACGGCGCCTTCTGCGCCGCCGTGGCGGACGTGAGCGGCAAGGGGATGGGACCCGGCCTGCTGATGGTCACCTTCCAGGCCTACATGGATGCCTGGGCGGACTGGTCGGCCCTGCCGCCGGTGCTGTTGGACCGCCTCTCCCGGGCCCTGGCCCGCCACACGGAGGCCAACCGGTACATCACAGCCTTCCTCATCCACATGGATCCCGAATCTGGCCGGCTCCGCTACGCCAGCGCCGGACACCTGCCGGGGCTGCTCCGGCGTCGGGATGGGCAGGTGGAGGTGCTCCAGGGCGAGGGGCTGCCCCTGGCCATGCTTCCGGGGCAGGTCCCCTACGAAGGGGGGGAGACCGTGATGGAACCCGGTGAGGTCCTATTGCTCTACACGGACGGGCTCACGGAAGCCGAATCCCCGGAGGGGGAGGAATACGGCATGGAACGCCTCCAGGAGTTGCTGGGGGAAATCGGTGGCCAGCCCCTTCCGGCCCTCAAGGAAGCCCTGGTGGGCGCCCTCTCGGTTCATGGGCGGGGTTCGGGTGCCAAGGATGACCAGACCTTCTTGGTGCTTCGCCGGAAGGCCTAACCGAGGCACACTGGAAGGCTCCATCTCCGTGAGCCGAGGAGGCGAGCGGGAGCCGCGCCTTGCGCGGCGTTCAATGGAGGTCGGAGTCCCCCATGCTCACCCCCAAGCAGCGTCAGTTCCTCAAGGCCCAGGCCCACCCCCTCAAGCCCACCGTCCACATCGGGAAGGGCGGCGTGACTCCCGGTCTGGCGGCGGAGCTGGATCAGATGCTCGAGAGCCTGGAACTCATGAAGATCAAGTTGAACCAGAACACCTTTGAAGACGAGGAAGGCGTGGTGGCCGCGCTGAAGGAGAAGGTGGAAGGGCTGGAGCACGTCTGGACCATCGGCCATACGGTGCTGGTCTACCGGGCCAGCCGCAACCGGCCCACCAAGTACCCGCTCCCCCCTGCCAAGACCGCCGAGTAGCCGCCTCAGCGGCACTCCCCGATTCAACGGCCGGCCCGGGCCCGCCGATGAGGGGAGGATGCCCTGGCTCTCCTGGAACGACGGCCCGATCTTGAACCGCCACCGGATGGCGGGTGACCTGCGCCTGGGGCGGGATGCCTCCCAGTGCGACATCGTGGCCCCCCCGGGTCTGGACACCGTGAGCCGGGTCCACGCCCAGATCTCCGAGAATCGGGGAGGTTGGTGGCTCAAGGACCTGAGCAGCCAGGGCAGCTCCCTCAACGGCCTGCCCCTGGGCAGCACTGGGAGCCCCCTGGAGCCTGGGGATGAACTGGATCTCGCCGGTTGGGTCCTCCGGTTCACGGAGGGGTTCCCCGGCCTGGATGGGGAGGTGTTCGCTGAGCGGGTGGGCGAACTCGCGGAGGAGATCCGCCCCGATCCCACCCAGACGCTGCTGCTGTTGCGCGGCCTCGAGCTGCTCTACCGGGGCACCGAGCGGCTGCTCCGGGAGACCGAATCCGA
This sequence comes from Holophagaceae bacterium, assembly GCA_035254125.1. Lineage (GTDB taxonomy): Bacteria > Acidobacteriota > Holophagae > Holophagales > Holophagaceae > JAFDVN01. The sequence continues at coordinate 15,480 of DATFAX010000088.1, read as the reverse complement.
TCCGCTCATCAAAGGCCTGGTGGAGGAGGCCATGCACCTCCTCCTGGCGGACCGCGCCTTCCTCGTGATGCTGATGCCGGATGGCTCCCGCCGCATGGCCCACCGGGTGGGGGATGTGAACGATGCCGTGGGATTGAGCCGGTCGGTGCTGGACTACGTGGCCCAGGAGCGCGTGGCGGTGCTCTCCAACAGCCCCCTGGCGGATCCCCGCTTCGAGAGCATGAGCCTCCTCGAGATGCATCGGGGTGGGCTGATGTGCGCGCCCCTCACCCTGGACGATCAGCTCCAGGGCTTCCTCTATCTGGACCGGGAGGAGGAGCGGCGGCCCTTCACCCGCTTCGATCTGGCCCTCTTCCAGACCTTCGTGCGCCAGGGCGTCCTGGCCATGCGCCACACCTTCCTCTCCCGAAGGGCCCTGGGGCAGGCGGAGATCCAGGGGGAGCTGCTGCGCCTGCGGGGTACCCACCAGCGGGAGCGGGAGGAACGCGCGCAGTTGATGCTCGCCATGGAACGCCCCCTCCACTGGGTCCAGGCCTACGCCCGGGACCTGAACCTGGACGGGGCCCAGGCCATGCGCCAGCAGCTCCAGCGGATGGGTGAGCTCATCGAACACGGCCTGGGGCTCGGGGAGCTGGCCGCCTCTCCGGCGGCGGGTCATCCCTGGAAGGTGGACGCCCTCCAGGAGGATCTGGGCGATCGCTGGAACGACCTGCTCCGCGTGGCGGGCGTCACCGTGGCCTGGCCGGAGCCTCCGGCGGGCTCCATCTGGGTGGGCGGGGGGCCCGTGTCCCCGGCCCTGGGCGGGCTCGTGGAACCGATGCTGCTGCAACTTCCCGCGGGCAGCGAGTTCCGCCCCACCTGGGACGTGGAGCGGGGCTATGTGGTGCTCCGCATGGGCTTCCCGGCTTCAGTGAAGGCCCCGCTGCCGGATCCCTGGACCCGGCGCATCCTCACGGAGGCCGGCCTGCGGTGGCGGTGGTCCGATCAGACCCTCTACCTCCAGTTCCCGGAAGGTCCGGATACCCTCCCCGAGGAGCCCCTCCGGCCCCTCCTGGGGCTCGTCACCGAGGAGCTGGGGCTCCTGGGGCTCTTCCAGAGCGCCGCCGAGGCGGGGGAACTGGGACTCTTCCCCCTCGAAGAACGCCCGCCGGTGCCGCCCCTCCCGCGTTTCCGCATGCTGGTGGTGGATGTGCAGGGGGTGAAGGATCCGGTGGCCTGCATCCGGGCCTATCGTCAGCACCCGAGCTTCACCACCACCCCCATCCTGGCAGTGCGCACCCGGGAGGACCTCAGCGCCGACCTCATCCAGGCGGGCGCCACGGACTGGCTGAACGAGGGGTTCCGCTGGGAGGCGCTGCACCATCGACTCCAGGTGCTCCGGGGGCATCAGGCCTTGCAGGAAAAGGCCCTGGAGGCCGGACGCCTCGACACCTTCCGGCAGATGGCCGGCACCCTCAAACACGAGATCAACAACCCCCTGGCCGTCATCTCCATGCAGGTGGAGATGCTTCAGCGGAAGTACCCCGAGGAACCCAAGCTCGTGAAGATCGGCGAGATGGTGGATCGGATCCGAGGTCTCGTGCAGGTGCTCCAGAAGATGCGCGAGATGAAGCTCGAGGACTACGCGGATGGGTCGAGCATCCTCAAGTTGAATTGACTCAGAGCCCCGAATCCACCCAGGGGAGCACCTCGCTGGGGGCACCGGGGATCTCACCCCCCCGGACCGCCACGACCACGATCCACCCCGCGGGCCGCTTCAGATTGCCCAGGTCCATCGCGAAGGTGCTGCCGGGGGCGGGCAGGTCGGGCCGGCGGCGTTCCAACACCACCTCCCCGCGGAGGAAGAGCTCCTGGGAAGAGGGCCGGGAGAGCCCCAGGGGCATCCAAAGGAGTCGGACCTGCTCCAGGCCCACCAGCGTGTCGCCCCCGGAATCCCGGGAGGGTAGGGTGATCTCCAACTGCCGAAGGGCCTTCCAGGCGGCCCTGGGGGCCTCCGCCGGCCGTCTCAGGCGGGGGATGGGGTCCCCCTTGCGTCCGCATCCGAGGGTGGAAGCGCAGACCATTAGGTTCAGGGCCAGGAGGGCCTTTGGTAGGCTGGAGGGTCGCATCGCATCCATTCTGAGGCCACACCATGCCCGTCACCAAAGTACTCATCGCGAACCGAGGGGAAATCGCCTGCCGCGTGATCCGCACCTGCCGGGAGATGGGCATCCCCACCGTGGCCGTATATTCGGAGGCGGATCGTGGCGCCCTGCACGTGCGCATGGCTGACGAGGCCTACTTCATCGGGCCCGCCGCCGCCCGGGAGAGCTACCTGGTGGTGGAGAAGATCCTCGAGGTGGCCAAGCGGAGCGGCGCCGACGCCATCCACCCCGGCTACGGCTTCCTCAGCGAAAATGCCGAGGCGGCCCGGCTCTTCACGGAGCACGGCATCACCTTCATCGGCCCTAAGCCCGATTCCATCGTGAGCATGGGCTCCAAGACCGCCGCCCGGAACGTGGCAATAGAGGCCGGCTGCCCGGTAGTGCCCGGCATCCAGAAGACCATGTCTGATGACGAGCTGCTGGCGGAGTCTCAGAAGATGGGCTTCCCCGTGATGCTGAAGGCGGCCATGGGCGGTGGCGGCAAGGGCATGCGCCTCGTCCACAAACCCGAGGAGTTCGCCTCCAGTTTGGCCCGCGCCCGGGGCGAGGCCCTGAGCAGCTTCGGCGATGACTCCGTGTACGTGGAGAAGGCCATCATCCAGCCCCGCCACATCGAGATCCAGGTCTTCGGCGATACCCACGGCAACTACGTCTACCTCTGGGAGCGGGAGTGCAGCGTGCAGCGCCGGCACCAGAAGGTGATCGAGGAGGCCCCCAGCCCCCACGTCACCCCCGAGATGCGCAAGGCCATGGGGGAGGCGGCCCTCAAGGTGGCCCGCGCCGTGAACTACGTGGGCGCCGGCACGGTGGAGTTCCTGGCGGACGCCGACCGCAATTTCTACTTCCTGGAGATGAACACCCGCCTCCAGGTGGAGCATCCCGTCACGGAGTGGATCACGGGCCTGGATCTCGTGAAGTGGCAGATCCTGGTCGCCCGCGGAGAAAAGCTTCCCCTCGCCCAGGAAGAGATCGCGCTCAACGGCTGGGCCATGGAATGCCGCATCTACGCGGAGGATCCGGACAAGAACTTCATGCCCTCCCCGGGCAAGGTCACCTTCCTGCGCACCCCCGCGGGCCCCAACGTCCGCGACGATTCCGGCGTGTACGAGGGCTCCGAGGTGCCCATGTTCTACGACCCCATGATCTCCAAGCTCTCCACGTGGGGCCCCACGCGCATCGAGGCCATCGACAAGATGAAGATGGCCCTCGGCGAGTACCGCATCGGGGGCATCCGCCACAACGTGGAATTCCACAAGGTGCTCATGGATCATGAGCCCTTCCGCTCCGGCGCCCTGCACACGGGGATGTTGGACAAGGCCTTCTGGAAGAAGAAGGACGTGGGGCCCAGCTTGAAGTTCGCCGTGGCCGCCGCCCTTCTGCAGGAGCTTGAGGCTGAGGAACGTCGGGCCATGCAACCCGGCAGCGGCGAGGGTACGTCCAGTGCGTGGAAGCACTGGGGCAAGTTCAACCGGCTCTAAGGCAGACAGGATCAGACCCATGAAGCGCACCCTCATCGTCGGCAAGGAACAGGTCGAAGTGGAACTCACCCACCTCGATGGCGTGGACACCCTGATCTGGAACGGGGAGGCTACGGCCGTGGACATCCTCGAAGTGGAGCCCGGGAGCTATTCCGTGATCATGGGGAACCGGAGTGTGGACGTGCGCCTGGACGCCGCCAAGCACCCCGATCCCGACCTCCATGCCTTCCGGGCCAGCCTCTACGATGGTGCCTACGAGTTCGCCCTACAGGATCCCCGCAAGGCCCTCCTGGCCGCTGCAGGTGGCGCTGGCGCCGCTGGCGGCATCCTCACCGCCCCGATGCCCGGCAAGGTCGTGAAGCTGCTCGTGAAGGAGGGTGACAAGGTCGAGGAAGGCCAGTCCCTCCTCATCCTCGAAGCGATGAAGATGCAGAACGAGTTCAAGAGCCCTTCCCCGGGAGTCGTGGCCAAGCTCCACGTCGCCGAAGGGGGCACGGTGGAGACCGCCCAAACCATGGTCACGCTGGGGCCCCTGGAAGCCTGAGGCGGGCGTCTGGAGTATCGCCGCAGGCGATACCCAGTAGATGCAGAACGAGTTCAAGAGCCCTTCCCCGGGAGTCGTGGCCACGCTCCACGTCGCCGAAGGGGGCACGGTGGAGACCGCCCGAACCATGGTCACGCTGGGGCCCCTGGAAGCCTGAGCGGGGGCCCACCTCTACCCGTGGTCAATGTCCAAGTTCCAGATTCCGCCGAGGTTCATTGCGCCTCGGCGGAATCTGCGTCTAGCATGGGGTCTCATCGCACCACATGGAGGCATCATGCGTCATCGCGCTGCACTGCTCCTGCTCCTCGCCGGGGCCGGTCTCACGCTATCCGCTCAGGAAGGCACCCTCTACGGCATGGGGTACATCGGCCGGACGACCTATGAGAAACAGCCCTCCGATGCCGGCACCCACTATGGCGTCGGTGCGGGGCATTGGTACAAGGACTGGTTCGGCGTGGACGCCCGGCTGCTGAGTTCCCCCATGCAGTTCGACGGCCCCCTGGACATCTCGGCCAAGCGCACCTACCTGCTCACCGCCGCCAATTTCAATCTCAATCCCGGTGCCCCGAACTGGTGGCCCTACCTGTCCGCCGGCATCGGAGCCACCCGGACGGGGGATCCCTTCAGTGGGAAGTCCGAGGCGACCACCCACGCCAACATCAACGGCGGTCTGGGCATCCAGGGCATGCTGAGCGAGCACGTCATGGTCGGAGCGGACTGGAAGGTCGTCCGCTCGTTCAACCTGACGCGCGTCACCGATCAGCTGTTCACCGTGGGCCTGGGCTGGAAGTTCGGAGGCGGAAAGGCCGCCGCCCCGGCGGCTGCGCCCGCGCCCGCCCCGGCGGTGGCCCCCGTCCCGGCCCCCGCTCCCGCGCCGGCCCCCGAGCCTCCGAAGGTGGAAGCTCCGGCTCCTGCCCCCGCACCGGCTCCCGCTCCGGCCCCTGAACCGCCGAAGGAGGAGGTGAAGCCCGTTCCGCCGCCCGCTCCCCGGAAGTTCATCCTGGATGAAGCCAGCCTTCATTTCGGCAACGGCAAGGCCGACCTCGATGAGGCCGGTTCCGCCGCCATCCGGAAGGTGGCCGAGTCCCTGAAGGCCTTCACCGGGAAGTACTCCGTGGTCGTCACCGGCCACACCTCCGCCGTGGGCGGCAAGGCTTTCAACAAGGCCCTTTCCAAGAAGCGCGCAGAGGCCGTGGCCAAGGTGCTCGTGGATGCCGGCGTCCCCGCGGGCGCCGTCACCGCCGAAGGGGCGGGTCCCGACAAGCCCCTGGCTGATAATAAGACCAAGGAAGGCCAGGCCAAGAACCGTCGCGTGGAGATTGACGTGAAGGCGGAAGGTGCGAACGTCGAGGTCCGCCGGACCGAGACCGAGGTCAAGCAGTAGCAGCTGAAGGACTGGAGACTCCGGGCCCGCCGGGCGCATCGCGCTCTCGGCGGGCCCGCTCCATGCGGGGTGCGCGAGGCCCGGCGGCCGGGGTCCGGATGGGAAGGTTGTGACGCATGCGATGCGCTCCGAATGGACGGTTGCACCGGACCGGCACGGGGACTAGGCTGGCCTTGCATTCCACAAGGAGGAGTCCATGAGGTCCCGACTGACGGTTGCCCTGCTCTTGTCCGCAGGCGCCCTGGGGCTGTGCGCCCAGGAAGGCACCACCTACGGCATGCTCCACGCCGGGTGGACCAAGTTCGATACGAAGCCCTTCGAAGCCGTGGGCGGCTCCGTGGACAACGCGGCCCACTTCGGCCTGGGGGTCGGTCATTGGTACAAGGATGAGTGGGGGGTGGACCTCCGGGCCCTGACTTCCACGTTGAATGGCAGCGGCACGCTGGAGCCCTTCTCCGCCAAGCGCAATTACCTGCTGGGCAGTGTGAACCTGAACTTCAATCCGGGCGGCACGTGGTGGCCCTACGCCGCCTTCGGCATCGGTGGGGTGCAGACCGGTGATCCCATGAGCGGGAAGAACGAGGGCACGACCCGATTCGCGATCCACGGTGGCCTCGGGTTCCAGGCGCCGGTGGGCGAGAATTTCATGTGGGGTCTCGACTGGAAGGCCGTGCGCTCCTCCAATGACCAGAAATTCGTGGATCACCTCGTCACTTTGGGCCTGGGCTGGCGTTTTGGAAGCGGTAAGAAGGCGGCTCCGGCCCCTCCGCCGCCTCCGCCGCCGCCTCCGGCCCCCAAGGAGGAGGTGAAGCCCGTGCCGCCGCCGCCCCCGCCGCCTCCCCCGCCGGCTCCCGAGCCGCCGAAGGAGGAGGTCAAGCCCGTACCGCCGCCGCCTCCGCCGCCCCAGAAGTTCGTTCTGGATGAGGCCAGCCTGCACTTCGCCAACGGCAAGGCCGATCTCGACGAGGCGGGTACCGCCGCGATCCGGAAGGTGGCCGACTCCTTGAAGGCCTTCACGGGCAAATACTCGGTGGTCGTGACCGGCCACACCTCCTCCGTCGGCGGCAAGGCCTTCAACAAGGCGCTCTCCAAGAAGCGGGCCGAGGCCGTGGCCAAGGTCCTCGTGGATTCCGGCGTGCCCGCCGCCGCCGTGAGCGCCGAGGGCGCCGGGCCCGACAAGCCCCTCGCGGACAACAAGTCCAAGGAGGGCCAGGCCAAGAACCGCCGCGTGGAGATCGATGTGAAGGCCGAAGGCTCCAATGTCGAGGTCCGCAAGACGGAGACGGACATCAAGCAATAGCAGGTCAACTTGCCGGGGGCCTTCGGGCCCCCGCCTCATTTCGGAGAAACGATGAGCTTCAAGGATGAATTCAAGGCCTTCGTGATGAAGGGCAACGTGGTGGATCTGGCGGTGGCCGTGGTCATCGGCGGCGCCTTCGGCAAGATCGTCACGGCCCTGGTGGAAGGTGTGATCATGCCCCTGGTGGGCATGGCGGTGCCCGGTGGGGACTGGCGCAGCATCGCGGTCGGCCCTCAGAACGCCTTCAAGGTGGGCCATGTGGCCGGGGCCATCGTGGATTTCCTCTGCATCGCGCTGGTGGTCTTCCTCGTCTTCGTGAAGGGCCTGTCCAAGCTGAAGAAGCACGAGGATACGCCCCTCGTCGCCCCCACCACCAAGGACTGTCCCCGCTGCCTTGAGGCCGTGCCCATCAAGGCCACCCGCTGCAAGCACTGCACGAGCGACCTGACCTGATGGGGTTCACCCCCGCCCAGGACATCCATGACGTGATCGCCCGGCTGGACGCCCTCGTGGAGGACTTCCGGTCGGGCGGTTCACGCTTGGGGTACTTTCCCGCCCTCTACCGCCGGGTGACGGTGGCCGTGCGGGAGGGCATCGCCCAAGGCCGTTTCCAGGATGGCCCCCGCATGGACCGGCTGGACACCGTCTTCGCCAATCGGTACCTGGAGGCCCTCGCCGCCTGGCAGTCGGGCGCACCCTGCAGCGCCTGCTGGCGTGTCGCCTTCGAGGCGGCGGACCGGTGGCGGCCCACCATCCTCCAGCACTTGCTGGCTGGGATGGCCGCCCACATCCAATTCGACCTGGGGATCGCCGCCGCCACGGTGGCGCCCGGGCCGGCCCTGGCGGCCTTGAAATCGGATTTCATGGCCATCAACGGCGTGCTCACGGATCTGACGGGCCCCGTGCAGGCCGCCCTGGACGAGCTGAGCCCCTGGATGCGCCTCCTGGACCGCGCGGGCGGCAACCTGGATGAAGCCCTGGCCCGCTTCGGCATGGGGGCCGCCCGAGACGGGGCCTGGGCCTTCGCGGAGCGCCTGGCCTCTCTGCCTCAGGAGGGGTGGGGGCCCCACCTGGCCGAGGCAGATGCCTCCGTGGCCGAGTTGGCCGGGCTCATCCCCCGGCCAGGTCCGATCCTGTCCGGCCTGTGCCTCCTGGTGCGGATCCCCGAGGCCGGCGATCCTCGGAAAGTCATCGAAACCCTGGCCTGACGGGCTTCCCCATGGTCAACTGGAGGTTCAACCTCCGGGGGATCGAGTGCCCCCGCCGACGCACGAGGGCGCCGATGAGCGAGCAGGCCCAGGCCAAGAAATATCCCGTCTTCCTTCCCAAGACGGACTTCCCCATGAAGGCCGACCTGCCGCAGCGCGAGCCCAAGCGCGCGGAGCAATGGAAGGCCGAAGGCCTCTACGCCCGCATCGAGGCCCGCCGCCGGGCCGACAATGCCGCGGGGAAGGGCAGGGGGCGCCGCGTGCTCCATGATGGCCCGCCCTACGCCAACGGCGGCATCCACATCGGCCATGCCCTGAACAAGATCCTCAAGGACTTCGTCGTCAAGACGAGCTGGCTGGAGGGCTTCGAGAGCCCCTACGTCCCCGGCTGGGACTGCCACGGCCTGCCCATCGAGCACGCGGTGGAGAAGGACCTCGGCCCCAAGCGCCGGGAAATGAGCCGTGCCGACTTCCTCACCCACTGCCGGGCCTACGCCCAGAAGTGGATCGATACCCAGCGCACGGCCTTCCAGCGGCTGGGTGTGCTCGGCGCTTGGGAACATCCCTACGTCACCATGGAGCCCGCCTACGAGGCCGCCATCGTGCGCCAGCTGGGCAAGCTCTTTGAGCACGGCTGCGTCACCCGCAAGCTGAAGGTGGTGCACTGGAGCTACGGCGCCCGCACGGCCCTGGCCGAGGCCGAGGTGGAGTACGCGGACAAGACGAGCTCGGCCGTCATGATCGCCTTTGGAACAACCGAGGCTGAATCGGAGCGGATCTTTAGGTCGTTTGAATTGCCCCTCGGCGCCCAAGGGCACAATCGGTTCTATTTCCCCATTTGGACAACCACTCCTTGGACGATCCCTAGCAATCTGGCGATCTCTGTAAATCCTGGGATGGACTATGTGATCGCTTATCACGAACCATCGGGTGATCGGCACTTCTTCATCGTGGCTGCTTCTCTGTTCGAATCATTCAAGAAGGCCACTGGATTTGGGTTGCGAGAAGTCCGTGCAATCAAAGGGCATGAACTCCAGGGGTTCCGAGCTCAGCACCCCTGGTTGTCGCGCGAATCACCTATCTTTATGGGTGATCACGTTACAGCGGATGCAGGTACGGGTCTCGTCCATACCGCCCCAGATCATGGGGTAGATGACTTCCAGGTCGCGCACCATCTAGGCCTCCTTCAGCTTGTTGGAGCTGATGGGCGATTTGTCCCTGGAGTTAATGATCCAGACCTCGAAGGGAAAATCTGCTTTCAAGCGGATGAAGTAATCATTGAGCGACTCCGCCTCCAAGGAGCGATGCCTGTGCCCCATGGGAAGGGGTTCCTTCTCCATGACGAAAAGATCCAGCACAGCTACCCCCACTGCTGGCGCACCAAGACCCCCATCCTCTTCCGCGCTACGGAGCAGTGGTTCATCACCATGGACGACGCGATCCAGGGCGGCCCCAGCGCCGGCAAGAGCCTGCGCGAGGCCGGCCTTGAGGGGGTGGACGCCACCACCTGGGTGCCCGCCGTGGGCCGCAACCGCATTCACTCGATGATCGCGGGCCGCCCCGACTGGTGCATCAGCCGACAGCGCGCCTGGGGCACCCCCATCACCGTTCTGCGGCACCGGGAGACGGGCGAGCCCTTCGTGCACCCCGAGCTCTTCGAGCGCGCCGCCCGCATCATCGAGCAGGGGGGCATCGAAGCCTGGGCGGACGCGGACGTGGCCGCCCTCGCCGAGGGGCTGGGCATCGATGCGGCGCAGTATCAGAAGGAGACCGACATCCTTGATGTGTGGATCGACTCCGGCGTGTCGGCCACCATCGTCAGCGAGATCCACCCCGAGCTGAAGCCCGAGGACTACGGCCAGTTCATCTACCTCGAGGGCAGCGACCAGCACCGTGGCTGGTTCCACTCCAGCCTCCTCTTCAACCTGGCCGCCAGCGGCCGGAAGCCTTACACCCAGGTGGTCACGCACGGCTTCGTGCTGGATGCCAAGGGCCAGAAAATGAGCAAGAGCCTGGGCAACGTCGTGGCCCCCGACGAGGTCATGAAGACCTACGGCGCCGACATCCTCCGCCTCTGGGCCGCCAGCGTGGACTACAGTGAGGATGTGCGCATCGGCAAGGAGATCCTCGAGCGCAGCGCCGATGCCTACCGCAAGATCCGCAACACCCTGCGCTTCCTCCTGGGTGCCCTCGCAGGCTTCGAAGCCACGGCCCCCGTGCCGGTGGCGGACATGGCCCCGGTGGATGTCTGGGTGCTGGAGGAGCTGGGCCGGCTGTCGGCCAGGGTGCGCGAGCACTACCGCCGCTTCGAGTTCCATGAGGCCACCCAGGCCCTCCACGGCTTCTGCCAACTGGAGCTGAGCGGGCGCTACTTTGAAGTGCTCAAGGACCGCCTCTACTGCGATGCCGCGGAGTCCACCCGCCGTCGCGGCGCCCAGACCGCCTGCTGGGAGCTGGCCAAGGGCCTCTGCGTCCTGCTGGCACCCATCATGAGCTTCACGGCCGACGAGGCCTGGAGCCATATCCCGGGCGCCGAAGGCTCCGTGCTGGAGCAGCGCTTCCCCGAGGGGCTCACGACCCGCACCCTGCCCGAGAGCTGGGCGGCCCTGTGGGTGGTGAAGGACGCCCTGGCCGCGGCCCTGGAGCCCCTGCGGGCCTCCAAGGTGGTGGGCACGAGCCTGGATGCCCAGGTGAAGGTGGGGCTGCCCGAAACCAACCGGGCCGAGCTGCATCGCATCGGGGAGTCCCTGGAGGAGCTGCTGGTGGTGAGCGGCCTCGAGCTGGTGGATGCCCAGGAGCTGAACGTGGAGATCTCGGCCCACCCCGGAACCAAATGCCCGCGTTGCTGGAACCACAAGGGGGGCTTCGGGAAGGGCGAGGATGAGGCCCTCTGCGCCCGGTGCGCCGACGTCGTGGGAGGCCTGGCTTGATCGATCGCCGCATCTCCTGGCTGACGCTCCCCACCGCCGCCCTGCTGCTGGACTGGGCCTCCAAGGCCGCCATCCTGAAGCGCCTCCACTACGAAGGCGACAGTCTCGCCGTGATCCCGGGGATCTTCCACTTCACGTTGGGCTACAACACTGGCGCCATCTTCGGCAGCTTCCAGGGGCTCTCCCCCCTGGTTCGCACGGTGCTCTTCGGGGTCGCGGGCGTGGTGGCCCTCATCTTCTTCGGTAAGGCCTTCCTGGCGGCGGCCACGCCCCGGTTGGAGCGCATCGCCCTGGGCCTCATCCTGGGCGGCGCCATGGGCAACGGCCTGGATCGCCTCCGCCACGGCCACGTGGTGGACTTCATCGACGTGATCATCCGAGGCTGGCATTACTGGACCTTCAACGTAGCCGATAGCTTCATCGTCTGCGGCGGCATCCTGTTCGCCTGGTCCATGTTGAAGCATCCCGGGACGACACCCGAGCAGGCCTGAGGCCGGTTCAGACGGGCGGCAATAGCCCCAGCTCCTCGCGGTGCGCATGCAGCACGGCGAGGATGCGGCCCAGGTGCTCCTCCTCGGTGCCGCCCACGGCTTCCATGAGCAGGCGGAACCCCTCGGCCACTTCGAAGCGATCCACGCCCGCGGCGAAGGCCTTGTCCTTGAGCTTCTTCTTCACGGAGGAGGGCTTGATGCCTTCTGTGCGCTCAGGCCGAACCAGGGCCACGGCCATGCAGAAACCGGTGATCTCGTCCGAAGCCAACAGGGCCTTGTCCAGCAGGGAGTCGTAGCTCACGCCCCACTGGGTGAAGTGGGCGCTGATGGCATGGGCTAGGTCCTCGTCCCCCCGCTCTCGCAGCCAGGCCACGATGCGGTTCGGGTGCTCCGTGGGCCATTGGTCGTAGTCCGCGTCGTGCAGCATGCCGGCAAGGCCGAAGCGTTCCACGTCGGCGCCCACCTTTTCGGCGAGGTCCCGCATGACCAGCTCCACGGCCCGAGCGTGGGTGCGGAGCTTGGCCGAGGGCGTCCAGTCGCAGAGGAGGGTCCAGGCTTCGTCACGGGTCAGGGGCACAGTCGGACTCTCAAGGAACGAAGATCATGGGCTTGAGTTCGCCGGGCCCGGCGTCTCCCTGATAACGCACGTGCTCCAGGAAGAGCCCGGAGGCCGGGGCCGCGAGGGCGCTCCAGAAGAGGGCGGTCTCGGGCCGGGGGCGGGCGAGGTCCCGGGCGATGCGGGCGGGGTCGGCACCGGCCTCGCCCCGGGCGCAGGCCACGGCGGCGCCCACCATGCGGCGCACCTGGCTCCGCTTGAAGTGGGAGGCGGTGACGCGCAGCAGAATGAGGCTGCCGGACAGGGCCATCTGGCAGGACTCGATCTTGCAGCGGGGGTCGTCCTGCGGATCCAGGTCCGCGAAGGCGGTCATGTCGAAGGGGCCTTCGAAGGCCTTCCAGGCGCGTTCCAGGATGGCGAGGTCCAGGCGCTGCTTCACCCACCAGATGAAGGGTTTGGCAAGGCCGGAGCGGCGCAGGGAGATCTGGTACAGGTAGGTGCGGGAGATGGCATCGTGCCGCGCGTGGAAGTCGGGCGAACACGCGAACGCCGACCGCAGGCCGATGTCGCCGGGGAGGTGGGGCTCCAGGAGGCGGGGCAGGTCCCGGGGATCCGGGGCGCCCTTGGGCTCCAGATGCAGGTGGGCCACCTGGCCCAGGGCGTGCACGCCCGCATCGGTGCGGCCGCTGCCCATGAGATTGACCAGACGCAGGCCCGCCTGGCGGACGGCGTGCTCGAGGCTACCGGCCACCGTGCGCACGCCCTCGGCGGATTGGCGCTCGCTCTGGCGCTGCCAACCCTGGAACTTCCCGCCTTCATATTCCAGGAGCAGCCGATAAGCGGCCACCAGCCCCTGGGGCTTGGCGGGGCGCTGGCGGGAGCCCGGGCGGGGTCCGGGGCGCGTCAGGGGCCGACTCACGCGCCCTCAATGACGCTGCGCACGGCGGCTACGAAGGCGTCGGGATCGTGGATGGGCTTGGGGTAGTACCCCTCGGCCCCGGTGTCAGCGAGGAACTTCTCCTTGTCGCCGTACATGGCATGGGCGGTGGCCAGCAACACGGGGATGTGGCGCGTCGCCGCGTCGGCCTTGAGGAGCTTCGTGATGGCGAGGCCATCCACCTTGCGGCCTTCCCAGGTGCTGCGGGTGAGGCTCACATCCATGACGATGGCCAGGAGGTCGCCCTCGCGGGCGAGCTGGAGGATCTCGGGCACATCCTCGGTGTGAAGCACCTCGTAGCCGCCCTTCTTGGCCAGGACGACCTTGATGAATTTCACATTGATGGGGTCGTCCTCCACCAGGAGGATCCGATTGGACATGGGTGGTGGCTCCACGGACAGTCTATCGGAAAAGAGCACTGGGCTCTTTGATTTAGGCACCCCGGCGGGCCCCCTGCCGGGCGCAGGGCCGGACCGGATTCAAGCCCCGCGCTGCTTCCGGTATTCCAGATCCTCCAGCACGGCGTCGGGCACGCGCAGGCTGCCCCGGCCCACCCCCAGGCGAAGCCCCGGCTTGTTCGTGCCGTGGTAGTCGCTGCCGCCGCTGACGGCCATGCGGAGCTTTTCGGAAAGCCGGAGGAAGTGGTGCTCCTGGGCGGGCTGGTACTCGCCGTAATAGGCCTCGAAGCCCTCGACGCCGAGGCGCTGGAGCTCCGCCATGGGCTCCCGCCAGTCGAACTCACCTCGATAGAACCGACCGGGGTGGGCCACGATGGGGATGCCCCCAGCCTCCCGGATCCACCGGACGGCCTCGGCGGGCTCGAGTTCATCCCGTTCCACGAAAGCAGGGCCCCCATCGCCGATGAGCTTGTCGAAGGCCTCCTGCGCCCGGGTGACGTAGCCCTTGGCCTTCAGGGCCATGGCGAAGTGCATGCGGGAGATGAGGGGGCTGTCCGCGTGGGCCTGCACATCCTCGATCTCCAGGGGGCAGCCCACTTCCTGAAGGCGTTTAACCATCCGGCGATTGCGGTCGTCCCGCCGCTCCCGCAGGTCCCTCAGGCGGCCCAGGAAGGTCGCGTCCTCCGGATCCACGAGGAGGCCCAGCATGTGGAGGCTCCGGTCCAGGAACCGGCAGCTCAGCTCCGTGCCGGCCAGGAGTTTGACCTTCACGTGGGGCTGCATGGCCAGGAATCGGGGGATGCCATCCAGGGTGTCGTGATCCGTGAGGCAGGCGGCCGTAAGCCCCGCCTCCTCGGCCATGAGGGCCAAGGCCTCGGGGGCATCGGTGCCGTCGCTGAAGAGGGAGTGGAAATGGAAGTCGATCATCGAACCCCCATTGTCTCACCAATCCACCTTCACCCCTTTTCCATTCGGCCGTTGGCCCGGTAGATGGCGGCCAGGAGCATGGCCACGGCCTGGAAGAGTTCCGGTGGGATCAGGCGGTCGATCTCCAGGGGCTCCAGGGCGGCCATGAGGTCGGGATCCCGCTCCACGGGGATGCCGGCCCGGCGGGCTTCCTCCAGGATGCGCTCCGCCAGCTTGCCCTGGCCCTTGGCCACCAGGCGCGGGGCCATGTCCTGATAGGGGGCCTCGGGGCGGTAGCGCAGGGCAGCGGCCCGGGGGCGCGGAGGGCGGGTCATGGAACGGTGATCGGCAACAAAACGCCCCGGCTGGAGCCGGGGCGTTTTTGTTCCGTCCTCCGGGGTTACTGGACGAAGGAGGTCTCGTCCACATCCTCGGGCAGTTCCTCGGTGGTGAGGCGCCGGAAGAGGGGCACGTCGGAGAGGCTCCACACGCTCATGTAAGCGAAGCCGCTGAAGAACAGCCACAGGAAGGGCACGGAGGCCCACTTGCGGATGTAGATGGAGACCACCAGGGCGCCGAAGTAATATACGGCGAAGAGCGCCTCCAGGTAGGTGACCAGGCTCTTGGGCACCTTGTAGGCGCGCTTCTGGACACTCTTGCCACCGGCTTCCACGCCGAGCTTGGGCGTGCGCTTGAATTCCTTGTCGTCGGTGAAGAAGCCTTCCAGCACGGCCTTGGCCTGGTTCAGGGCGAGGCCGATGCCGAGGCCCATGAGGGCGGGGATGTACTTGATGCGCTTGGTCCAGCCGCGGTTGTCCGTGAGCTCGCGCTGGGACAGGCCGAAGTAGAGGCCCACGCTCACGGCATTGAGCAGGAAGAAGGGGCCATCGGTGGCGAGCAGCACGTACCAGGGGGTGCCGGCACGCAGGATCATGCAGGGCACCATGAGCACGGCCAGGACGACCATGAGCATGTAGTTGCAGTTGGCCGTGAGGTGGAACCAGCATTCGAGCTTGGTGTGCAGGCTCTCCTTGCTTGTCCAGATGGTCTTCATGAGCTTGCAGATGACCTGGGCGTTGCCCTTGGCCCAGCGGTGCTGCTGGCTCTTGAAGGCGTTCACTTCCACGGGGAGCTCGGCGGGGACGACGAGGTCCTTGAGGTAGACGCCCGTCCAGCCCTTGAGCTGGGCGCGGTAGGAGAGATC
>DATFAX010000087.1:0-3587 GCA_035254125.1 Holophagaceae bacterium | reverse complement strand
CCGCCGCCCTTCCACGGCCGGGCCGCCACCAGGCAGACCATGATGATGCCCCAGGAGATCGCGAGGGCCACGTTCTTGTACCTCATGAAGTCGACGGTGGTTCCGTGGAAGATCCGGAACTTGCCGATGGAGATCTCCTTGGCGTCCGGGTGGCGCTCCAGGACCCAGTCGTAGATGAAGCGGCTGATGTAGATGCTGGTGAAGAGGCTGGCGACGACGCCGACGGTCAGGGAGACCGCGAAGCCCTTCACGGGGCCGGTGCCGAAGATGAAGAGCAGGAGGGCCGCGGCCAGCTGGGTGACGTGGCTGTCGACGATGGTCCAGAACACGCGGTCGAAGCCAGCGTCGATGGCCATGGAGACGCTGCGTCCGGCGTCCAGCTCCTCCTTGATGCGCTCGAAGATGAGGATGTTGGCGTCCACGGCCATGCCCACGGTGAGGGCGAAGCCGGCGATGCCGGGTAGCGTGATCACGGCCCGGAAGGACCCCAGGAGACCCATCATCACGATCACGTTCACGGTGAGCGCGATGATCGCGTTCATGCCGCTCCAGTGGTAGAAGAACACCATGAAGACGAGGATGGTGAGGAAGCCGAGGGTGGCCGCGAACACGCCGCTCTTGATGGAGTCCTCACCGAGGCTGGCGCCCACGGCGTGCTCCTCGAGGAACTTCATGGAGGCGCGCATGGCGCCGCTGCGGAGGCTCAGGGAGAGGTCATCGGCCTCGTCGGCGGTGAAGGATCCGGTGATCTGGACGCTACCGCCGATGATCTTCTCGTGCACGGTGGGGGCGCTGATCACCTTGCGGTCCAGCACGATGGCCAGGTAACGCTCATCCGCCGCGGCGGTGCCGGTGGCGGTGGCGAAGGCATCCGCACCATCGCGGTTCAGCTGGAAGGAGACGGTGTGGGCGCCGAGGTCGTTGCTGCTGCGGCGGGCGTCGGTGATCTGGGTGCCATTCACATCCACCCGGGTCTGCACGAGCCACCACTGGGCGATGCGCTCCTCCCCCTTGGCGGGCTTGGCATGGCCCGCCTGACGGGCGACGCGGTCGCTCTCCATTTCGGGGAGGAGTTCGTAGCCGGCGGGCAGCTGGCCCTTGTAGAACTCGAGGCCGGCTTCCCGGGTCATGAAGCGTCCGCCGGGCTGCTTCATGGGGGAGGTGAGGCGGAGCTCCAGGCGCCCGGGGCTGCTGAGCAGGCCCTTGATGCGCTCGCGGTCGCCCTCCTCCACACCGGGGAGTTCGACCACGATGCGGTTGCCTTCGGCGCCGCTGGCGGTGATCTCGGGCTCGGACACACCGAACTGGTTGATGCGGTTCTCGATGATCTGCAGGGCCCGCTTGTTGGCGTCGTCCTTGATCTCCTTGGCCTTCCAGTCCTTCAGGGTGAGGGTGGCCTTGGCGCCCTCGATCTTCAGGTCGTACCCGCCCACCTGTTCCTTGATGACCTTCTCGAAGCTGGCCCGCTGGGCCTCCTGGAGGCCCTCCGCGGTCACGACGGCGCCCTCGGCCTTGAGGGTGAGGCCCGGGACGGCCGCTTCCTTCAGCTTGTCCTCAAGGCGATCCCGGGTGTCCCGGGCGTGGGCCTCCAGGGCTTCCTGGCCCTGGACTTCCAGCTCGAAGTGCACGCCGCCCTGGAGGTCGAGGCCGAGGCGGACCTTCTTGAGCGGGAGGAAGAAGAAGGCACACCCGGCGCAGACCGCCAGGGTGAGGAGGAGGCGCCAGAGGCTGCGCTTGGACATGGGTGACTCCGAAGAGCGGTCAGCTGTCAGCGATCAGCTTTCAGCTTGAAGGGGCGACTTGAGCTGACAGCTGAACGCTGACAGCTGAGGGCTTTCGCTAGCTCTGCTGTTCGGGCTCGCCGGCCAGCTGGGCGACGGCGGAGCGGCGGGCCTTCACGGTGGCGCTGCCGAGCTTGAGCCAGATGACCTTGGCGTCCTTCTCGTCCAGGCGGTCCACGGTGGCGAAGAGGCCGCCGTGGAGCACCACCTCATCCCCGCTCTTGAGCTTGGAGAGGCGCTCCTCCATGGCCTTCCGGGCCTTGTTCTGGGGGCGGATCATCAGGAAGTAGAAGAGCACGCCCATGCCCACGAGGGGCAGGAACTGCATGAGGGGGTTGCCGGCGGGGGCGGCCTGGAGCATGGCGATGTTCATTTAGGGTTCCTCGGTGGCCCAGCCTTCACGGGTGGCGGTCGCGAAGGCCTCGAAGCGGCCCTCGAGCAGGGCCAGACGGGCGGCTCGGGTAAGTCCCACAGTGTAGCTCAGGTTGTGGATGGTGTTGAGCGTGAAGGCCAGCAGCTCCCCGGCCTTGAAGAGGTGGTGGAGGTAGGCCCGGGAAAAGGTGCGGCAGGTGTAGCAGCCGCAGTCCGGATCCGCGGGCAGGTCGGCCTCCCGGTGCCGGGCGTTCTTGATGCGCACGCGACCCCGGCTGGTGAGGAGGGTGCCGTGCCGGGCCTCCCGGCTGGGCAGCACGCAGTCGAAGAGGTCCACGCCCTGTTGGATGCCGAAGAGCAGATCCTCGGGAGTACCCACGCCCATGAGGTAGCGGGGGCGTTCCGCGGGTAGATCCCGCACGAATTCCGTGAGGGTGGCGTTCATGAGCTCCTTGGGCTCACCCACGCTGAGCCCCCCCACGGCGAAGCCCTGGAAGGGGCGCTTGGCATCCAGTTCCAGGGCCTCCACCAGGTGGCGGCGGCGCAGGTCCAGGTGGGTGCCGCCTTGATTGATGGCGAAGAGGCCCTGATGGGGGCTCAGCTCATAGTCCCGGCAGCGCTTGAGCCAGCGGGTGGTGCGGGCCATGCTGCGCTCCAGCTCCGGGCGCTCGCAGCGGCCGGGCGGGCATTCATCCAGGGCCATGACGATGTCGGAGCCCAGGTTCCGCTGGATCTCCATGCTCCGCTCGGGGCTCAGGAAGTGCCGGGAGCCGTCCAGGTGGCTCTGGAAGGCGACGCCCTCCTCGGAGATCTTGCGGAGGGATGACAGGGAAAAGACCTGGAAGCCGCCGCTGTCCGTGAGGATGGGGCCGTTCCAGCCCATGAACTTGTGCAGTCCGCCGAGCTTTGCCACGAGGTTGTCGCCGGGGCGGAGGCCCAGGTGGTAGGTGTTGCCCAGGATCACCTGCGGGGCGATCTCCTGGAGCTGCGCGGGGGTGATGCCCTTGACCGTGCCCTGCGTGCCCACGGGCATGAAGGCCGGGGTGAGGACGGTGCCGTGGGCGGTCTCGAACCGGCCGGCCCTGCCGGGTCCGGAAGGGGCTTGGGCCTCGGTGGTGAAGGCGAAGGAGGGGGTCTGTGACGAAGGTGTGACCAAGTGGGGGTTTCCGGCGGGAAATCGTCACAGCGGCATCATGTCCGTCGGGTGCGCTGTCACGTGGTTGGAACTTGTGGGTCGGGCCGCGCAAATGAAGGGGTGACGCGGCTTTCCGAGGCTTGACGGACCTCGCTCCCCTTGTCATCTTACCCCTTGGGCCTGCCCCAGATCTTTATCCTTCATCGTCGAGCCGATCCACGTGGAAACTCCCCGGGATTGGCTTTTTTCCTTTACCCCCAACCGGATCTTTCAGGGAGCCGCATGAGTAAAGATCCCAA
>DATFAX010000086.1:0-60534 GCA_035254125.1 Holophagaceae bacterium | reverse complement strand
CGGCGCCGATGACGGTGAGGTTCAGTTGCTTGCCCAGGGAACCGCCGCTGTTGGTGGCGGTCACGGTGTAGGCCTGGGGGGCGGCGGAGGCCGTGGGCGTGCCGCTGAGCACGCCGGTGCCCGGGTTCAGGGCCAAGCCCGGGGGCAGGGCCGGGGAGACGCTCCACGCCACCACGGTGCCGCCGGTGCTGGTGGGGGCGAGGGGGGTGAGCACCGCATCCTTGCCGATCACGATCTCCGTGGTGGCGTAGTCGAAGGCCGGGGCCACGTCATTCACCGTGAGGCTGAGGATCGCGGTGGCGCTGCCGCCGGCGTTGGAGGCGCGCACGGTGTAGGTGGCCGTGGGGGTCACGGCGGTGGGAGTTCCGCTCAGGACGCCCGTGGTGGGATGGAGGCTCAAGCCCGCGGGCAGGGCGGGGCTCACGCTGTAGGCCGCCACGGCGCCGCCTCCGGCGGTGGGGGTGCTCGGGGTGATGGCCATGCCCTTGGTGTAGGTGGCCGAGCCGGCGCCGTAGCTGAGACCCGTGGGGGCGGGTGTGGTGGCGGCCGCCGCCGCGGCACCGCCCCCGCCACAGCCGGCGGTGAAGGCCGCGAGGCCCAGGGAGAGGCCGAGCATCAAGGCGGTTTCACGGGGGGTGGCGGGGGTGCGGGTTTGCATGGCGGCTCCGGGGAAGGGTGGATTCCCCACGCTACGTCCGCGCAGACCCTCGCCATGGGCCCGCTTCCGGGAAAGGCGGTGGGCCACCGGGCGGAGGCCGCGCTCAAGGTGGCCCAGGCCCTTTCCGGGAAGCGTGCCTGGGAGCCCCGGCTTCCAGCGCCGAGGGTGGTGACACGGCGCTGACCGCCCCTCCGGAGATGCCATGTTCCGATCCCTCGCTTTCGCATCCTGCTGCATGGCCACGGCGGCCTTCGCGCAAACGCCCTCCACCGCCCGAACCCACCTCACGGTGCCCGCCACGAGCCTCGTGCAGATCGAACTGGCCACCCGGGTGGACCTCAGCACCGGGGTGGTGAGCGTGGACGCGGGCACCTGGGAGAACGGCCAGTGGCAGTGGTTCCCCGGGGCCAAGGGCTTCGAGGTGCCCAAGGGCCGCACCTTGGTCATCACCGATGCCCAGGCCTGGGTGCTCCACGAGTCGGGCTCGGGCACGCCGGCTTCCCTCGAACTGATTCTCGAACATCCCAAGGCCGGGTACTCGGGTTCCATGGCGATGTTCTCCTTCCCCGACCTCGGCCCGAACGTGGGCGGTGTGCAGCGCCAGGTGTGGACGAGCGGCTTCGTGGTGCCCGAAACGGTGCAGGTGAAGCTCTGGGTTCAGCAGTTCTATCCCCGCAGCCTTCTGTCCATGGCCCGCATCCTCCTCCATGGGTACTACCTGTGAGGCCGGCCCTGCGCTCCCTTCTCCCCCTGTTCCCGGCCATGGGCCTGCTCCTGGGCTGTGGCGGCGGGGGTGGGACCGAAACGGGCCCCATGCCCACCTCCGCCTGGGGTGTCCCGCAGACCCTGGACACCAACCTCACGGTGGATTCCTGTCTCACCGGTGACGGCGCGGGCCATGCCCTGCTCGTGTGGCGACGTGGGGCCCAGGACGGCGCTGGCCACGGCATCCAGGAGGTGGTCACGGCACGGCTGATGGCCGATGGGACCTGGAAGGCACCCGCGGTCCTGGAGGCGGGTGAGGCGGGCAGCACCCTCGGGGTGCCCGCCGCCGCCGTGGACGATCGCGGCAAGGGCTGGGTCCTCTGGTTTTCGGAAACCGGCAGCGGGGGTTCCGTCTCCACGGAGATTCGCGCGGCCACGGTGGACCTGAAGGCGACCTCGCCCTTCGGTGGGCCCGGTCACCCCTTCATCTTCCCCATGGGTGGCTACAGCCAACTCCGATTGGCGGTGGGTTCGGATGGCAGCGCCCTGGCGGGATGGACCTATCCCCGTTTCGAAGCCACCAGTGGCGCCACCTTCAGCTCCGTGGCCGTGTCGCGGGTCGGCAGCTCCGGAGTGTGGGCCGCGCCGGTGAGCTACCACCAGAACCAGTTCTCCGCTCAGGCGCTGATGGGCATCGCGGGCGATGGCCGAGGGGCCTTCGTATTGGAGCAGGGCACCGGGGACGATGCTTTCCTGCAAGCGGAGGGATACGATTTCGCGGCCGGTCTGGCCACCGCCTCTGGGGTGGCGGGTTGGGAGCCGGCCTCGCAGACGGGCCTGTTCGCCCACGCGACGGCCTGGGCCGGCGATGGACACGGTGGGCTCGAAGCCTGGCTGCGCTATGACCAACCCGCCACGGGCGAGGTGCTGCGCCAGGCCTGGCCCCGTCGCCGCTCCGCGGCGGGCGGGTGGATCCTCGGCGATGCGGTGGCCTTGCCCCGGCCCGCGGAGTTCCTGAGTGTCTTCCGGGAACCCGACGACACCGGTTGGATGGCGGGCACCGGGCCCGAGGGCCTCTGGGTGTCGCCTCTGAACGGTGTGACCCTGGGAAGCGGGCACGTCCTCCTCGCAGCCCCGGCCACCGCCACGAATCTCGTGGCGGTGCGCGATGCCGCCGGTCGCCCGGCCCTTCTTTGGATCCAGCAACGCAATGGCACCTCCGAGGGCATCGGCTTCTGCCGGCTGGAGGCGGGTGCGTGGACGACGCCGACCCTGCTGCCGGGTACGGCCGGCGTGGGGATGCAGAACCTCCGTGCCGTGGCAGGCCCCGGCGGCCTCGTGGCCACGTGGGAGCAGTTCGGGGACCGCGTATTGATCCTGCGCGCCGCGACTTGGCGCTGATTGCATCGGGGGTCCGAAAGGGGTGGCCCAGGCGCTTTCCGGAAAGCGTGCCTGGGCCTCGCCGCCCGCGAACCCGAGGCTCAGACAACTCCAGGAGGAACCATGTCCATCACGATCCGCATCCTCGCTGCGTCCTGCGGTCTCGGCTGCCTTCTCGGTTGTGGCGGTGGCGGAGGTGGCGCCTCGACCGCGCCTGCGGCGCCCACTTTCTCGGTGCAGGTGAGCCCAGGCTCCCTGCAGATCCCCGCGGGGGGCAGTGGCTACGCTACCGTCACCATCTCCCGCCTGAACGGGTTCAATGGGGCCGTGACCCTCTCGGGTCTGGGCTTTCCCGCCGGTTGCACCGCCAGTGGCACGGTGCCCGCGGGATCGGCCGCCCTGGCCCTCCCCATCGTCGTGGCCGGCGGCGTGACCCCGGCCACCTTCGGCACCCTCCAGATCGAGGGCCGCAGCGGGGACCTGGTGCGCACGGCGCCCTTCAGCCTCACGGTGGCCCCGGCCCTGCCCGCGCCCCAGCTCAGCGAGGACGCGGTGCAGGCTCCCGGAGGCCGCCAGGGCGGCGGCGGCCTGGTGAACGTGGCCGTGATCCAGGAACCCCTGCGGGCCGCCCAATCCGCCAACCCCGCGGGCACCGTGCAGGTGCGCCACGGCTACCTGCCCACGGGCGCCCCCGTCCACCCCTGATCGTTCCCATCCCCTTTCCGGAGCCACCATGCGATCCCTCTCCCCCCTCGCCCTCCTCCTCGCCGCCGCGC
This sequence comes from Holophagaceae bacterium, assembly GCA_035254125.1. Taxonomy (GTDB): domain Bacteria; phylum Acidobacteriota; class Holophagae; order Holophagales; family Holophagaceae; genus JAFDVN01. Next base: position 57,015 of record DATFAX010000086.1, on the reverse strand, counting down.
CCGGCCTTGTGGCCCAGGCCCCGGAGGCCGCGCCATCACCCGTGATCGCGTACCAGGGCCGCCTCCTGGAATCGGGCCTGCCCGTCACCGGCAACCGCGACTTCGTCTTCGCTTTGCTGGATGGGGCGGCCACGGAGCTCTGGAACTCGGGCACCCAGACCCTGCCCGTGACCAACGGCCTCTACAGCGCCTCCCTGGGCAGCGCCCCCATGACGGCCATCCCCACCTCCGTCCTGGGCCGTGCCGTCTTGAAGCTGCGTGTCACCGTCGGTGGGGTGCCCATGACACCGGACGTGGACCTGGTGCCCGCCCTCCAGGCCCGCAGCGCCTTCGAGGTGAGCGGTGCCTTTTCGGGGGATCTGACCGGCACGCAGCACGCCACCGTCCTATCACGCCTCCAGGGCATCCCCCTGGATCTCGCCACGGCGGCGCCCGCCCTTGGCCAGGGGCTCGTCTTCAATGGTACGGCCTGGGTACCCGGCGCCGTGGCCGGCTCGCCGGGACCCCAGGGACCGCAAGGCCCCGCGGGTGCGGACGGGCCCGCGGGACCCGCGGGCCCCATGGGCCCGCAGGGCCCGGCGGGGGTCGCGGGTGCGAGCCCCTTCAGCCTCTCGGGGGCCAACGCTTACTACACCGCAGGCAATCTGGGCCTCGGCACCACCAGCCCCTTTTTCGCGCTGGACGTGGTGGGCGACGTGAACCTCACGGGCGTGATGCGCTTCGGGCAGCAGCTGTTCATGCACCGCTCCGCGCCCGCGGGTTCTGCGGGGCAGAACACCTTTCTGGGCCAGTACGCGGCCGCCACCACCATGCCCGTCGCGGGCACCGGTGCCGCTTCCGCTTACAACACGGGCATCGGGTTCAGCAGCATGAACTTGCTCACCAGCGGCAGCGCCAACACCGCCGTGGGGAACTACGCCATGCAGGCCCTCACCACGGGCGCCTCCAATGCGGCCCTGGGGAAATCGGCCTTGGCCTCGGTGGGTACGGCCAGTGCGAACACCGCCGTGGGCGCCAGCGCCCTGCAGTCGCAGAGCTTCGCCAACGGCGGCGCCCAGTGGTGGAGCTGGAACACCGCCGTGGGCTTCGAAGCCCTCTTCGCCAACCAACCCACCAGCACCGCCACCGGCGACCGCAATACGGCCGTGGGCGCCGTGGCCCTGCGCAACAACACCACGGGCCGCACCAACACGGCGGTGGGAGTGGACAGCCTGCAGCAGAACACCATGGGCTCCGATAATGTGGCTGTGGGCTTCGAATCCCTCCTGAGCTGCACGACCGCCGGGGGGAACGTGGCCGTCGGCGCCCAGGCGCTCCGGGGGAACACCCTGGGCGGCGGCAACACAAGCCTGGGTTACCAGAGCATGGTCTACACGGACCTGGGTCAGAGCAACACGGCCGTGGGTTCCCTGGCGCTCTACCAGAGCGCCGCCTCCTCCAGCAACACGGCGGTGGGGTACGGCGCCCTCCGGAACCTCACCTCCGGGGACTCCAACATCGCCCTGGGGACGGATGCGGGCCAGGCCATCAACATCGGTCAGCGGAACATCTACATCGGCCACAACGGCGGCAATGAGAGCGACACCCTGCGCATCGGGACCCTCCAATCCCGCACCTTCATCGCAGGCATCCGGGGCCGCACCACCTCCTGGAACAACGCCATCCCCGTGGTCATCGACCAGGACGGCCAGCTGGGCACCGTCTCCTCCTCGCTCCGCTTCAAGGAGGACGTGCAGGACATGGGCGCCAGCACCGACCGCCTCTTCGACCTGCGGCCCGTGACTTTCCGCTACAAGGCCCAGAAGGGGGGACCCGTGCATTTCGGCCTCATCGCCGAAGAGGTGGCCGAGGTGATGCCCGAGCTGGCCGTGCGGGGCCGGGATGGCCAGATCGAGACCGTGGCCTACCACGAGCTGGCCCCCATGCTCCTCAACGAGCTGCAGAAGCAGCGCCGTGAGCTCCAGGCCCTGAAGGCGGAGCTGGAGGCCCTGCGGGCCGAGCGCGCCGCGCAGCCCTGATTCCGCGGGCGGACGGATTCCGCCGACCCCATTCCAGGAGCAAACCCATGCGACAGGACACGATCATTTCGGAAACCCGGCCCACGGCCGATCTCAAGGCGCCCGGCGCCCTCAAGGAGGGCGACAACGTGATGTTCAAGGAGGCCGGCACGGGCTCCCTCGTGGCCGTGGTGAAGAAGGGGACCATCGAGGGGTGGCGGGCCTTCGACGCGAAGGGGGTCGAGGTGCCCACGGTGCTGATCCGTCAACCGGAGCCGGAGGTGAAAGGCGCTCTGAAGGCCCGTCGTCGCCGGGGCAAGACCATCGTCCGCATCTGCGCCTGCTTCCCCACGGGCGACCGCTGCTGGTGGGAGTCCTGGTAGGGGGTGGCCCAGGCTCTTTCCCGGAAGCGGGCCTGGGGCCGGATCAATCCACGCCCGAACCTGATCCATCCCATCCCGGAGCGACCCATGTCCCCTTCCTCCTTCCTGCTGCGCGCCGCCCTCTCCCTATGCTTCATCGGCGGATTCCTCGCCTGCGGCGGCGGGGGCGGCGGCTCCAGTGCCACCGCGACCCCCACCCCGGGCCCGACCCTCACCACGGCGCCCCGGGCTCAGGCGGGCTACGTGGGGGACCACGTCACCTTCCGCGTGGTGGCGGAGGGCAGCGGTTCCAGCTACCAGTGGCTCCGGAACGGCACGGCGATCCCTTCCGCCACGGCGGACAGCTATGAGCTGGTCGTGGCCGCCGCCGACGATCAGGCCCGCTTCAGCGTGCGGGTGACCGCCGCGGGAGGCGGCGTCACCACGAGCCCCGACGCGGTGCTGGACGTGCTCTGGGCCGACCCCGCCGTGAAGGCTGGACACGATCACGCCCTGGCGATCACCACGAAGGGCCGCGTCTACGCCTGGGGCGTGGGCGGAAACGGCCAGCTGGGCCTGGGGGATTGGCAGGCCCGGCTCGCCCCCGCCGCCGTCACCCTCCCGGCGCCCGCGGTGCAGGTGGCCGCGGGGTGGGGCCACTCCCTGGCCCTGCTCAACGACGGGCGCGTCTTCAGCTGGGGTGCCAACACCAAGGGGCAGTTGGGCGATGGCACCACCACCCCCCGCAATGCCCCCGCCGCGGTGAGCGGCCTCACTCACGTGGTGTACATCGCGTGCGGCTACGACCACAACCTGGCCGTGAAGGATGATGGGAGCGTCTGGTTCTGGGGCTACAACGCCCTGGGCCAGCTGGGCTTCGGGGATAAGGTGGACCGCCTCAGCCCTACGCTCTCCAGCGTCAACGGGAACGCCCTCAATGATGTGGCCTTGGGCGCGCTGCACACGCTGCTCCTCGCGGGTTCCACGGTCTACGGCTCCGGCGACAACGGCTACGGCCAGCTGGGCTTCCCCTACTCCCCCACCACGGAATACCTCACCTGGACCTCCCTGGGCGTGTCCGCCCGGGCCATCCGCACCCACTCGCTCTTTTCCCTGCTGATCTCCACCAATGGGGTGCCCTACGGGACGGGAGAGAACGTGTATGGACCCCTGGGCGATGGCAGCCAGACCACCCGCTACGGCTGGGTGGCCATGGGCACCTCCGGCCTCGCGGGCAACCTCACCGACGTGGTGCCCGGCCAATACCACACGCTGCTCCTGGGCGATGCGGGCAGCGCAGCCGTGGGCTACAACTGGTACGGCCAGCTGGGGCTGGGCGCCGCCTCCCCCACCCCGACCACCTCAGCCCAGGCGATCTCCAGCCTCACGGCCATCCAGGCCAGCGCAAGCTACGGCTCCTCCTACGCGACGATGGCGGACCTCACCGTGCGGGCTTGGGGCTACAACAACAACGGCCGCCTGGGTGATGGCACGGAAACGGACCACCCCACGCCCACGGTGGTGCCTGGGCTGTTCCTGGGACCCCTGCCCACGGGGGTGACGCCGCCGCCGCCCGTGGCGCCCGGTCTCGCCAAGCCCGTCCGGGGCATCAACCCAGCAGCCGCCGCCAGCCGGTGAAGCGGGGCGGACCCTCGGTGCGGATGAGCACGAGGCAGTCGCCGGGCCCGGCCCCCACGGGGGCGTGGGCCTGGCCCGGCCCGTAGGCGCGCAGATCGCCGGAGCCCACCACATCGGGGCCGTCGAGGGTACGGCCTTCCAGCACAAGGGCCACCTCCGGGGCGGCGTGGCGGTGATCGGGGAAGCGCTTACCCTCGGGCAGCACGAGGAGTTGCAGGGCACGGTCCCCCAGGCGCAGCACCTCGGCGACGCGGCTGCCGCCCAAGCCCACGCTGTGCCATTTCCAGCGAGTTTCGGGCTCCAGGCGGGCCCGGAGGGCGGCGCCCAGGGCGTCGCCAGCCGCGGGTTGGAAGGGGGTGACGGTGCCGTGGGCGGCCCGGCAGCTCTCGCAACGCCCCAGGTGGGCGCCCAGGAGGAGGCCGAGGGTGGGATCCTGCTCGGCCCGGGCCCAGAGGGAGGCCTCGGGGTGATGGGACGGCTGGCGGCCCTCTCGGGCCTGGATGCGATCCAGGGCCCCCTGGAGCAGGCCTTCCAGCCCCGGTTCCTCGGGGCCTGCGGTGAGACGGGAGACCAGCCTGGGCAGGGTCCGGAGGCTGGCGAGGAAGGCCCGGCAGGGGGGGCACAGGGCCAGGTGGGCCTTCATCCGGAGCCGCAGGTCCAGCCGCAGGGACCCCTCCTGGAACTCCGTGAGGAGCGCCGTCACGTCGCGGCAGGTGAGGAGGAGGGCGGTCACGGTCGGGTTCCGGCGGAGGGGGTTGGTGCGAGGTCCTGGAGCTGGCTTCTCATGGCGAGGCGGGCCCGGTGGAGGCGCTGGCGCACCAGATCCCGGGTGATCCCCAGTTTCGCCGCGATCTCGTCCGTATCCCATCCCTCGAGGTCCTTGAGGACGAAGGCCGCGCGCTGGTCGTCGGTGAGGCGGTCCAGGGCGGCCCGGACCCTCCCCCGGATCTCGGCCGCCTCCACCCGGTCAAGGGCTTCGGGGGCCTCGCTCCAGGCGAGGACCTTGTCCTGATCCATGTGATGCCCGCTGTCGTCGAACTGTGGCTGGAAATCTTCCACGGCGTCCTCCCGGCGCCGGATGCGCTTGCGGCGGGCCATGAGGGCCTGGTTCACGCAGACCCGGTAGGCCCAGGTGCTGAACTGGCTGTGCCCCTGGAAGGAGGGCAGCTCCCGGTGCAGGGCCACGAGGGCATCCTGCAGGGCGTCCTGGCTCTCGGCCTCGTTGCCCAGGATCCGGTCGATGGCCCGGAAGAACAGGGTCAGATGGGGCCGCACCAGGGCGCCGAAGGCGTCGGGGTCCCCGGAACGGGCCTGGGCCAGGAGGGCCCCGCCGAGATCCGTGCTCATCGGACCGGGCCCTCCGCGGCGGCCTGCCCGTTCCGGGGGGCGGGGATGCGGGGCAGGCGCAGGGTGAAGGTGGACCCGAGCCCGGCGCCCCGGGAGGCGACGCGGATTTCCCCGGCGTGGCGCTCCACGATCTCCCGGGTGAGGAACAGGCCGATGCCCGTGCCCGGCACCTGGCGGGTCATCTCGTCACCCACCCGGTAGAAGCGTTGGAAGAGGCGGGGCAGCTCCTTGGGGGCGATGCCCACGCCCTGGTCCTGCACCACGAGGATGACTTCATCCGAGGACCCGCCGAGGGTGATGGTGGTGACCCGCGGGGGATGGGCGTACTTGAATGCGTTGGTGAGCAGGTTCTCCACCACCGTGGCCAGCTGCTTGGCGTCGGCCATCACCCAGAGGCCTTCGCCCAGGTCCAGCTGGAGGCCCAGGGCCCCGGGCCCCAGGCGCTGATCCATGCCCTCGCACACGTTCCGCAGCCAGGGGGCCACCTCCAAGGGGGAGGCGATCATCTCCAGGCTGCCGGCATCGGCCCGCGCCACCTCCAGGAGGTTGGACACGAGCTCCGCGAGGCGGGCCAGGTCCTGGTCCATGCGGGTGTGGATCTTGGCCTTCTGCTCGTCGCTGAGCACGCGCTGGAAGAGGGTCTCCATCCACACGCGCAGGGAGGCGATGGGTGTCTTGAGCTCGTGGGTCACGGCGGAGATGAAGTTGCGTTGCCGCAGCTTCAGGTCCATCTCCTGGGCCAGCTTCCGGTAGATGAGCACGAAGCCGAAGAGGACGGCCGCCGCCATGAAGGCGCCCTCCAGCCCCGCCTTCCACAGGGTGGCGAGGCGGCTCTCCTCCAGCTGCCGGATGGGTTCCTGGCGGAGGGTGAGGAAAGCCGCCTCGTCCACAAGCTGGGGATCGTCGAGGGCCCGGGGGGACGCCACCACGGCCACGTGGGGATAGGCCGCTTCGATGGCCTTTCGGCGCTGCTCGAGGGTGGGGAGGAGCTTGGGCAGCTGGCCCACGATCTCCCCCCGGCGCAACACCGTCTCCGGGGCGGCGTAGTAGGGGAGCACCGTGCGGCTGTCCATCTGCCAAGCCTCGGCCCGGCCGGCCCGCAGCACCTCGATGCGGGCGGCCAGCAGGTCGGCGCTCTGTCGCACCTGCATCCGGATCCACCAGGACAGCTGGACCATCACCAGGAGGGCGACCCCCAGGAAGATCCACTGTTGGACCGAAGCGCTCTTCAAGCGGGACCGCATGTCGGGATTATCCGGCATTCATGGCCCAGTCCAAACGAATCCTGACGGGGGGGCGGGTGGCGCCCGCGGGAACCCTTGGCATTCGAGCCTTCCGGGGTCATGCTTTTTCCATCATGTCGATCCCCACCGGTCCCGGCTCGCCCTCCCGCCCCGGCGGAGGTGCGCCTCCTGCCGGGAAGGGTACGGGCCCCCAGAACCTCCCCATCCCGGTGACGGTGTCCTCGCCGAGGCCCTCGGCCGCACCCGTGGCCCAGCCCCCGGGCCGGCAGCCTGGGCAGGAGATGCTGGCGGAGCTGATGCAGACCCAGCGGCAGCTCACCCAGGCCCTGGTGGAGAGCCGGGAACTGCGCAGCAAACTGGGGCGCCGCTCCCATCAGATGAGCGTGCTGCAGCACGTCTCCGAGATCCTCGCCGCCACCGGCAAGGAAGGGCAGGTGGCCAGCGTGGTGCTGGACGTGCTCGTGCAGGAGTTCCACTGCAAGCGGGGGGGCGTGTGGGTCCTCGAGCACCGGGGCAGCACCTACCAACCCATGGAGATGGTGGGCCTGCCGCCCGGCGCCTCGGCCAACCTCACCTTGCCCGCGCCCAACCCCTTCCTGGACCACCCCCTCGTGCTCCATCAGCCCCAGTGGCTGGACCCCCTGCACCTGCCGGCGGCCCTGCGTCCCCTGGCGGCGGGACAGGACCTGCAGATCTATTACGTGCCCTTCGAGCATCAGCTCCTGCTCCTGGGCTTCGCCGTCCTGGCCATGCCCAGTGGCCACCAGTGGCCCGAGGAGGACCAGGACTCCCTCAGCCTCCTCCAGCGGCAGACCGCCGTGAGCCTCTACAACGCCTGGCTCTTCAAGGACCTCAGCCAGCAGCGCGACGCCCTGCAGCGGCAGGCCCTGGAGCTGGAGCGCGTGAACGCCCAGATCAAGGAGGCCGACCAACTCAAGAGCGAGTTCCTGGCCCTCACCAGCCACGAGCTGCGCACCCCCCTCACGGGCATCCTGGGTTTCACCAAGCTCGTTATCGACGGCCTCTACGAGGACGAGGACGAGATGCGCCACATGCTGCAGGACAGCTACGCCTCGGGTCAGCACCTGCTCTCCCTGCTCAACGACATCCTGGACCTCGCCAAGATCGAGAGCGGCCGCATGGAGGTGAAGGTGGAGCCCTTCAGCCTCGCGGTGCTCATCGAGGAGGTGAAGCCCATCGCCGAGGCCTACCCCCGCAGCGAGGCCGTGGCCCTCGTGTGGCCGACCTTCGACGAGGAGATGCCCGAAGTCATGGTGGATCCGGGCCGCCTCAAGCAGGTGCTGCTGAACCTCCTGTCCAACGCCCTCAAGTTCACCAAGGAGGGCACCGTCTCCCTGAAGGTGGAGCGGGGCGTGGGCGTGGTCACCCTCTCCGTGGTGGATACGGGCATCGGCGTGAGCCCCGAGGGCCAGAAGCGCCTCTTCCAGAAGTTCGCCCAGGCCGAGGGCGGCCACGCCCGCGAGTTCGGCGGCACGGGCCTCGGCCTCGTCATCTGCAAACACCTCATGGAACTCATGGGCGGCAGCATCAGCCTGTTCAGCGAAGGCCAGGGCCTGGGCAGCACGCTGAGCATCGTGGTGCAGATCGCGTAGGGCCGCCAGCGGCGCCTGCTTTCAGCTATCAGCGGTCAGCTTTCAGCTTCAAGACGAGTGCGGAGAGCATTCGTTTGAGGCCAGTTCAAGGGACTTGAATTGGGAGGATGGAAGCAGTTCGAGATCGTGGGAGATCAGCAAGCTGTCTTCGAGTTCCGAAGCCGAGCCCATGGCAATTTGAACGAAGCGCTTCATGTCGGCATCACTACCCCGCCCGCAGGCTTCGGCGAGATTCATGGGGATCGATACGGCCGCTCGCCTCATCTGGCTGGTGAGCCCGTAGCCTTCTGATTTGGGATAGGTCTCTGTCGCTTTGTAAATCCCGAGTGCAAGTTGATGAGCCTTCTCCCCTACCTTGAGTTTCCTAAAGTCCTTCATCCATCCTCCTGGTGGGTCGGAGTCCGTCCTTCGCTGAAAGCTGAGCGCTGAATGCTGATCGCTATACTGATTCCTACGGAGTAGACATGTCCCGAAAAGAATTCCTGCCCTTCACCCGCCCCATGGTCGGCGAAGAGGAGATTGCCGAGATCATCGACTCCATCCACTCCGGCTGGATCACCACGGGCCCCAAGTCCGCCAAGTTCGAGGAAGCGCTCTGCGCCTACAACGGCGTGAAGCACTGCATGGCCATGAACAGCGCCACCACGGCCCAGGAGATCACCATGCAGGTGATGGGCCTGCAGCCCGGCGACGAGGTGATCACCACGGGCCTCACCTGGGTGAGCACCCTGAGCACCGTGATCCTGCAGGGCGGCGTGCCCGTGCTCGTGGACATCGACCCGAAGACGATGAACCTGGATCCCGCCAAGCTGGAAGCCGCCATCACCCCCCGCACCAAGGGCATCATCCCCGTGCACCTCACGGGCCTGCCCGTGGACATGGACGCCGTGTGGGCCGTGGCCCAGAAGCACGGCCTCTGGGTCATCGAGGATGCCGCCCAGGCCATGGGCGCCCACTACAAGGGGAAGAAGATCGGCAGCGACCCCCGCTCCGTCATGAGCGTGTACAGCTTCCACCCGAATAAGAACATGACCACCGGCGAGGGTGGCGCCATCGCCTTCCACGATGATCAGTACCAGGCCCGCATCCAGCGCCTGCGCTTCCACGGCATCGAGCGCGACGCCTGGAAGCGGCAGTCCAAGGAGGGCAGCGTCCACATCGACGTGATGGAACCCGCCCGGAAGGCCAACTTCATGGACCTCCAGGCCGCCATGGGCCTCCACCAGATCAAGAAGCTGGATGGCTTCAACGCCCGCCGGGGCGAGCTCTTCCGCCGCTACCTGGAGCTCATGAAGGACATGGACGAGGTCATGCTGCCCTGGGAAGGGAACACGGACCTGGGCCACTGCTTCCACCTCTTCGTGCTCCGGGTGCACCCCGAGAAGGCGCGCCTCGACCGCGACGCCTTCGTCACCGAGCTCAAGGCCCGCAACATCGGCACGGGCATCCACTACAAGCCCAGCCACCAGCACACCTTCTACCGCGAGTTCTACGCGAAGCACCCCAATGGAATGCCCAAGGACGGCCTGCCGAACACCGACTGGAGCGGCGACCGCCTCTGCTCCATCCCCCTCTGGCCCGGCCTCAAGGAAGAGGAGCAGGACGAGGTGGTGGCGGAGATCAAGGACGTGATCGCCAAGGCCAAGGTGAAAGTGACGGTGGGGTAGCTCCCGCGGTCAGTCCCGCCGAATCACGAGGAAGCTGAGGTCATCGGCCCAGGCCCGGCCCTGGGCCCAGGTCGCCGCCTCGGCCCGCAGCGCCTCGCAGAGGGCCTCGGGGCCAAGCTGCGCGTGGTGCTGGAAGAGGGGGGTCATGCGGTCGTAGCCCAGCATGCGGTCCTCGGGGTCGAGGCACTCCGGGAAGCCGTCGGAGGCGAGGAGGACCACGTCCCCGGGGGCCAGGGTCAGGCGCCCTTCGGCGTAGGCGAAGTGCTTGAGCTGACCCAGGGGCGGTCCCGAAGTGCGGTGGGCTTCCACGCGGTCTTCGGCGGCGCGGTAGTGGAGGATGGGGGGCATCCCGGCGTCGGCGAAGGCGAGATCGTCGCCTTCGAGGCGCAGCAGGGTGAGGGCCATGGCCATGCGGCTCATGTGGAGGCTGCGGATGCCCTCGCTGATGTGCTGCAGGGCCTGAGGCAGGGGCAGCGCCGCGGGCACCGTCTGGAAGAGGGCCTTCACGGCGGTGACCATGAGGCCAGCCTGGAGGCCGTGACCCGTGGCGTCTCCAAACGCGAGGAGGAGGCCGCCGTCCGGCAGGGTGCGGTAGTCGTAGGTGTCGCCGCCCACTTCCGTGGCCGTGTGGAGCGCGTAAGCGAAGCCGATTCCGCAGCACTCGGGCGGGGCCTTGGGCAGCATGGAGAGCTGCAGTTCCCGGGCCTCCTCCAGCTCCCGGGTCTTGCGGGCGTGGTCGGCCTCCAGCAGTTGCAGGCGCAGGGCCTCCACTTCGGCGTGGGTCTTGGCCCGTTCCGCCGTAACGAGTCGCTCCGTGGTGTGGAGCCCCGTCATGACGGCGGTGATGGTGAGGCCGATAAGGAAGGTGAGCAGGGCCATGACGGGTTGGGCGAGCAGGTTGAGGCCCGTGGTCAGGCGCACGAGGACCACGGCCACGAGGAGCAGCCCTGCATAGAGCCCGAGGATGCGCAGCAGCGTATCGAGGGCTTCGCGGAAGGCGGAGCGCCCCTCCTGGGTCTTCACGCCGAACCAGGGGGTGAGGAGGTTGAAGCCGCCCCACATGAGCACGGAGAAGATGAGGCAAATGAGGAGCGTGGGCCGCAGTTGGGGGGCGATGCCCACGAGGTGCAGGAAGAGGGCGAGGACCGTGCCCAGGGCGAGGGCCCGGGCGAGGAGCAGGGGCACGCGGGGGAGGGGGGTCATCGGCCTCAGCATGGCAGAGGCCGAACGGGGGTGGCGACGGCTCCGGCCGAAGCCTCCTTCGGCGAGGGTGGGAATGCTAGACTCCGGACTTTGTTCCCGGAGTCGTCCTTGCGTTTCCTGCGTCCCCTGACGGCCCTCGCCGCCCTCCTCCTCGTCCCCGCCTGCACGGTGCCCATCACCGAGGCCCGGCTCTTGTCGAGCCGCAAGTCGGCCCCGTTGAACGAGGGCATCGTCCGCACGGGCCTGGAAATCCCCCTGCCCGAGGGCGGGGCGCTGCGGGGCTGGCGCCTGGCCCACCCCGCGCCGCGCGCCACGCTCATCTACTTCTACGGGAACGGGGACTCCGTGTGGGCCAGCGGCCGGCGCCTCTGGGCCCTGGCGGAGGCCTACCAAGTGGACGTGGTCTGCGTGGACTACCGGGGCAACGGCTTCAGTGATGGGGCCATGGGCTTCCAGGCCATGCGCGAGGACAGCCTCCGCATCTTCGATGCGGCGCAGCGCCCGGGACTCCCGACCCTGGTGATGGGGTATTCCCTGGGCAGCCAGAGCGCCGCGAACCTGGCGGCCCACCGTCCGGTGGCGGGCCTGGCCCTGTTGGCGGGGGCGTCCAGCCTGGAGGAGGCGCTGCCCGCCTTCCAGGCGCGGGTGCCCCTCCTGCTGCGCCCCTTCGCCCGCCTGAAGTTCGATCCCATCTTCCTCTCCAAGCCCCAGGCGCGGGACCTGGTGGCCACCGTGAAGGTCCCCACGCTGATCCTCCACGGCGAAGCGGACAAGACCCTGCCCGTGGTGTGCGGCGACACCTTCAACCGCGTGAGCCCCGCGCCCTGGAAGCGCTACCTGCGCCTGCCGGGTGTGGGTCACGAGGACCTGCCCATGCTCACGGGCGAAGCGCGCGGCGCCATCGAGGCCTGGGTGGCCCAGGCCGCCAAGGTCTCCTGAGGGGTCAGAGCTTTCCTGCGGCCTCGCCCACGGCCCGCTCCGACTGGAAGCCCTTGAAGTAGGGCTTCAGGGGCAGGCCCAGGGCCTGGGCCGTGGTCTCCAGCACACTGCCATCCAGCGGGAGGTGCTGGGGCAGCACGGCGTAGGCGGGATCCGCATAGGCGGTGTCGGGGCTGATCAGGGTCCACCCCAGCTTCCGGAAGTGGGCGATGGCATCGCCCAGGAAGAGGGCGTTGAGCAGGTTGTGGTGCAGGAGCAGCGTGTGGGGCACGGCACGGCCGTAGATTCCCCGGGCCAGGGTGTCGTAGCTGCGGACGCGGGCCTCCAGGTGGGCGAGGTAGAAAGCCCGCCAGGGGGCGAGATCCGCCTTGGGGTCCACGGTCAGCTTCGCCCGCAGCTTCTCATCGATGAGCCAGTCGGCGGTGTCGACGCTCACGTAACCGATGCGCGTGCCGTGGGCCTGCAGGAAGGCCCGGATGCCATCCCGCTTCTCGGCCGTGGCGCCCTCGCGCAGGTAGGGGAAGCGCAGGACGTTCCGGTAGCCGGGCAGGGGGGCGATGATCCGGTCGCAGGCGAGGACATCGGCTTTGAAAGCCTCCAGCGTCGTGGCCTCCGCATTGAAGTCCGGGTGCGTGGCGGTGTGGTTCGCCAGGAGCTGCCCGCCCTCCGCCAGGGCCTTCAGGAGGGCGAAGCCCTCGGGGCGGTCGGCGCCGTTGCCGCTGGTGACGAAGAAGGTGGCCTGCACGCCCGCCTTCCGCAGGTGGCCCAGGAGGGCCGCATTGCGCTGGGCCGGCGAGAGCAGAGGCGTGGGTTTCAGCGTGGGGCCGTCGTCCAGGGTAAGGGCGAGGGACTGGGCCCGCAGGGCGGCGGCGAGGGTGAGGAGGAGGGCGCGGCGCATCAGTTCCCCGCCGCGAAGCCCGCGGGCTCCACGGCCTTGCGTCGGTAGAGGTCCATGACGGCGAGGGCGTAGGTGCGGGTCTCTTCGGTGGGGGCGATGCCCTCCGTGCGGTCCATGCGCTCCGGCCCCGCGTTGTAGGCCATGACGGCCAGGGCGGTGTTGCCGTGGTACCGGTCCAGGAGGGTCCGGAGGACCTTCGTGCCGGCCTTCAGGTTCTCCTGGAGCGCTTCGGGATGGATGAACCCCAGCTTCGCGGCCGTCTCGGGCATCACCTGCATGAGGCCCACGGAGCCCATGGAGCTGCGGGCCTCGGGGTTGAAGCGGCTCTCCACCTGGATGAGCGCCCGGACGAGGTAGGGATCAAGGCCTTCCGCCTGGGCGGCGGCATCGGCCAGGCGCACCAGCTCGGCGGGGGCCTGGATGCGGGGGGCCGGTTCCTGGGGGCGCGGGGCCGCCAGCAGGGTGAGGCTGCCGAGCAGGAGGGCGGCGGCGAGGGTGGCGAGGGTGGACGGCGACTTGGCACGTCCGAGCAGGTGCGGGAGTCGTTGGGTCAAGGGGGCTCCTTGGGCGGCCGGGACGGCCAGGGGGGGAAGAAGATCCTCAAGTTGGAGAAGGGCCCGGGCGAGGGTGCGGGCATCGCCGCAGGCGGCCACGGCGGCCTCATCGCAGGCCCGCTCCCGCTCCAGATGGGCCTGGGAGGAGATCCACCGGGAGAGGGGGTGGTGGAAGAGGAGGAGGTCGATGCACGTCTGGAGGCCGTTGAAGGCGAAGTCCCAGCGCCGCAGGTGGGCGAACTCGTGGGCCAGCAGGGCCTCCAGGGTGGCGAGGTCCAGGTCCGCCAGGCAGGGGGCGGGAATCACCACCACGGTGCGCAGGAGGCCGTAGCAAAAGGGACTGGCGGCCTCGGCGAGCACCCGCAGATCCGGGGGGCGGATCCCCATGCGCTCTGCGAGCTGGCGGGCGAGGCGCTGGATCGCCTCCGGGGCCGGGGCGGTGCGGCCCTTCACCCGGGCCAGCCAGAGCCATCCGCCGGCCTGCCGGGCCCCGAGCAGGAGCACGCCCAGGGTCCAGGCCGCGCCGAGCCAGGGCAGGGCGCCGGGCAGGCGGGAAGGGGTCGGCGCCACGGTGATCGGGGCGACCGTGGGCAGCGGGGCCACGGCCCGGGCTTCCACCCGCCGCGTCCGCTCCGCGCGGTGATCCCGGAAGGTGTGGAGGGGCCAGGCGAAGGCCAGCAGCAGGGCGCCGTAGGCCAGCACGTGGCGCAGGCGCGGGGAGGCGCGGTGCAGGAGGGTGAGCAGGCTCCAGAGCAGCGCGGCGACCACCGTGATCTGCCAGAGGGAGTGCAGGAGTGCATGACCCAGGTCGGCGGCCAGGCCCTGGAGCCCGAGGCCGCTCACTTGGCGTCCTCTTCGAGCAGGGCCTTGAGGGCGGCCTTCTCCTTGGCGCTGAGGCGGCGCCCCTGGAGGGCCATCTGGACGAGCTCCCCGGCGCTGCCGGCGAAGACACGATCCACGAAGTCCCCCACCAGGGCCTTCTGGGTTCGCCCCTTGGCCTCCGTGGGGCGGTAGGTGTGGGCCTTCTCGGAGTCGTCCCGCTGGAGCAGGCCCTTCTCGAGCATCGTCTGCATCATCTTCAGGACGGTGGTGTACCCCAGCTCCCGGTCCCGGCCCATCTCGGTGATGAGGTGCTGATGCACCTGTTTCACGGTGGCCGGGCCCAGGCTCCACAGGGCGCGGAGGATGGCCAGTTCGGTCTCGGTGGGCTTGGGCAGGGGGCTCATGGGGGTCCGGTATGTACGAAAATAAATGTACGATAAAAAATGTACATGTCAAAGCCTCCCCGGTCCACCCCTTCGAGGGCCTGTTTCACGCCGTTCCTCCCTAAACTGGGGCGTCATTCCCACGAGGCACGCATGAACGTCCGGGTCCTTCCGATCCTGCTCACCTTCTTCGTCATGGGCGTGGCGGATGCCATGGGTCCGCTGGCGGACGCGGTGCAGCGGCAGTTCCAGGTGAGCGCGGTGATGGCGACGCTGTTGACCTTCTTCGTGTTCATCGCCTTCGCCGTGTTCAGCGTGCCCGGCGGCCTGCTGGCCACGCGCATCGGCAAGCGACGGCTCCTGCTGCTGGGCCTCGCCCTCAACGCCCTGGCCGTGGGCGTGCCCGCCTTCACGGCGCCGAGCTTCGGCCTGCTGCTGGCTTGCATTTTCGCCCTGGGCGTGGGCACCACCTTCCTGCAGGTGGCGGGCAACCCCGTGATGCGCGACGTGAGCGCCGAAGGCGCCTACGCCATGAACCTCACCTTCGCCCAGGGCATCAAGGGCGTCGGTTCCTTCAGCTCCACCTGGCTCGTGGGTGGGCTGGCGGCCCTCGTCCCCTTCGCGGCGACCTTGGGCTGGCGCGGCGCCTTCCCGCTCTTCTTCGCCCTCATGGTGCTGGCCCTGGTCTCCGTGGCGCTGGTGCGGGTGCAGGAGACCCAGGCGGACGTGCCTCCGGGTCTGGGGGATTCCCTGGCCCTGCTGAAGGAACCGGCCTTCGCCCTGGCGGTGCTGGGCATCTTCCTCTACGTGGGCGCCGAGGTGTGCATGGCCCGCTTCCTCAAACCCCAGCTGGCGGCCGTGGGCTTCTCCGGGGACCGCACGGCCCTCTTCGGGCCCGCCTTCTTCTTCGGCACCATCACCGTGGGCCGCCTCGTGGGCTCGGCCGTGCTGCGCGTGCTCTCGGCCCGGGCCTTCTTCCGCCTGAGCGCCCTGTTGGGCGCCGTGGGCATCGGCGCGTTGCTCTCGGGTCAGGCCGTGCTCGCCGTGCCCGGCGTGGTGCTGGCGGGCCTGGGTTTCGCCAACATCTGGCCCCTCCTCTTCAGCCTCACGGTGGAGGCGCGGCCCGAGCGGGGCGCCGAGCTCTCGGGCCTCATGTGCATGGCCATCAGCGGCGGGGCCCTCGTGCCGCTCGCCATGGGCCGCCTGGCGGACCGGGGCCTGGGCGCCCTGGCCTTCGGCGTGCCCCTGGCCTGCTTCGCCTACCTGGTGCTGCTGGCCTTCCGGAAGGAGGCCTGATGCGCTTCGCGCAGGATCCGCGCACGGTGCTCACCCTCGACGCGGGAGGCACCACTTTCACCTTCTCCGCCCTGCGGGGCGGCACCGAGGTGATGACCCCCTTCACGGTGCCCGCCCATGGGGACGACCTCGAGCGTTGCCTGGCGCAAATGACGGAGGGTTTCGAACGGGCGCGCCGGGAGGCGGGGGCCTGCCAGGCCATCTCCTTCGCCTTTCCCGGCCCCGCGGACTACGGGCGGGGCATCATCGGCGACCTGGGCAACCTCCCGGGCTTCCGGGGGGGCGTGCCCCTGGGCCCCCTGCTGGAGGCCCGCTTCGGCTGCCCCGTCTTCATCAACAATGACGGCGACCTCTTCGCCTACGGCGAGGCCCTGGGCGGCTTCCTGCCGGAGGTGAACGCAGCGCTGGAAGCTGCGGGCGCCGCGCGCCGCCACCGCAACCTCATCGGTCTCACCTTCGGCACGGGCTTCGGCGGCGGCCTCGTGCGGGACGGCCGCCTGGTGGTAGGGGACAACGGCGCGGCGGGCGAAGTGTGGCTGCTGCGGCACCGCGATGAGCGCGACCTCTTCGCCGAGGAGGGCGTGAGCATCCGGGCCGTGCGGCTCGTCTACGGTGCCGCGGCGGGCCTCGATCCCCAGGATGTGCCCGAGCCCAAGGTGCTGGCGGATATCGCCCGCGGCCACGCGCCGGGCCACCGCGAGGCGGCCCGGGAGGCCTTCCGGCGGCTGGGGCAGGTGGCGGGGGACGCCCTCGCCGAGGCCCTCACCCTCTTCGATGGCCTCGCCGTGATCGGCGGAGGCCTCAGCGGAGCCGCCGACCTCTTCATGCCCGCCCTCGTGGGGGAGCTGAACGGCCACTTGCGCGGCCTGGATGGGAGCCGCGTCTCCCGTCTGGAACTCCAGGCCCACCACTGGGAGGACCGGGCCGACCGGGAGGCCTTCCTGGGTTCCCGCATCGTCCTCCTGTCGGTGCCCGGCACGGATCGGCAGGTGCCCTACGATCCGGTGAAGCGCACGGCCGTGGGGCTGTCGCGCCTGGGCACGAGCCGTGCAGTGGGCCTCGGCGCCTGGGCCTTTGCCCTCGACCAGCTGGATCGCGCCTGATGCGCTTCCGGGCCCTCCTCCTCGGAACCTGCGCGGGGATCGCCGCGGCCCAGGGCGCGCCCGCCCCCTGGCAGGCGGACCTGGCGGCCTTCGATGCGGCCTTCGCGAAACTCAAGGCCGAGGGGCCGATCCGGGCGACGGACTTCGAAAGCCGGGCCGGCGTGGCCCGCATCCTCGGGCAGTTGGAGAAGGAGGACCAGTTCCTGCGGCGCAGCTGGCAACTGCCCTGGGAGCATGGCTACGGCGGCACGGAAGCGGAGGCGGCGTTCAAGCGGGCCTTCGAGCCCCGCAGCCTGGCCATGGACAAGGCCAACGCGGAGGTCCTGCGCCGCATCCTGGATCGCTGGGGCTGGCTCGATTCCCGCATCTGGGGTCAGCCGACCGAGGACCAGGCCTGGCTCCTGGCCCAGCACGCGGACCACGACGTGGCCTTCCAGAAGCGCGTGCTCGGGATGATGGAGGCCCTCGTGTCCCAGGGCGGCGCCGACCCCATGCACTTCGCCTACCTCTGGGATCGGGTGGCCGTGAACGAGGGGCGTCCGCAACGCTACGGCACCCAGGGGCGCTGCATGGGGCCGGGCCGCTGGGAGCCGCGCCCCATGGAGGATCCCGAGCACGTGGATGCCCGCCGCGACGCCATGGGCCTGCCCCCCATGGCGGACTACCTCGCCACCTTCAAGGGCCTCTGCCACTAGGAGCCACCATGCTGCGCCTGCTGCCGCTCCTCGCCGCCGCCTCCTTGGCCCTGGCCGGGCCCCGGGACGTCGCGGCCCGCGTGAATCCCTTCATCGGCACGGGCAACCTGGGCCACACGCACCCGGGGGCCACGGTGCCCTTCGGCATGGTGCAGCCGGGGCCCGACACCCGGCTCAAGGGCTGGGGCAGCTGCGGCGGGTACGTGAAGACGGACCGCGTGATCTTCGGCTTCTCGCAGACGCACCTCAGCGGCGTGGGCATCCCCGACTACGGCGACATCCTGTTGCTGCCCGCCACGGGGCCCGTGAAGTGGCGCACCGGCTACCTGGGCACCAGCGAGGACGCGCCCGGTTTCGATGGGGCGGGCTACGGGTCGCACTTCGATCCCCGTTCGGAAGCCGCGGCACCGGGCAGCTACGCCGTCACCCTCACGGACTACGACGTGCGGGCGGAGCTCACGGCCACCAGGCGCGTGGCCTTCCACCGCTACACCTTCACTAAGGCCCAGGGCGCCCACGTGCTCCTCGATCTCAGCCACCACGACACCCTGCTGGGGCATGGCCTGCACGTGGTGGACGACCACACGATCGCGGGCTTCCGACGCTCGAAGGCCTGGGCCAAGGATCAGCCCGTCTTCTTCGTCGCCACCTTCGACCATCCCTTTCGCGCCGATTTCGGCGGCGGCAGCGACCGCGTGGCCCTGCACTTCGCCCTGAAGGCGGGCGAGGCCGTGAAGGCCAAGGTCGCGCTGTCCGCGGTGGACGAGGCGGGGGCCCGCCGCAACCTGGACGCGGAGCTGCCGGGGTGGGACTTCGAGGGCACCCGGGCCGCCGCCCGCGCCGCCTGGAACCGCGAGCTGGGCAAGGTGGAGGTGGCGGGCGGCACGCGGGAGCAGCTCACCCTCTTCTACACCGCGCTCTACCACGCCTTCCTGCAGCCCAACACCTTCCAGGACGTGGACGGCCGCTACCTGGGCCGCGATTTGAAGGTGCACCGGGCGCAGGGCTGGACCCAGCACACGGTGTTCTCCCTGTGGGACACCTACCGCGCCGCGCATCCCCTTTACACCTTGCTGCAGCCGGAACGGGACCTGGACTTCATCCGGACCTTCCTGGCCCAGTACCGCGACGGCGGGCGCCTGCCCGTGTGGGAGCTGTGGGCCAACGAGACGGATTGCATGATCGGCTACCACGCCATCCCCGTGATCGTGGACGCGTGGATGAAGGGGATCCGCGGCTTCGATCCGGAACGGGCCCTCGAGGCCATGAAGCACAGCGCCGAGGAGAACGTGCGCGGCCTCGCCGCCTACCGCGAGCACGGCTACATCCCCGCCGATGCCGAGCCCGAGAGCGTGTCCAAGACCCTGGAGTACGCCTACGACGACTGGTGCATCGCCCGCTTCGCGAAGGCCATCGGCCATGAGGCGGACGCGGCCGAATACACTCGACGCGCCCAGGCCTGGCAGCACCTGATGGACGCCCAGGGCTTCTTCCATCCCCGGGCCAACGGCATGTGGCTGGAACCCTTCAACCTCAACGCCGTCACCTTCCACTTCACGGAGGCGACCCCCTGGCAGTACGCCTTCGCCGCCCCCCAGGCCATGTCGGCCTTCGTGGCGCGGCTGGGGGGACCCGAGGCCCTGGACCGGCACCTGGATGGCCTCTTCGCCGCGTCGAGCGCCATCGAAGGGTGGGAGGAGGAGGACGTCACGGGCCTCGTGGGCCAGTACGCCCACGGCAACGAGCCCAGCCATCACATCGCCTACCTCTACGCCTTCGCCGGCAAGCCCTGGAAGACCCAGGCCCGGGTGCGGGAGCTCATGGCCTCCATGTACGCCGACCGCCCCGATGGCCTCGCGGGCAACGAGGACTGCGGCCAGATGAGCGCCTGGTACGTGTTCAGCGCCCTGGGCTTCTATCCCGTGGCACCGGGCCGCCCCGAGTACGTGATCGGCAGCCCCCTCTTCCCGGAGGTGAAGCTCCACCTTCCGGGCGGGCGCACCTTCACGATCCATGCGCGGCACACGGACGCCCGGGATCCCTACGTGCAGTCCGCGCGCCTCAACGGCCGGGCCTGGACGCAGGCGCGCCTCGCCCATGCGGACCTGCTGCGCGGGGGCGTCCTGGACTTCGAGATGGGCCCTCGACCCTCCCGGTGGGGTGCGACGCCCCTCACGGATGATTCGGCCGGGGACCCCGTGGTGCCCGCCCCCACGGCCGCCGGCGAGGCCCTCTTCCAGGGACGCACGGCCCTCACCTTCGAGGCCGCCCCCGGCGCGGTGCTCCACGTCACCTCGGACGGCTCGGATCCGAAGGCCGCGCCGGCCTGGACCCCCGGGGCGTTGGAACTGGACCGCGATGCGACCCTGCGCTTCCGGTCCCATCGGGGCGACGCCTGGAGCCCGGAGGTGCAGACCCGCGTGCAGCGCCTGCCGGACTTCCCCACGTTGAAGCTGGAGTCGCCCCTCCACCCGGCCTTCCGGGCCCGGGGCCCCCTCAGCCTCATCGACGGCCGCCACGGCACCACGGACTTCCGCGCCGGGGACTGGGTGGGGGTCTTCGGGCAGGACCTCCGCGCCACCTTGGATCTGGGCGCGGTGAAGGAGGTCCATGAGGCCACCCTCGGTTGCCTGCAGGATCCCTACACCTGGACTTACCTTCCCGAGGCGGTGCGGGTGGAGCTTTCCGAGGACGGCACCACCTGGCGCGCGGCCGGAAGCGCCGATACGCCCGGGGAGCTGAAGCGCTACGGCCCCCACCTCCACGACGGGAAGACGCTCACCCACACCTACGCCGTGCCGCTGGCAGGCCGGGCCCGGTACATCCGCGTGGTGGCCGTCTCCCTGCGCACCATCCCCAAGGGCTCCTGGCGCGAGGGCTCCCCCTGTTTCCTCTGCGCCGACGAATTGAGTGTCCACTGAGGTTGCCATGAAGCTGCTTGTCGCCCTGTCCCTCTGCATCGCCTTGTTCGCCGGCGATCGAGATCCCGCCCGCTTCGTGGACCCGCGCATCGGCACTGGCGGCCACGGCCACACCTTCCCGGGCCCCAGCCTGCCCTTCGCCATGATCCAGCCCGGGCCGGACACGCGCCTCACGGGCTGGGACGGCTGCAGCGGCTACCACGCCAGTGATCGCGTGATCTACGGCTTCAGCCACACCCACCTCTCGGGCACGGGCTGCAGCGACTATGGCGACGTGCTCTTGCTGCCCGCCACGGGTCAGGTGAAGCTGGCCTCGGGCTACCGCTTCAAGGGCGAGGATCCGCTGCCCTTCGACCCCACGGGCTACGGCAGCACCTTCGACAAGGCCACCGAGGTGGCCGAAGCGGGCTACTACGCCGTGACCTTGGCCGACTACGGCGTGCGGGCCGAGGTGACCTCCACCCTGCGCACGGCCCTCCACCGGTGGACCTTCACCCGGGCCGAGAACGCCCACGTGGTGGTGGACCTCAGTCATCGGGGCGAGCTGCTGGCCTCGGAGATCAAGGTGATCGACCCCTTCACGGTGGAGGGCTACCGCCGCACCAAGGCCTGGGCCGCGGATCGTCCCGTGTACTTCCGCATCCGCTTCGACCACCCCTTCCATCCCCTCTCGGGCAGCCACGACGCCACGGCGGCCCTGGCCTTCGACCTGAAGGACGGCGACGTGCTCCAGGCGCAGGTGGCCATCTCCGCCGTGGACCTGGAAGGCGCGCGGAAGAACCTCGCCGCCGAGCAGAAGGGGTTCCACTTCGAGGCCCTGCGCACCCGGGCCCGGGCCGCGTGGAACGCGCAGCTGGGCAAGGTGGAGGTGGAGGGCGCCCCGGAGCGCGACCGCCGCATCTTCACCACGGCGCTCTACCACGCCTTCCTCCAGCCCAACCTCTTCCAGGATGTGGATGGCCGCTACCTGGGCCGGGATCTGAAGGTCCACCGGGCCGAGGGCTTCCGCAACCACACGGTGTTCTCCCTCTGGGACACCTTCCGCGCGGCGCACCCCCTCTACACCTTGCTCGAGCCCAAGCGCAGCGCCGACTTCGTGGGCACCTTCCTGGCCCAGTTCCAGCAGGGCGGGCGCCTCCCCGTCTGGGAGCTGTGGGGCAACGAGACGGACTGCATGATCGGCTACCACTCGGTGAGCGTCATCGCCGACGCCTGGGCCAAGGGCATCCGGGGCTTCGACGCGAAGCTCGCCCTGAAGGCCATGGTGACCAGTGCCGACGCGGACCGCTTCGGCCTCGCGGCCTACCGCGTCCAGGGCTACATCCCCGGCGACGCGGCCTCCGAGAGCGTGAGCCGCACCCTGGAGTACGCCTACGACGACGCCTGCATCGCGCGCTTCGCCGAGGCCCTCGGCGAGCAGGCCCTCGCGGCGCGCTTTTACGCCCGGGCCCAGGCCTGGCGGCACCTGCTGGATCCCGAGGGTCACCTGCGCCCCCGGGAGAAGGGCCGCTGGGTGACACCCTTCGACCCGAAGGAGGTGAGTTTCCACTTCACGGAGGCCAACGGGTGGCAGTACGGCTTCTTCGTGCCTCAGGACTTCGACGGTTTCATGGCGCGGCTGGGCGGTCCCGAGGCCTTCGCGAAGCTGCTCGACGACTGCTTTGCCGCCACCAGCCGCACCACGGGCCGGGAGCAGGCGGACATCACCGGCCTCGTGGGACAGTACGCCCACGGCAACGAACCCAGCCACCACATGGCCTACCTGTGGACCTTCGCGGGGCAGCCGTGGAAGACCCAGGCCATGGTGCGCCGCCTCATGGACGAGATGTACACGGATCAGCCCGACGGCCTCATCGGCAACGAGGACTGCGGGCAGATGAGCGCCTGGTACGTCATGAGCGCCCTGGGCTTCTACGCGGTGACGCCGGGGACGCCGGACTACGTGATCGGCGCGCCCCGGTTTCCCAAGCTCACCCTTCACCTGGAGAACGGCAAGGTGCTCACCATCCGCGCGGAAGGGAAGGGGCCCTACGTGCAGTCCCTTGCCGTGGACGGACGTCCCTGGACCCAGGCCTGGCTGCCCCATGGCGTACTCGCCAAGGGCGGTGAGCTCCGTTTCCGCATGGGCGCGGCTCCCTCCACCTGGGGCAGCGCCCCCGAAGATCGGCCCCGGACCTCGCTGCCGGGCCCGTGCCTCGTGCCGGCCCCCGTGGCCGAGGCGCCCCTGCGCTTCCGAGCGAAGGCGGAGGTGAAGGCGGCCTGCCCCGAACCCGTGGAGGCCCTGCGCTACAGCCTGGACGGCTCGGAGCCCGGGGCGGACAGCCCCCGGTGGACCGGCGCCCTCACGGTGGATCGCAGCCTGGTGCTGAAGCTGCGGGCCCGGCGGGGGGCCGACTGGAGCCCCGTCACCACCGTACCCTTCGTGCAGCTGGATCCCCGGCGGACGGTCACACTCAAGCACGCGCCCCATCCCCAGTACCGGGCGAACGGCGACGATGCGCTCCTCGACGGGGTGCGCGGTGGCGCCGACTTCCGCCTGGGTGCCTGGCAGGGGTTCTACGGGGAGGACCTGGAGGCCCTCGTGGACCTGGGCGAAGCCCGGCCCATCCACCGGGTGGCCGTGGGCTTCCTGCAGGATCAGAACAGCTGGATCTTCATGCCCACGGCCCTGCGCGTGGAGGGCAGCCTCGACGGCGCGACCTGGGTTCCGCTCGGTGAGGCCCCGAATCCGGTGGATCCCCATGCGGAGGGGGCCCTCCTCCGGGAGCTGGCGGTGAAGGCCGAGGGCCCCGTCTTCCGGTACCTGCGCGTGGTGGGCGTCTCACCCGTTACCTGCCCTGACTGGCACAAGGGGCACGGGAACAAGTGCTTCGTCTTCGCGGATGAACTCCTAGTCGAGTAGCTGGCGACCCCGTCGTGGAGCGAGCCTTAAGCCGCCCGCCCTCAGGATGAAAAAATGCAACCAAGGGGTTGCATTGTCCTCCGTCGGGATTAACATGCAACTTGGAGGTTGCATATGACGATCGTGAGCACCGACAGCATCCGCAAGGAAATCCATCTTCGCGCGCCCCGGACCCGGGTCTGGAAGGCGCTGTCCGATGCCGGGGAGTTCGGCACCTGGTTCGGGATGAACCTGGAGGGATCCTTCGCTCCGGGCCAATCCATCCACGGGCGGATTACCCATCCAGGATTCGACCACATCCACCTGGAGCTGGTGGTCGAACGCATGGAACCGGAGCGCCTCTTTTCCTACCGCTGGCACCCCTACCCCATGGACATGAAGCGGGACTACTCGAAGGAACCCATGACCCTCGTGGAATTCCGGCTCGAATCGGTCGAGGACGGCACCCACCTCACGGTGGTGGAGTCGGGCTTCGACCGGCTGCCTGCCGAGCGGCGTGATGAGGCCTTCCGCATGAACGAGGGTGGATGGACGTCTCAGATGAAGCGAATCGAACGCCATGTCGCGAACTGAAGCCCTCTCTTCCACTCGCATGAAGGACGCAGCGCCCCTCTTCGCGGCCCTGGGAGATGCTACTCGGCTCAGCCTGCTTGTCAGCCTCTGCGCCGGGGGGCCCCTCACGGTCACGCGCCTGAGCGGCCAGTTCGACGTCTCCCGTCAGGCCATCACCAAGCACCTCGATGTGCTTGCCGAGGCGGGGCTCGTCAAGAGCAGCCGGCAGGGCCGGGAGCGCATCTGGGCCTTGGAACCCAAGCGTCTCGAAGACGCCCACCAGTATCTCGACCGGCTCTCGAGGCAATGGGACGTCGCCCTGAACCGCCTCAAGGCCTTCGTCGAAGACTGAAGTCCGATCCCCCACAAACGCCCATCCACGGGTGGGCGCGCACCCCGCATCCCCGCACCTGGGGGCGGGCTGGGCCCTACCTGTTTCAATTCCAAGGAGATCCCCGTGTCCCAACCCTGGACCACCCTCTTCATGCTTAACCGCCAGATCCTCCTGGAGAGGAACCTGGCTGACGTCACCCAGAGCCAGGCGGATCAGCCTCCTTCCGCCGGCGTGAACAGCATCACGTGGATCCTCCGCCACATCCTGCACTATCGCCGCGAACTCCTCGGAGACGTTCTCAAGTCCGCCTATCGATCAACGGCCCCGGAGCCGACCACCTTGGCGCAATTCGAGGAGGCGATGGAGGAGACGCAGGCGGCCCTGCACGAAGCTTTCGAATCCGCCGATTGGAGTGCGCCCAGGTTCCATCCTGCCTTTCAGGCCTCCGTGCCGCTCTCCTTGATCGTAGGCACCCTCTTCATGCATGAGGCCTACCACCTGGGGCAGCTGGGCACGACCCGGAAGCTGCTGGGGTTACCCGGTGCGATTCAGCCTCCTCCGGCCGTGAAGGCCTAGGTGGACCGCCCGGTCCCCCGCGTGGCATCCGCGCTGGCGTTGGGCCCTCGGGCCCTTGCGGACGACAAGGAAGGAGGTTGGGAATGACTCGGCTCGAAATCGGAATCATCGGCGCCGGAAGCATGGGGGGGATCTTGGCAGGCCGCCTGGCCAAGCTCGGCCACCGTGTCCTGATCGCCAACTCGAGGGGCCCTGAAAGCTTGACCGTGCAGGCGGCGGAGGTCGGCGCCACCCCGGCCTCCGTGGCCGCCGCCGCCAAGGCCCCCGACCTGGTCATTCTGGCGATCCCAACGAAGGCCGTCGCCCAACTTCCGCGGGGGGTGTTCGAAAAAGGGGCCCGGCCTGTCGTCATCGATCTCGGTAACTACCACCCTGAATTGCGGGATGGTCGCATCCATGCGATCGACCAGGGCCTGCCCGACAGCCGGTGGGTGGCCCAGCAACTCGGAGTTCCCGTGGTCAAGGCCTTCAACCATATCTTCGCCAGGAGCCTTCGGGAGAAGGGGGTTCCGAGGGGAGGGAAGGGGAGGATCGCCCTCGCGGCCTGTGGCGACGTCCCCGGCGCCAAGTCCATCACGCTCAGCCTCATCGACGCGCTGGGGTTCGATCCCGTCGACGGGGGCGGTCTCGATGACTCCTGGAGGCAGCAGCCGGGAATGCCCGCCTACTGCCGGGATCTGGACGCCCCCGCGCTCCAGCGCGCCCTCGCCGCGGCGGACAGCACTCGCATCGCGGCGTGCCGCCAGGAGCAGGAGGCCCGAATCCGAATGGCCCCCTAGCGCGGAGGGGAAATTCAGGCGTTCAGGTCCGAACCTTCGGGGCTACTTCCCCACCACGCCCATGAGGCCGCAGCGGCCCACCCCCGCGAGCCAGAGGGCGGCGATGTGCTCGCCGCGCACGTCCACGCAGAGGCCGTGGTGGGCCCACTTGCTGGGGTTCCCCAGGGGCATGGCGGAGGGGGTCCACTTGCCCAGGGCGAAGGTGCGCAGGAAGGTGCCTTCGGCGCCACCAGTGGCGCCCGGGGTGGGCTGGGCCCAGATGACGGCCCCCCGGGCTTCGGGGGAGAGGGCGAAGGCATGGGCCCGGCCCGTGCCCATATCGCCCTCGAGGGGCTCAGGTCGGGCCGCCCACTTGCCGGATTGGAAGGTCCGCGCGAAGAGCCGGGTGACGCCGTTGGTCTCGGTCTGCCGCCACACGGCGAGCGCCGCGCCGCCCTTGGCCATGGCGGCCTTGGGCTGGCTCACGTCCTGGGCCGCGGCCAGGCGGGAGGGCCCATGCCAGGTGTGGGTGGCGGCGCTGAGCACGCAGGCGTCCAGGGCCACCCGGTCGCCATCCCCCGTGAGGTAGAGGAGCACGGCGTTGCCGAGGTCGTCGGAGGCCAGGTCCAGGCTCCGGGCCACGGCGTGGGTGATGCCCACGGGGCGGTCGCTCCAGATGCGCTCCTTGCCGAAGTAATGGGAGGCCACGAGCCCCTCGAAGCCGTCGCCCAGGTGGTTCCACACGGCCAGGGCCGAGCCCTTGGGTTCAGGGACGAGGCCCAGCGGCGTGGGCTGGCCCAGGGGGCCATCCAGGCGGGTGGGGGTGGCACCCCAGGTCCCGGCCTGGTGGTCGTAGGAGAGGGCCTCCACGAAACAACCCTGGGAAGCGCGGCGCACCCAGAGGAGGATCACATCGCCCCGACGGTCCACCACGGCCTGGAGGGTGAGGATCTCATCGGAGGTCGCATGGGCCACGATGGGCTCGCCCTCCAGCCCCCGCGTGAGGGTGCGGAGGAGAATGCGGGTGCGCCCCTGCTCCCGCACGGTCCACACGGCGATCATGGCCTCGGGCGAGCGGGCGAGGAGCGGATCACCCACCTGGGCGCCGGGGGCCTCGTCGAGCTTCACGGGTTCCTCCGGCTCGCCGCGGCCCCCGAAGCGGGTGGCCAGGATGGCACCCTCGGCCCGCCAGACCGCCGTGGCCTGCCCCAGGGCATCCAGCAGCATGACCGGGGCCTTGAAGGGCCCCTGGGCGAGGAGGCGGGGGGCCCGCCAGGCGGAGCCCGTGGCGGGCGTCCCCGCGGGAGCCTTCTTGCCGGCCAGCTTCTTCAGGGCCTCGAACACGGTTTCACCTTACGATCTGCCCGGGACCTACAGCCCCAGGCGCTGCTTGAGGCTGTGGGCCGCGGAGCGGCTGGCCTCCAATTCCACCCCTTCGGCCACGAGCACGGCCCGGCGGCCGCTGGGGAGGCTGCGGATGCCGAGCACCGCTTCGGGGCGCAAGAGCAGGTGGCGCTGGATGCGCATGAGGCCCGCGCCGGGGAAGGCCTGCTCCACCTCGGTGAGGCTCACCCAGGTGGTGCGGAACTTCTGCTTGCCCGCGTGGACCCACACCACCTGGTCGATGACCTCGAAGTGGCTCACCCGCTTCAGTTCCAGGAGGAGCTTGCCGTCGCCGGCCTTCACGGGGAAGCGCACGTTGGCGGGGGGCAGCAGGGCTTTGAGCTCACTGCCGCTGCGGCGCGGCACCTGGTTGCCCTGGAGGCGCGCGAGGGTCTTCTCCAGGCGCTCGGCGGTGACGGGCTTCACGAGGAAATCCAGGGCGGCGTGCTCGAAGGCCTGCACCGCATACTCGGCGTTGGCGGTGACGAACACGATGGCCGGAGGGTTTTCCAGCTCGGCCAGCACCTCGATGCCCGAGAGGTTGGGCATGTGGATGTCCATGAAGAGGGCATCCAGCGGATGGTCCTCCTTCATCCACTCCAAGAGGGCGTGGCCATCCTCGAATTCCTGGAGCACCTCGCACCCCGCTTCCCGGAGCAGCCGTCCGAGGCGGTTCAGGGCGACAGGTTCGTCATCGGCTAAGGCGACACGGAGGGGCATGGAAAACCGGTGGAGGGAGGGGTGGACGCGATTCTTTGCCAGCCTACCCCCGAGGGCCGTGATAATCCAGGAACCATGATCCGGCCGTGGCTGAAAGGTTCGCTGACCCTGTTCGCAGGGTGGGGGGCGCTGGTGGGCGCCCTTCCGGGGGTCCTCCGGGCCCAGGGGCTCGGAACCCATGCGTTCCAGGGCTATGGCAGTGAACAGGGGCTCTCCAGCCTCTCGGTGACGGCCCTGACCCAGGATCGGGCGGGCTACCTCTGGGTGGGCACCGAGGAGGGGCTCTTCCGCTTCGACGGCCGGCGCTTCCGGGGCCTGGGGGAGGCCCAGGGCCTGAAGGAGGCCGTCACCGAATTGAGGCCCGCGGCGGATGGCACCCTGTGGGTGGGCACCCAGCGGGGCCTCTTCCGCTGGGACGGCCACAAGCTGGAAGCCTTCGGCCAGGGACGCGGCCTGCCCGAGGCGGCGGTGGAGGCCCTCTTCGAGGACCGCACCGGCCACCTCTGGGTGGGCATCGGCGGGGGGTGCTACCGCGGCAACGCCGCCAAGGGCTTCGAGGCTCCGGAGAACTGGCCCGGGGGCGCCACGGCCTTCGCCCCCGCCCGCGGGGGGGATGGTTTCTGGGCGGCCACCTCCCGGGGCGGCCTCCTGCGGGTGACCATCGACGAGGCGGGCCGCCCCGGGTGGAGCGCCCGCCGGGCGCCGGACCGGATCCAGGCCGAGGCCATCCAGGGGCTGGTGGAGGATGGCGCGGGTCGACTGTGGATGCGCTCCCGGCGCACCCTGCTCCGGGTGGCCGCCCACGGGGCGGTGGAGGATCTGGGCGGTCGCCTGCCCGCCCCACCGGCGGCCCGGGCCCAGCTCTTCCTGGATGGCCGGGGGCGGCTCTGGATCCCCACGGCCGGGGGCATCGTGCAGGTGGATGGCGATCAGTGGCTGCCCCTGCGCCTGGAACAGGGCCGGTCCAATGCGGCCGCCCGCAGCGTCTTCGTGGACCGTGAGGGCGTGGTCTGGGTGGGCGGCGAGGATCTCTTCCGGGTGCTGGGCGGCGAGGCGTGGACTTCCCATCGCAGCGCCCAGGGCCTGCCCAGCCATGAGGTGTCGAGCCTCCTGCGGGATTCCTCCGGCACGCTGTGGGCGGGCACCAGCCATGGCCTCGCCAAGGGCAACCCCGCGGGCTGGGAGGCCTTGGCCCCCACGGCCTCCATGAGCCTGCTCGCCATGGCCAAGGGGCCCGACGGACGGATGTGGGCCGGGGGCCGACCCGGGCAGCAGCTCTGCTGGTGGGATCCGGGCACGCGGGCCTTCGGGGTGCAGAAGGTGGCGCGGCTCGGGGAGCCGGGCGACACGGTCACCACGCTGCTCTTCGACGGTGACGGGCGCCTCTGGGCCGGCACCCAGGAACGGGGGCTCTACCGGGTGGAGGGCTCCGTGTCGGGTCTCCAGGCCTCGCCGGTGCCCCTGCCTCCCCAGGGGCGCCCGGATGCCCGCATCTCGGCCCTGCTGCTCGACCTGCTGGGGCGGGTGTGGGTGGGCGGCAGCGAAGGGCTCTGCGTCCTCATCGACGGCAGCTGGCGGCGCTTCGGCCCCGAGGAGGGGCTCGCCGGCGGCGAAGTGCGCGCTCTGGCCCGGGGCCGGGACGGCTCCGTGTGGGTGGCCTTCAAGGGCACCATGAAGGTGCTCCGGGTGAAGGTGTGGGATGGCATCGAGGTGCTGGAACGCGTGGACCTGGGCCAGGGCCTGCCCGCGGGGCAGGTCTCCAGCCTCGCGGAGGATCCCCAGGGCACGCTCTGGGCGGGCAGCAACCTCGGCGTGGTCTGCTGGGATGGCACCCAGGTGCGCCGGCAGGTGCGGGGCGACGGCCTGCCCGCGGATGACTGCCTGCCCGGTGCCCTGCTCATGGACCGCAACGGGGACGTGTGGGTGGGCACCCGGGGCGGGCTGGCCCACTTCGAAGCCGCCGCCGCGCCCAAGGCGGGCCCGCCCCCCCGAACCGTGTTCACGGATGTGCGCTTTGGCGGCCACGCCTTCGAGCTGGTGCCGGGATCGCCCGTGGAGGTGCGCGGCGCCGCCAGCCCCGCAGAGTTCGTGTTCTCGGCCCTCAATTTCCGCAATCCCACGGGCCTCTGGTTCGAGGTGCGCCTCCGGGGGGCCGAGGATTGGCGCGCCGTCAGCGGACCCGTCACCTATCCGAGCCTGGGCCCCGGTCGCTACGTGCTGGAGGCCCGGGCCCGGGAAGGCGATGGCCCCTGGGGCGAGGTGGCGGCGCTGCCGTTTCGCATCGTACCGGCCTGGTGGCAGACCTGGACCTTCCGGGGCCTCCTGCTGCTCCTCGCGGTGTGGATGGCCTACCGCACCTGGCTGTGGCGGCTGGCCACCCTGGAGCGGCGCACCCACGAACTGCGCCGCGTGGTGGAGGCCCGAACCCAGGATCTGCAGGTGGCGCTGAGGGACGCGGAGAACGCCACCAAGGCCAAGGGCGACTTCCTGGCCACCATGAGCCATGAGATCCGCACGCCCATGAACGCCATCATCGGGCTCACCAACATGCTGCTGGAGACGCCGCTGCGCCCTGAACAGCGGGAGCACGCCACCTCCGTGCGCAAGAGCGCCAAGGCCCTGCTGGCCATCCTCAACGACGTGCTCGACTTCTCCAAGCTCGAGGCGGAGAAGCTCGTCATCCACGCGGTGCCCATGGACCTGCGGGAGCTGCTGGAGGAGACCCTGGACCTCCTGGCCGTGCAGGCCCAGGAGAAGGGCATCGCCCTGCTGCTGCGCTACCCTCCGGGCCTGCCCCGGGCCTTCCAGGGCGATGCGGATCGCATCCGGCAGGTGGTGCTGAACCTCGTGGGCAACGCCATCAAGTTCACGGAGTCGGGGTTCGTGAAGGTCTCCGTGGACCAGATCCCCGGCCCCGCCGAGGGCGGCGGGGGGCCGGAGATGGAAGTGTCCGTGCAGGACTCCGGCATCGGCATCACCGAGGCCCAGCAGAAGCTGCTCTTCGAGAAGTTCAGCCAGGCCGACAGCGGCATCGCCCGCCGCTTCGGCGGCACGGGCCTGGGCCTCGCCATCTGCCGCAAACTCGTGCAGCGCATGAACGGCCGCATCGGGCTGGAGAGCCGAGAGGGCGTGGGCAGCCGCTTCTGGTTCAGCCTGCCCCTCACGCCCGGGGCCCCCCTGGATGAGCCCTTGCCCGGTGCCTGGGAGGGCCTGCGGGTGCTCGTGGTGGACCCCCTCCCGGCGAGCCGCGACCTGCTCACGGAGCTGCTCAGCGCGTGGCGCGTGGAGCACGCGGCCTGCGCCACCCCCGCGGAGGCCTGGGACCTCATGGCCGCGCAACGACGGGCGAAGCGGCCCTATCACCTGGTCCTGGCCGACGCGAGCCTCGATCAGGCCGCGGTCCTCTCCAGCGGTGAGGGGCCGGAGGCGGTGTTGCCGGTGCTTCCCGTGCATCAGCCCCTGGACGTGCAGGCCTTGCGCATCCACGGGTTCCGGGGCGTGCTGCACAAACCCGTCTACGCCTTCGCCCTGCAGGAGGTGCTGGATGGCGGGGTCCTCGTCATGGAGGGGCATGCGCCCGCGTGGCTCTCCGGCGAGGAGGAGGACATCACCGCCGTGCATCGGCTGGAGGGGCCCCGCAACGCCCGCTTCGCCGCGCTCCTGGTGGAGGACAATCCCCTGAACCAGAAGGTGGCCCGCCACAACCTGGAGGCCCTGGGCGCCGAGGTCACCGTCGCCGACAACGGGCGCGTGGCCGTGGACCTGGCCCGGCAGCGCCGCTACGACGTGATCCTCATGGACGGGCAGATGCCGGGCATGGATGGGGTGCAGGCGGCCCAGGCCATCCGCCGCCTGGAAGTCCAGGCGGGCACGCTCCGGGTGCCCATGGTGGCCATGACCGCCCACGCCCTCCAGGGCGACCGGGAGCGCTTCCTCGCCGCAGGCATGGATGGGTTCCTCGCCAAACCCTTCGAGAAGGAGGACCTGGCCCGGGTGCTGGCACCCCTGCTGCCCCCGGGGGCCGCGGGGGAGGAGGTGGAGGAGGTCTCCCTCGTCACCTATCCCGGCGTCGAGCCGGCGGCCCCGGAGGGCGCGGGTCCCCTGGACCTCGGCAAGCTCCGGGCGGCCAATGCCGATCCCGCCTCCCTGCAGGAACTCATCGACCTCTTCCGGCGCCACGCCCCCCCGCGCCTGGGCCTGCTCCGGCCGGCCCTGGAGGCCCGGGACGCCGAAGCCCTCCGGGCCTCGGCCCACGCCCTCAAGGGCTCCTGCGCCTACCTCTACGCCACCCGCCTGAGCCAGCTGTGCGGGGAACTGGAGGAGGCCGCCGCCCTCGCCAACTTCCAAGCGGCGGGCTCCGTGCTGCTGGATCTGGAGCAGGCCTTCGCCGAGGTGGAACAGGCGCTGCGGAGCCTGGAGCCCGCGGGCCTGGAGTGACCCCCGCCACGGCGATGGAGTCGCCGACGCGTCATCTGTGACGGAGGACATCGGGGCCCGGCCCCATGTTTCCGCCAGCCGTGGGGAGGATGCCATGTTCAACCGCGTGCTCGTCGGTATCGATTTCTCGGAGGGCAGCCGCGCGGCCCTCGCCCGGGCGGCTGCCTGGGCGGAGCGCCTGCACCTGCCCCTGGTGGCCGTCCACGTCGTGGAGCACCCGGAGCGGGAGATGTTCCGCCTTTACGCCCCCATGGGCGACCCGGCCTGGTTCCATGAATTCGAGCCCAAGGCCCAGGAGGTGCTGAACCAGTGGCTCGCCCCCTACCCGGGGGCCAAGGGGCTCATCCGCCACGGCAGTGCGGCCAAGATGCTCATTGCCGAAGCGGACGCCCGCACCCTGATGGTGGTGGGGCACCTGGGCCACGGCGCCCTGGATGCCGTGTTCGGAAGCACCGCCGAGCGCGTGGTGCGCGGCGCCCTGGGGGATGTTCTGGTGGTGAGGGCCGCCGGGGCCTGATCCGCGCTCGGGGAGGTGGGCGATGGGCGCGCTGCGTGAGCTCTTGGTCGGGATGGCGGCCCTGGTGAGCCTTCAGGCCCAGGGCCCTTCTGGCCCCGGGGGGTGGTACCTGGGCGGCACCCTGGACCGCGTGACCCTGCGCATCCCCGGGCGCAGCGTGGAGATGGAGGGCATCCAGTTCACGGATGTGGAGGCTTCGGCGGACAAGGCGGGGTTCAACGTCCACTGCGGCACCTGGATCACCCCCCACTTCGGGGTGGAGCTGGGGGTGGCGGACCTGGGGAAGGCCCGGGCCACCTTCGCCTACGCCGTTCCGCCCTCGGAGACGGGGACGGGGACGACGGACGTGGGGGTCTCCAACGCCACGCTCTCCTTCCAGGTGGCCCAGGGGATCGGGCAGGGCTTCGTCTTCGCCCGGGGCGGCATCCAGTTCTGGGAGCTTGCCTACGAGACCACCTTCCGCCTCAGCGGCGGGGGGAGCCAGTACCGGCTGCTGGAGAAGCGGGGCAACAGCTTCTTCTGGGGCGCGGGCGGCGAGTGGAACCTCCGGGGGGCCTGGAACCTCCGCCTGGAGGGGCGCGTCCTGAAGATGGACATCACCGATGCCAAGGTGATCGGCTTCGGGCTCAGCTACCGGTTCGGCGGGTTGCCCTAGACCCGCTCGTGCGGCAGCGTGGGCAGCGGCGCGTAGAGGGTGGCCTTGGGGTCCACGTAGTAGAAATTGCTGATGCGGCCGCTGTAGGCGCAGGCGTACTGCTGGATCTGGTCGGCGAAGCGGGTCTGCTCGTAGCCGTCGCGGAACATGGGTCCCCAGAGCGGGCTGAAGGCGGCCTCCACGGTGTGGTTGAGCAGGGCCACGGCCTTGGCGTGGTCCTCGGCGTGGCGGGTTTGCTCCTCGGCTTCCCGGAGCAGGCCAGCGATCTCGTGATCCAGGGCGGCCAGGGCCTCGGCGCTCACCTTGGGGGCGAGCACGTGGCGGCGGGCCTTCTGGCCGGCCGCCTGGTCCCGCAGGGCCGAGGCCTTGCGCAGGGCCCGGCGGCGCAGGCTCTCCAGGCGGATGACCTCGCGCAGCTCGCCGGACTTCTGCTCCAGCAGCTCCAGCTCCCGCTCCAGCTCGGGCACGAGCAGCATGGTGCGCCAGGAGGCGGTCTTCTTGCTGCGGAGCACGTCGCCGTAGATGTGGTCGCCCACGTAGAGGATGTCCTCCCCGGTGGCGCCCAGCCGCTCCTCCAGCCACGCGGAGTTGCCGCCCACGAAGGCGTGGGCCTGGCCCGCCACGGGCTGGGGCTCCGTGCCCTCGGTGTAGAAGCCCGGCTTGCGGGACTGCACCACGATGAGGTCGAAGTAGTCCGTCCACGCTGGGCAGGTGTCGCTCTGGCCATCGAGCATGTGGCCCATGACGCCGTGGGTGAAGGTCCACTCGCTGTTGGTGAGGAGGAAGAGCTTCTTGCCGCCCCGCCGAAGGCGTTCCAGGGCGGGCCCCAGCTGCGGATCCTTGGGGATGAAGAAGTCGCGGTGGCTGAGGATCTCCGCCTTCATGTCCCCCTGCCGGTGGGCGGTGTCGATGGCCCAGCGCACATCGTGGAAGAGGGTCCCGTAGTCCTTGCCGGGCAGCTTACCCAGGTCCAGGGCCTCCACGAGCTGGGCGTAGAGGCCGCACTCGGAGATCTCGAAGAGGGTGTCGATGCTGCGGAACCCGGGCGTGTTCACCGCGAGGCGCTTCCGGCCGTAGAGCGCCTCCACCTCCGCCTGGGTGAGCATGCGGCGGCCATGGGCGGCGCGTACCACCTGGCGGTCCGCGGCCAGCTTCAGGAGGTTGCCGTGGTCGCCGTCGAGGATGAGGCCGCGCACGGCGAAGGCTGGATCGAAGTGGGCCTCCAGCAACCACACGGGATAGTCCTTCTCCCGCACGAGGAAGCGCAGGGACTTGCGGAAGGCCAGGGCATCGATCTCCGGGCTGCGGTAGCGCGCCAGGGTGTAATCCATGTCGAAGCCCACGGCCTTCACCTCGCCCAGGGGCAGGTCCCGCAGGGCATAGACCTTGTGGGCGGGCGGCAGGCGGTCGGGCGCGCCCTGGTCCCAGGAACGGGGGACGGCGAGCAGGGAGGGGGCGACGGTCTTCATGGTTCCAGGTTAGGGGGCGTTTCAGAATTGCCAGAGCTTTTCTGGGAACCCAGGCGCGGCCGCTGAGGGCGTTCCGGCCTCATCGGGATCCCGGCCTGGAAACTGAATGCCCTTCGAACCGGGGACTCGTTCTCTCACGCTGCGGAGCCTTGCGCATGGCGAACCCAGGTCGGTCTACCTACCTTTCAGAGCACAAGGTCCGTTCAGCGCCCGGGAGGTGCCCTTGCGACCGGTTCCCGTCTTCCTCGGGCTCGTGCTGCTGGGCGGGAGCCCCGGATGCAGCCGCTTGGCCTACCCGTTCGCCCGGGCCTTCGGGGGTCCGTCGGAGGCGGAGCTGCGGGCCTGCCGCCCGGCCTTCGAGCGCATGAAGGCGGGGCTACCCACGGCCGTCTTCGTCGTCCATCCCGCCCTGGTGCCCAAGGGGCCCGCCGGGGATCCCCTCCCCGGGACCGCGGAGCGGCTCGCGGAGGGGTTGCGGCGCCTGGGTGCCGCCCAGGCCCAGGCCCAGGCCACACCGCCCGAGGTGGCGATGACGCCCCTGGGCCGCAACCAGATGCGGTTCACCTGGACCCGCGCCCGCGCCTACGGGACCTGGGTGCGCGCGAATCACCCGCCGGGGGACTTCCACGTCTTCCAGGAGATGCTGCGGTCGCCGGACGGTGTCGTGCGGGGCATGATGCTCTACGTGGTGGAGAGCTCGGGGCAGGTGGCCTTCGTGAGCCTCTGGAACAGCCACCACTTCGAGGGGGGTGTCGCTCCGGCCAGCCCCGAGGCGGCCTGCGACCTGATGCTCCTGCGTTTCCGGAAGTCCCTCACCTGGGACGCCCAGCGCATGTTCCCCCCCTACGGGATCGGCTGAGCGCCGTCCTCCACCGCGAGGTTCAGGGCCCAGGTGGTGGTGCCCCCCGGCGGCAGGGTCACGGCCCCGGGGCGCTCCGCCAGCTCCCCCGTGAAGCCCTCGGGATCGGCGAGGCCCTGCCAGGGCTCCAGGCAGAGGAAGGGGGCGCCGGGCCTCGTCCAGCAGGCGAAGCTGGGCGCCTCCCAGGTCATCCGCAGGCAGGGTCGGCCGGGAATGCCGTAACGCAGGCCCCGGCTGGCGGGCGCCTCCCAGATGAGGGCGTCCGCCTCGAAGAGGTCGTCGCGCAGCGGGAGAACGTTGCCCTCTACGGGCGTCGGCCGCCGTTCCGGCGAGAGGAGGTCGGCCTCGAGGCGGCGCAGGGGCCCGGGCTCCGGCGCGTCGAAGGTGAGGCGGTGGGCCTCCTTAGCCTCCCCGGGGAAGAGGGGCCAGCGGAAGGCGGGGTGGAAGCCGAACTGTGCGGGCAGGGGCTCCAGGCCGGGATTGGCGAGGTGCACCGCTTGGCGCAGGCCGGCCTCGGAGAGGGTGAACGCGATCCGCAGCTCGAAGGCGAAGGGATAGTGGAGGCGGGTGGCGGAGCTGTCCCTCAGCACGAGTTCGGCGCGGGCCATCGAGGCCTCCCGCACCTCCCACGGGAGGTCCCGCGCGAAGCCGTGCTTGGGCATGGGGAAGGCAAGGCCGCCCATCCGCACCTGCCCGCCCGCCACCCCGCCCACCACGGGGAAGAGCAGGGGCGCGCGGCGGCCCCACCAGGCGGGGTCGCCGTGCCACAGGAGATCCTGGCCCCGCCAGCGGAAGGTCTGAAGTTCGGCGCCCTGGGGCGAAATGGCTGCGGCGTAGGGTCCCGCCTCCAGGCGCAAGCTCATGCCGCTTCCTGCCCGATACCGTGCGTGATGCTCTGGTGCCCGAAGGCCTCCCAAGCGAGGCGGCGGAACTGGTCGGTGTGGCCCCAGTCCACGCGATCCCGCCAGAGCTTGTAGTGAATGAGCTCGTGCTCGAGGATGCGCGTCTGCACTTCCTCCGGCGTATGGCACTTCACGCCGCACACCACCTGGGGCCAGGGCCAGTCCAGGCGGCGCAGGAGGGGGATGCTCAGGCGGATCTCGGGGCGCCAGATCCCCCGCGAATCCTTCTCCACCACGAAGAGCCCCGCGCAGCGCGTCAGGCGTGGCGACCACACGATGGGCAGGGGCGGCAGGTCCCACCCGGCCTGGCGGAGGATGGCGGCGGCTTTGTGGCGGAGGGTCGGGGGCACACCCCAGTTTGGCTCAAGTCGGTCTCCATTTCCGAAGGCCCAAAAGGGGCATGGCCTATGATGGTGGATGTGACTTGGTCACATTTCCCTGGAACCGCCATGTTTCCCGCCCTGGACACCCTGGATGCCCCCGCCCGTCGCACCGTGCGGGCCTACATGGACCATTTCCTGGATCGGCGGGAGACCGGCTTTGGGGCCCTCTTCACGGAGGACGGCACCTTTGAGGGGGCCTTCTCGGGTGGGGCCTTGCAAGGCCGGATCCTCATCGAGGCCCACTTCCGCCACAACGTGCGGCGCCTCTTCCTGGATGGGGTGGTGAGTTTCCAGGGCGTGGAGGTCAAGGGGTCCCGGGTGGTGCTCCACTGGGAACTCCTGCGTTCCGGGCCCGACGGACCCCTCGCCACGGCGGGACGCACGGTCCTGGACCTGGCCGAGGATGGCCTGCTCCGGAAGGTGAAGGCCGAGTGGGATCCGAAGGCCCTGGTGGATTGACCCCCCGGGGTCGTCAGCGCAGGAAGAGGCTCGGATCCACCCGCGCGTTGTTGAGGCTGAGGCTCCAGTGGAGGTGGGGGCCCGTGGCGCGGCCCGTCATGCCCACGCGGCCGATGGGGGTGCCGGCCTTGAGCACGTCGCCCACCTTGGCGTCGATGCGGGAGAGGTGCCCCAGCAGGCTCACGACACCTTCGCCGTGGGCGATCATCACGAACTTGCCCGCGTAGAAGAAGTCGCCCGTGAGCACCACCACGCCGTCGCCCGGGGCCACCACCTTCTGACCTGCGGGGGCGGCGATGTCGAGCCCCGGGTGGGGCGAGCGCGGCTCGCCGTTGAAGATGCGGCGCATGCCGAAGGAGGCCGTGAGGCGGCCCGCCGTGGGGGGGCGGAACCGGAGGGCCGAGGTGCGGCCCTCGGGCCAGGCCTTCCAGGCGGGCTTGCTGAGGGCGTCCTCCTTGGCGATGCGGGCCTCGTCCTCGGGATTGGGATTCACGAGGCGGGGATTCTTCACGGTGACGCGCTGCTCGGGGTAGTGCTTGGTCTGCACGGTGAAGGGGAAGGGCTTGCCGTCCACCTCCAGGGTCTCGGAGCCCGGCGCCTGGGAGAGCTTGAGGCCCACCACGGCGACCCAGCCCTTGCCTTCGCGTCGTACGAGAACGCGCTCGCCCTTGAAGGTGACCTGGGGCGTCTGGTCCGAAGCCGGGAGCTTCACCAGGGCCACGCCGCCGGGGACGGGGGCCGCCTTGGGCAGGGGCGCGGGGGCGGTGAGGGCGGGCGGTGTGGGCAGGAACATGGGAATCATCCGGTGGCAGGGGACCCTCAGGTTAGCCCGCCCCAGGCCGTCGTCCTCAGTGCCGGCCCCACCGACCGTCCCGCATCCGCCCCAGGCCCAGGGGGTTGCCCGCCCGCAGCTCCGGCGGCAGCAGGGCCTCCGGCGCGTCCTGGTAGCACACAGGGCGCGTCCACCGTGCGATGGCGGAAGCCCCCACGGAGGTGGTGTGGGGCGCGCTGGTGGCGGGCCAGGGGCCGCCGTGAACCATGGCGTGGCCCACCTCCACCCCGGTGGGCACGCCGTTGAACAGCACGCGGCCCGCCAACGCCCGCAGCCTCGGCAGGAGCGACGCGGCCAGGGCTTCGTCCCCGGGCTCCATCCACACCGTGGTGGTGAGCTGGCCCGGCAGCGCGGCCAGCACGGCAGTGCGCTCCGCTTCGGAGGCGCAGGCGACGAGGAGGGTGGCGGGCCCGAAGACCTCATCGGCGAGGCCGGGGTGCACGAGGATGCGCGCCGCATCCACCTCGAGCAGCTGAGGGATGCCGCAGCCCGCGGGGGCGGTCGACGCGGGGAAGGCGGGCGTCGCGCCTTCGGCCATGCGGTGGGCCAGTCCGCTGCGATAGCTGGCGGCCAGACCGGCGCCGAGCATGGGACCCGGCGCGGCGGCCCGCAGCGTCTCCGCGAGGGCCCCGCGGAAGGCGTCGAAGCCCTCGCCGCTTACGGCCACCAGCAGGCCGGGGCAGGTGCAGAACTGGCCTACGCCGTTCAGAACGGAGGCCGCCAGGGTCCGCCCCAGGGCGTCGCCTCGCGCGGCCAGGGCACCCGGCAGGACCACCACGGGGTTCACGCTGCCCATTTCGGCGTAGACGGGGATGGGGACCGGGCGGGCGGCGGCGAGGTCCAGCAGGGCCTGTCCACCCTTGAAGGAGCCCGTGAAGCCCACGGCGCGGAGGTCGGGATGCTGCACGAGGCGACGGGCCACGGTGTGGCCCGCATCGAAGAGGAGGCTGAGGCAGCCGAAGGGCAGGTCGCGGCGGGCCAGGGCCCCCTGGGCGAGGCGGACCACGAGCTCGCTCGTACCGGGGTTCAGCGGATGGGCCTTGACCACCACCGGGCAGCCCGCGGCGAGGGCCGAGGCCGTGTCGCCGCCCAGGGCCCCGAAGGCCAGGGGGAAGTTGGAGGCGCCGAACACGGCCACCGGGCCGAGGGGATGAAGCATGGACCGCAGGTCGGGCTTGGGCAGGGGCGCACGGGCGGGATCGCCCGCATCCAGGCGCGCCTCCACCCAGGAACCCTCCTCCGCCACGTCCGCGAAGAGGCGCAGCTGGAAGCAGGTCCGCGCCAGTTCCCCGCGCACCCTCGGCTCGGGCAGGGCCGTCTCGGCCTTCACCCGGGCCACGAGTTCCTCCGCGGCGCCTTCCAGGCCCTTCGCCATCTCGCGCAACAGCGCCGCCCGGCCGGGGCCGCCCAGCGCTTCCAGGGCCGGCCCCGCATCCCTGGCCAGCGTCACGGCGCGATCCACGTCCGCGTCCGACGCGCTGTGGAAGGGGGGGGCGAGCACCGCCCCGGTGGCGGGGTCCACCGCCTGGAAGGAGGTGCCGCCGGGATCGCCGAGGACGGGGCCGAGGAGGGAGAGGCCTTGGAGCATGGGAGTCACCCTATCGGAATCAGGTCAGGGGCGGTGGGCGAGGGCGTGCGTGAGCTCGGCCAGGGCGGCCTCCCGCTCGGCCCCGACCAGCACGGCCCGGGGGGCGCGCATGGACTCGTTGCCCCAGCCCATTTCCTGCTGCACGAGCTTGATGAGCTGCACGAACTTGGGCACGGTGTCCATGCGCAGCAGGGGCAGGAACCAGGCGTAGAGGTGGAAGGCCTCGTCCATCTTCCCGGCGCGCGTGAGGTCGAAGAGGTCCACGCTCTCCTTGGGGAAGGCGTTCACGAGGCCCGCGATCCAGAAGGAGGCGCCCATGGCCACACCCTCCATGAGGCAGTCGTCCACGCCCACGCCCAGCGCGAGGCGATCGCCGAGGAGGGCGCGGATGCCGGCGATGCGGCGGGCGTCCGTGCTGCTCTCCTTCACGCCCTGCAGGTTCGGGTGCCCGGTGGCCAGCTCGGCGATCTGCTCCGGCACGAAGTCCACTTTGTAGGCCACGGGGTTGTTGTAGAGGAGGCAGGGCAGGGGGGTGGCGGCGATCACGGCGCCCATGTGGGCCTTCATCTCCGCCCAGTCCCCCACGTACACGTAGGGCGGCAGCACCATGAGGCCCCGGGCGCCGGCGGCCTGCGCGGCCTGGGCCAAGCGTACGGCCTCCGCCGTGGCCAGCGCCGCGATGCCGGGGATGACGGGCTTGCCTTCCGCCGCCTTCACGCAGGTGCGGATGACCTCCACTTTCTCATCGAAGGAGAGCGTGGCGCCCTCCCCCAGCGAGCCGCAGGGTACGAGCCCCGCGCAGCCGGTGGACAGCATCCAGCGCGCGTGGGCTTCCAGGGCGGCGTGATCCACGGTGCCGTCGGGTCGGAAGGGGGTGGTGATGGCGGGCAGGACGCCCTGGAAGAGGCTCATGGGTGCTCCGGTGGAGTGAGGGAATCGACGAGGTCGGAAAAGGTCGTGGGGACGAGGGGGAGGCGCGGGCCACCGGGGGCCCAGCCGAAGAGGTACTCCGCTGCGGGCCCGCAGGTGCGGCCCTGGCAGCGCCCCATGCCGCAGCGGGTGTGAAGGCGCGCGTCGCGGCCCCGCACGCAGGCCTGCACGGCGCCCACGGGCACGTCCTCGCAGCGGCAGAGGATGGTGTCGGGTTCCGGCAGGGCGCGCAATTCGGGGCGCAGGGCGAAGGCGGTGTCCAGGGCCGCGACCCAGGCCCGGCCCCGGGCGGCTTCGCGCTGGAAGGCCACGGCCTCGGCGTCGCGTCCCGCCGCGGCGAGCCCGGCCACGGCGCCCTCGGCCCGGGCCTTTTCCAGGCCGCCCACGCCCGTGGGCTCGCCGGCGGCGAAGACGCCGGGCACGCTCGTTCGCTGGGCCGCGTCCACGACCACGCGGCCATCCTCGCAGGCGCAGCCCAGCAGGTGGGCCACCTCGAGGTTGGGCAGCAGGCCGAAGCCCACGGCGAGGAGGTCCGCCTCCACGACGCGGGGGCCCGAGGGTGTGCGCAGGTGGATGCGGCGCAAGCGATCGTCGCCCTCGACCCGCGTCACCCAGGTGTCCAGGTGCAGGGGCAGACCCAGGAATCCCAGGGCCTGAAGGAGGAGGCGGGGCCGGCGCAGCAGCTCCGGGGCGAGGCTGCGCAGGGCGCGCGCGGGGGCCTGCTCCGCCACGGCGAGCACCTGGGCGCCCCGGGTGCGGAGGTGGGCGGCCACCGCGAGGAGGAGGGGCCCGGTGCCGGCCACGACGACGCGGCGGCCCTGCACCTCCAGCCCGTCCTTCACGAGCACCTGGAGGCCCCCGGCGCCCAGCACGCCGGGCAGGGTCCACCCGGGGAAGGGCAGGAAGCGTTCCCGGGCCCCCGTGGCGAGGATGAGGCGGTCATAGGCCAGGGGCTCGATGCCCTCGGGTCCCATGAGGCTCAGGTGGCCGGGGGCGGGTGCGGCCACGAGGCGCCGGCCCAGGGCGAGGGTGACCGTGCTGCGGCGGAGGGCCTCGAAGGTATGCCGCGCGACCCCGCGAGTGCCCTCCCGCCACTGGCCCCGCCAGAGCTGGCCGCCGGGCTCCGGCTGGGCATCCACCAGGGTCACGGCGAGCCCCGCCTCCACCGCGGCGAGGGCGGCGGCGAGGCCGGCGGGGCCGGCGCCCAGGACGACGCAGCGCTCAGCCACGGCGCACCTCCATCCCCTCGAGGGCGGGGGTGAGGCAGGCGAGCACGTCGCGACCCGCGATGGTGACGCGGCACTCGAAGCACTGGCCCATGCCGCAGAGGGGCCCGCGAGGCGCGCCGGTCAGGTCCCGGCAGGCCACGGGGGGCAGACCCAGGGCCGCCGTGAGGCGCGCGCCCTCGGGGAGGTCCACGGGGAGGCCGTCCACGAGGATCCTAGGCATGGGCCAGCTCCGGGAAGCGCTCGGGCAGGAAGGGGGCGGGATCGAGGGGGGAGGGCGTACCCAGGATCTGGGCCACGATGAGCTCCGCCGTGGCGGGGGCCGTGGTGATGCCGAGGCCCTCGTGCCCACAGGCGAGCAGAAGGCCCGGTCGCCCCGGCAGGGGGCCGATGAGGGGGCGGTGGTCCGGCGTCGTGGGGCGGAAGCCCGTCCAGCAGCGGATCACGTTCAGCCCCGCCAGGCCGGGCACGTAGGCCAGCGCCCGCGCGATCATGCGACGCAGCAACTCGGGCCGCAGGTCCGGCGCGTCGTCGCCGAACTGGCGGCTGGAGCCCAGGAGCAGCTGGCCGTTGGGGCGCGGCTGCAGGTTGAAGGCCACGCTGTCGGCGTCGCTGCCGTGGGCGGACTTCAAATAGCCCAACTCCACGAGCTGGTGGCGGAGGAAGCCCGGGTGCCGTTCCGTGATGGCGAGGTGGCCCTTGCGCTTCACCAGGGGCAGGTGGCGCAGGAACTCGCGGGAGGCGCTGCCCGCGGCAAGCACCACGTGGGCCGCCGCCCGTCGGCTGCCGTCCATGAGGCGCACGCCGCCGGGCTCCAGCGTGGCCACCCTCACCCCCGTCTCGATGCGGGCGCCGGCCCGGCGGGCGGCGTCCGCCAGCAGCCGGGCGCCGGCGGGCGGGTAGATCACCGCATCGCCGGGCACGCGCATGCCGCCGGCGAGGCCGGGGGCGAGGCAGGGTTCCACGTCCACGAGGTGCGCGGCTTCCACCATCTCGGCCTCGATGCCGGCGGCCCGGTACGCCTCGCAGCGGGGCCGCACCAGGGCCAGCTCCTCATCGTCCGCCGCCACCCACAACGTGCCGCAGGGATCGAAGTCCAGGGCCGTGCCGAGGCGGGGCGCCAGCGCCTTCCACCGCTCGAGGCCCCGGCGGCAGAGGGCCAGCTCCGAGGGGGAGCCGTCCAGGGCCACGAGGTGCCCCATGGCCGCGGCCGTGGCGCCACCGCCCAGTCCCTCGGCCTCCAGCAGCTCCACCCGGCAGCCGGCTTCGGCCAGGGACAGCGCGCAGGCGGCGCCCACCACCCCGCCGCCCAGGATGAGGACGTCGGGGGTCATCGGAGGGCCTCACACCCTGGAAGGATACGGAGATCACGGAGATGGGCGGAGGACACGGATGGGATTTCGGGGCCGCCGCATACCTCCCGAGGGCCACGGTCCATGACTCCGGCCCCTCCGTGATCTCCGCCCACCTCCGCGATCTCCGTGTCTCTCCTCATCGCGGGATCCCGAACCGGAACGGATCCGTCGGATCCAGGATCAGCGTGGCCTCGGCCGTGACGTGGGCGCGGCCCTGGATGTGGGGCAGCAGCGCGCCGTCGACCTCTTCCAGCCAGCCCTCGAAGACGCTGCCCACCAGGCTCTCCTGCCGCCAGCGCTGGCCGGGCGCCAGCTTGCCCTCGGCGTGGAGGCAGGCCAGCTTGGCCGAGGTGCCGGTGCCGCAGGGGCT
The DNA here is from genome assembly GCA_035254125.1 of Holophagaceae bacterium. Classification (GTDB taxonomy): domain Bacteria; phylum Acidobacteriota; class Holophagae; order Holophagales; family Holophagaceae; genus JAFDVN01. The sequence goes on along the minus strand of DATFAX010000086.1, from coordinate 13,126 downwards.
GCGGTCCCACTCCAGGCCGGGGCAGAGCACGAAGTTGCGGCCATCGTTGCGGGGATCCCGGGCGGGGCCCGTGAGCTCCACGTGGTCGATCACGAAGCCCGCCTGTGCGCCAAGGTCCGCCCGTTCAGCGGCCGCGCGGATGGCGGTAGCGGCGGTGAGCAGCTGGGGGAGGTTGGACGGGTGCAGGTCGAGGCCGTGGTCGGCCACGAGGATGAAGCCGTTGCCGCCCCAGGCCACGTCGGCATGCACGGGGCCCAGGCTCGGCACTTCCAGTGGCACTTGCCGCAGGGCGCGGTGGGAAGGGACGTTGATGACGACGGCGTCGCCGTCCTCGCGAAGCTCGGCTTCCACCACGCCCACGGGGGTGTCGAGGCGGAGGCGTCCCGGCCGGAGGCGGCCCAGGTGGCGCAGGGTCTCCACGAGGCCCAGGGTGCCGTGGCCGCACATGCCCAGGGCCCCCACGTTGTTGAAGAAGATCACGCCCAGGTCGCAGCCGGGTTCGAAGGGCTCCACCAGCAGGGCGCCCACCAGCACCTCCGAGGCCCGGGGCTCGCAGGCCACGGCCCGACGCCAGGCGTCGTGGTCGGTGAGGAGGCGGTTCCGCCGCTCGGCCAGGGGGCCCGTGCCGAGGTCCGGTGCGCCCTCGAGCACGACGCGGGTGGGCTCGCCGCCCGTGTGGCTGTCGAGGACGCGGATGCGTGAAGCGTCGGCCAAGGGGCCTCCTCACCGGGAAAGGCCCAGCATGCGCTCCCGGGGCCGTCCCGGTCTTGTGCATTCCCTTCCCCCACCCCGGGGGGATCGTGCCAAGGGGGCGGGGTATAGTGCCCGGATGCCCCCCCGCCGCGCCCCGGGCCTCGACGCCCTCCTCAGCCAGTTGGACAGCCTCGCCTTCGTGGAGGAGCTCTTCGATCGTGTGCACGAGGCCGTGTTCACGGTGAAGGATCCCAAGGGGCGCTACCTCGCCATGAGCCGCAGCGGCGTGGAACGCTGCGGGCTGCCGTCGAAGGAGGCGGCCCTGGGCCGCACCGCGCAGGAGCTGTGGCCCCCGGAGATGGCGGCCCGTTATGCCGAGCAGGATGCCCGCCTCTTCCGCACGGGCAAACCCATCGTGGATGCCCTGGACCTCACCCTCTATCCAGACCGCCGCCCGGGCTGGTGCCTCACCCAGAAGGTGCCCCTGCGGGATCGCGCCGGGCGCGTGGTGGCGCTCGCCTGCCTGAGCACGGACCTGCCGGAGCCCAGCCGCGCGGGGCTCATCGATGCGCCATTCGCCGCCGCCGTGGACCACATCCACGCCCACTTCGCCGAGGGTCTGCGGGTGGAGGCCCTGGCAGCCCTCGCGGGGGTCTCGCCCAGCCAGTTCGAGCGCCGCATGAAGAAGGTCTTCCACCTCAGCCCCGGTCAGTACGTGATGAAGGTGCGCATCCAGGCCGCGGCGGAGGCCCTCGCCGGGTCCACCCGCCCCATCGCCGCCATCGCCGATGACGTGGGCTTCTGCGATCAGGCCGCCCTCAGCCGCCACTTCAAGCAGGTGACGGGCCTGAGCCCCGCCGCCTACCGGCGGTGGATGGGGGGCGAGTGAGTCGCAGCCCCCGGTGAGGTGACGGGCATCATCCGCGGGCCCCTTGCGCCCGATCCGGACGGCGCCACGTTCCGCTGGGGAGGCGGTCATGTGGAAGCTGCTGCTGGTTCCGGCGGTGCTGTGCGCCCAGGCGACGTCGAAGGGGCCCGAGGTCGGCGTGGGGGTGGGGCTCCTCACCCTCGCCCTGGGAGGCGCGGACGTGGAGGTGACCCTCCAGCCCGCCGGGAGCCGATGGCTCTACGGATTCAAGCATGTGCAGTTCACAACCCATGACGATGACCCCTTCACCGGACGGAGGCTCACCGAGACCCGGCAGGCCATGACGGGCCCCACGGTCACCTTCGTCTTCCGCCCTGGGCGCGGGTTCAGCGCGATGCTGGGAGGCTCGGTGCTGCGCTGGTCGAAGCGGGAGGAATCCATGGTGACCGGTGAGGTGGGGCGGGATGCCACCACGGCCCTCTTCGTGGGGGGCGGCATCACCGGGACCCTGGGGTCCCACTTCTACTACCGGGTGGGGATCTACCTCGCGCCGGGGGCCCACCTCAAGACGCAGACCCGCGTGAGTTCCGAGGAAGACTCCGGGGGCATCGACGGGCAGGTGCACCTGGGGTTCAGGTTCTAGGCTCCCCGGGGGCGTCCAGGTCCTGGGATTTGAAGGTGGCCGAGCATTCGGGGCACATGCCGTGGGTGAAGGAGAGGTCGGTGTGCTTGGCGAAGTAGTGTTCCACCTGGGTCCAGAGCCCCTCGTCATCCCGCACCTTCTTGCACCATCCACAGATGGGCAGCATGCCCTGAAGCGCCTTGATCTCGTCGAGGCTGCGCTGGAGATCCCGGTTCATGGCCGACAGCTTGCGCCGCTCCTCGTCGTGGTTGCTCACGAGCACCCACAACATGAGGAGGCAGGCCACGGCGCTCACGGCGAACCCGGTGACGAGGTCCAGGTAGCGGTCCATGGGTGTGCGAAAGGGGATGGAGGCCGCCGGATGCAAGTAGTCGATCGTGAAGAGCGCGAGCACGTTCACCAGGAACGCCCCCAGGAAGAGCAAGCGCTGGCGCCCCCGGAAGAAGATGCTGTTGATCATCACCCCGGTGAAGAAGAACATGCCGATGCTCCCTTGGGAACCGGCATCCGTGAACCAGCAGAGGTTCAGCACGAAACCCAGGAGCAGGGCGAAGGCGCGCAAGGGGTAGTGGCCCCGCAGGGCCGCCCGGTAGAGTCCCAGGCAGATCACGCCGAAGGCGAGCACGACGCCGTTCAGGATCCAGGAGAGGTTCTGGAGGATGTTGACGGGGAGAACGACGCCGATGCTCAGGAACGCGGCCGCCAGGCAGAGCAGGCGGTACAGCCGATGCTCCATCACGGGTACCGCCGCGGCGGAGACCTGCGTGCGGATGTCGTGGAAGAGACGCATGGGAAGACTCGATGCCGCGGGCTCAGGGGAGCAAGGCTAGAACTCGAAAGTGGGCCCGCTGAGGGTCTGGGCGTCCAGGATGGTGCCCTGGTTGTCCAAGGTGACGAGGCCCTGGGTCTGACGCTGGGTGAGGCCCAACTGCTGGATGGCCTGGCCACGGAGCTCGGGGTTGTGCCCCTCCGCGCTCTCGAAGAAGACGGCGCCCACCTTGTAGGTCTGGGGCTTCTCCTGCAGCAGGTGCAGCTCCTTGAGCTGGCGGGCATCCACTTCGCTGGGGGCGTCGGTCATGAGGCAGCGGGCCTGGGCCGTCTTGGGGAAGGCGATGACCTCGCGGATGTTGTCGGCACCGGCCATGAGCATGGCCAGGCGATCCAGGCCCAGGGCGAGGCCGCCCATGGGGGGCGCACCGAAGGCGAGGGCATCCAGCAGGAAGCCGAACTTGGCGCGGGCCTCTTCCTCGCCGATGCCCAGGGCGCGGAACATGCGGCTCTGGGTCTGGGCGTCATGGATGCGGATGGAGCCACCGCCCACCTCATAGCCGTTGAGCACCAGGTCGTAAGCCACGGCGCGGCACTTGCCGGGATCCGTCTCGAGCAGATCCATGTCCTCGGGATGGGGGGAGGTGAAGGGGTGGTGGCAGGCCACGAACCGCTCCGCCTCCTCGCTCCACTCGAGCAGGGGGAAGTCCACCACCCAGAGGAAGGCGAACCTGGATTCGTCCACGAGGCCGAAGGTGCGGGCCAGGCGCTGGCGCAGCTCGCCGAGGATCTTGGAGGTCTGGGCGTCGGTGCCCACGGCGAACACGGCGAGGCCCTCGCCCGTGGCGCCGAGCGCGGCCTTCAGCTGGGCCTCGGCATCGCCCTCGAGGAACTTCTTGAAGGAGCTGGAGAGGCCGTCCTTGCCCCACTTGGCGTAGGGGAGGCCGCCGCCGCCCAGCTGCTTGGCCACTTCCTGCAGCTCGTCGAGCTGCTTGCGGCTGTAGGCGCCGGCGGCCTCGCCGGGCACCCAGATGGCCCGCACCCGGCGCTGGCCATGGGTGTCGGCGGCGGCCCGGAAGAGGTTGAAGGTGCTGGTGGCGAAGACGGCGGTGACGTCCTGCAGCTTGAGGTCGTAGCGCACGTCGGGCTTGTCGGAGCCGTACCACTCCATGGCGTCCTGGTAGGCCAGGCGGGGGAAGGGGCCCTTCACGTCGCGGCCCACGAGGGCGGAGACTTTCTCCATGAGGGGCTCGATGACACCCTGCACGTCCTCCTGCCGGACGAAGCTCATCTCCACGTCCACCTGGGTGAACTCGGGCTGGCGGTCGGCGCGCAGGTCCTCGTCGCGGAAGCACCGGCAGATCTGCACGTAGCGCTCGAACCCGGAGACCTGGAGGAGCTGCTTGAAGAGCTGGGGGCTCTGGGGCAGGGCGAAGAATTCTTGGGGGTGCACGCGGCTGGGCACGAGGTAGTCGCGGGCGCCTTCGGGCGTGCTCTTGGTGAGGATGGGGGTCTCGAACTCGATGAAGTCGTGCTCGCGGAAGTGGTTCCGGGTGACGTTGGCGATCTCGCTGCGGAGGATGAGGTTCCGTTGGAGGCTGGCGCGGCGCAGGTCGAGGAAGCGGTACTTGAGGCGCAGGTCCTCGTTGGCGCCCTGGCCCTCGTGGTCCTCCACGGGGATGGGCGGGGTGGCGGCGGTGTTGAAGATGAGGAGCTTGGTGAGCTTCACCTCCACGGCGCCGGTGGGGAGGTTGGGGTTCTTGCTCTCGCGCTCCACCACCACGCCCTCGGCGCCCAGCACGAACTCGCTGCGGACGCTGCGGGCCTTCTCCACGAGGGCGGGGTCGGCGTCGGTGATGTCCAGGCGCAGCTGCACGATGCCCCAGCGGTCCCGGAGGTCCAGGAAGAAGAGGCTGCCCATGTCCCGCACCTTGCGGGCCCAGCCCAGCAGGCGGACCGTCTGCCCCACGTGATCCAGGCGCAGCTCGCCGTTCCGGTGGGTGCGGGAGAAGGTGCCGAGCTGATCCAACTGCATGGGGGACTCCTGAACCTTTCAGGATAAAGGGTTCCGGTCCTTCCTCCTAGGAGGGAGGGACGGGCAGGCGGAGCCGGAACCGGGCCCCTTCCCCGGGGCGGGCCTCACACTCGAGGGTTCCGCCATGGGCCTGGGCGATGGAACGGGCCATGGCGAGCCCCAGGCCGGTGCCCTTCCCCCCGCCCTTGGTGGTGAAAAAGGGTTCGAACAGGCGTTCCCGGACGTGGTCCGGGATGCCCGGCCCGCTGTCGGCCACCTCGACCAGGAGGCTCTCCCCGCCACCGGGGGTGGCCTCCCGGGCGGCGCGGATGGCGATCCAGCCCCCGGGACCGGCCGCATCCCGGGCGTTGAGGCCGAGGTTCATGAGGAGGTGGAGGATCTGGCCCGGGTCGAAGCGGCCCAGGAGGAGGGCCTCCGGCGGGGTGTATCGGAGCTCCAGGCTGGGGGGCAGGGCATGTCGGAGGAGGTCCACGCATTCGAGGACCACGGAGCCGAGGTCGCCGGGTTCCCCGGGCTGCTCGGGCTGGGGGCGCACGAGCCCCAGCATCTTCTGCAGCAGGTCGTGGGCCCGGTGGGCGGCTTGGATGATGACCCCGAGGTTCCGGGGCGGGGGGCTGGGTTCCTGGTCCATCGCCATCAGCTCGGCGGAAGAGAGGATGACCTGCAGGAGGTTCCTCAGGTCGTGGACGACCCCGCCCGCCAACTGCTGGGCCAGTTCCCGCCGCTGGAGCTGGATCAGCTCCGCCCGGACGCCATGGAGTTCGGTGACATCCTGGAGGACGCCCTGGGAGCCACCGGGTACGGCCTGGAGGGTCCACTGGGTCCAGAGCTCCCGCCCCTGGGCGCCCCGCATCCGGGCATCGAAGGATTCAAGCCCGCCCTGGGCCGCGCGGCGGCGGGCTCCGGCGAGGAGGTGGAGGTCCTCGGGGTGGAAGGCCCGCTCCACCCCGCCTGGAAGGTTGAGGACGGAAGCCTCCAGGCCGAGGACGGATTCCACGGACCGCTCGAACACCCAGGCCCCGGTAGCCTCCTCCCACCGCCAGGGCACCACCCGCGCCCGTCGGGCCGCCTCCAGCAGGGCCAGCCTCCCGTCGGCCTGGACCTTCAGGTAGGCGAAGAGCATGGCGGCGGTCACGCCCACGAAGAACCACCCCTTGGCCACGCTCAGGCGGAGGTGCCACAGCGGGTCGGAGACCGCCCAATCCAGTGCCCGATCCGAGAAGAGGATCCAGAGGGCCGCCAGGCCGGCGTAGGTGAGGGCCACCCGCGCGGCCATGGACCGGGGAAACCACGCGACTCGGCGATCCATACCCATGGAAAAAGAATCCCCCTGGGGTCAATGTGACACCAGGGGGAATTCCGGCAGGTGCGGGATTACTTGACCGAGGGCACCCGGCCGGCGGCGAGGTCGAAGAAGGCGGGATAGCTTAGGAAGTCCCCCAGGGGCTTCACATCGGCCCAGGCCTTGTGGTCGAAGGCGGCATCCAACTCCTTGCCGCTCAGCTTGGGGTGGGCCTTCACATGGGCCTGCACGGCCTTCAGGAAATCCCGGAAGTGGACGAGGTCCTTTTTGGATGCGACGGGGCCGTGGCCGGGAATGATCTTGGCGTTGTCGGGGACGAAGCCGAGCACGTGCTCCACGTTCTCCAACATGCCGGCGAGGCTGCCTCCGCTCTTCAGATCGATGTAGGGGATCACGCCGTTGAAGAAGAGGTCGCCCATGTGGAGCACGGGCACCGAGGCGTGGGGGAGGCCCACCATGATGTCGCCGTCCGTGTGGCCGGGCCGATAGTGGAGCAGGTGCATCTCCACGCCGCCGAGGTGGATGTCCATGCGGGCCTTCACGCGGCCGTCCTCCTCGCCCACGGTGATCTCCGGCAGGCCGCCCTGCTGGTCGGCGGGCTTGCCCTTCTGGTCTTCAAGCAGGTGCTTGCGCACGTTGCTGTGGGCCACGATGGCCACCACCTGGCTCTCAAGGCCGCGGTTGCCGCCCGTGTGGTCGCCGTGGTGGTGGGTGTTGATGAGGTATTTGATGGGCTTGTCCGTCACCGACTTCACGGCTTCGCGGAGCCCCGGGAGGATGTTCTCGAACTGGTCGTCGATGAGCACCGCGTACTTGTCGGTGACCACGAGGCCGATGTTCCCGCCATTGCCGTAGATGCAGTAGACGTTGTCGGCCACTTTCTCCACCTTGTGGATCTTCTGGTCGGCCTGGCTGTTCTTGGCGTGCTTCACGTGGGCGGCGAGGGGCGCCGTGGCGAGGAGGAGGCCGAGGAGGGGTGCCGTTACGCGCATGGGATCTCCGGGAAATGAGAGGCCATGCTAGCGCCCTCCCGGCCTGGAGATGCACGCACTTTGCGGTGTGTCTGGAATCGACCCGGACCTCTGAAATGCCGCGGCCCCTAACCCGAGGCGGAGGCCTCGCGTAGCCCGGATTTCCACCCTCCCTGTCCGAGAGCCCCATGACCCTGCGCACCGCCTTCTTCAATCCCTCCACCGGGGTGCTCCGCGCGGGCTGGCGGATCCCCTGGCTGATCCTATGGGCCGCCCCGGTGTTCCTCGGTGTCGGCTTCCTCTCGAAGGCCCTGCGGCCCCACTTCGCGGGGGGGGCCCTCCTCGCGGTCAGCGCCGCCACGGGCCTGCTCTTCATCCTGGCGGCCCTCGGGGTCTACCGCACCTTCGCCCGGGTGGTGGAGCGCCGCAGGGACTTGCCCGAACTGCGCCTCGACGGGGATACGCCCCGGCATGCGGGGCTGGGGTTCCTGCTGGGCGGTGGCACCATGCTGGCCATCGTCGCGATCCTGTCCCTGGCGGGCAGCTACCACGTGGACGGCGCCAACGGCCCTCAGACGATCCTGAAGGCCCTCGCCTTCTACCTGCCGCAGAGCTTCTCCGAGGACTTCATCTTCTGCCTCATCCTCTTCCGCCTCCTCAAGGAGGGCCTCGGACGCAAATGGGCGCTCCTCATCGCGCCGGTGCTGTTCAGCGCCGCCCACCTGGGCAACGACCATGAGAGCCTGTTGGGCCTGCTGGAAATCGTCACCGCGGGCGTGTTGATGTACTACGCCTTCGATCGCACGGGGAGTTTCTACACGGTCTGGGGGCTGCACTTCTCCTGGAACTTCACCATGAACGGGATCTTCGGCCTCTCCAACAGCGGGCAGGCCATCCCCGGGCTCCTCCGGTCCCACGTCACGGGCCCCACCTGGCTCACGGGCGGTGCCACGGGACCCGAGGCCTCGGTGCTGGCCCTGGGCTTCGACGTGCTGCTGCTCCTGGCCCTCCTGATGGTTTCGGATCGCCGGCTCCGGGCGCGGGTGGCCTGACGGCAGCTCCAGTCCAAAAAGGGAGTGGCGGGGCAACCCCCGATGGGCGTAGCGTGGGGCCCGATCCTCCGGAGGTGCCCCATGCGCGCGTGGTCCACGTTGCTGCTCCCGCTCGTGCTGACGTCCGTGACGGGGGCAGGGGGGCCGCCTCCGGAGTCACCCGCGGTGTGGAAACCCTTCAACCTGGGGCGCCATCACCGCAAGGTCTCCACCCGCGTACCCGGCGCCCAGCGGGCCTTCGACCAGGGCCTCATCTGGGCCTTCGCCTTCAACCATGACGAGGCGGTGCACGCTTTCCAGGAAGCCGCCCGTCTGGATCCGGGCCTCGCCATGGCCTGGTGGGGCATCGCCCTCGTGAATGGCCCGCACATCAACAATCCGGCCGTGGATGATGCCCATGCGAAAGCCGCCTGGGAGGCCTTGGCCGAGGCTAAGCGCCGGCTGGGCGGCGCGATCCCCGTGGAGCGGGGGCTGGTGGCGGCGCTGGAAGCGCGCTACGCCCACCCCAATCCCGCCGACCGGAAGGCCCTGGACGAGGCCTACGCCCAGGCCATGGGCCAGCTGGCGGCGCGCTTCCCCAAGGATGCCGACCTGGCCGCGCTGCACGCGGAGGCGCTCATGGACGTGCGGCCCTGGGATCAGTGGACCCGCGACGGCCGGCCTCAACCGGGTACGAAGGAGATCTTGGCGGAACTCAAGCGGAGCCTGGCCCTGGCGCCGGACCATCCGCTGGCCCTGCACCTCACCATCCACGCCACCGAGGGGTCGCCGGAACCCATCCGCGGACGGACGGCGGCGGATCGCCTGCGCCTGCTCGTTCCCGACGCGGGCCACCTCCTGCACATGCCCGGCCACACTTACGCACGCATCGGCGATTGGAAGGGAGCGGCCCTCGCCAACGAACGGGCCCTGGCGGCGGACGCCCGCTACCGGGCCCGCCAGCAGGAGATCGGGTTCTACGGGCTCTACATGGTCCACGATGCGGACTTCCTGGCCTACACGGCCCTCATGGAAGGGCGGAAGGAGGTGGCCCTGGCCCAGACGAAGGCCGTGGTGGCGACCTTCCCGCTGGCGTGGGTGGTGCAGAATGCGCCCTTCGCGGATGGTTTCCAGACCCGGTATTGGGAAGCCCTGAAGCGCTTCGGGATGTGGGAGGAGCTGCTGGCCCAGCCGGCTCCGGATCCCCGACTGCCCCTCTCCACCGCCTATTGGCATGCGCTGCGGGGCACCGCCTTCGCCGCCACGGGCAAGGTGTCGGAGGCCCTGGAGGAGCAGGCCGCCTTCGAGGTCGCCCGGGCCAAGGTGCCCGACGGATTCAGCTGGGGCTCCAACCCGGCAGCCCCCGTGCTGGGTGTGGCCCAGGCCTACCTGGCCGGGGAGATCGCCTTCCGGCAGGGACGGGTGGAGGAGGCCGTGGCCCGGCTCACGGACGCTGCGAAACTCGAGGACGAGCTGAAGTACGACGAACCGCCGGCCTGCGTCATCCCCACCCGCCATGCGCTGGGGGCCGTGCTCATGAGCGCCAAGCGCTTCAATGAAGCCGAGGCCGTGTACCGCACGGATCTGAAGGCCTACCCCGCCAACTACTGGTCCACCCTCGGCCTCGTGCAGGCCTTGAAGGCCCAGGGCCAACCGGTCGTCAAGGTGGAAGCGGCGCTGAAGAAGGCCCAGGCCCGGGCGGACCAGACGGCGGAGACGAGCTGCGCCTGCGTGAAAGGGGGCGGCTGAAGGCCCGCGCTACACGGCTTCCAGCTGCGCTTCACCGGCCCTCGGCGGCAGGTGGATCTCCGCCACCATGCAGCGGGTTCCGCCGCCGCCGCAAGTCTCGATGGTGTCGATGGGCGCCACCACGGGCTGCGCGTGGGCGAGGATCAGGTCGCGCTGGGCGCCGGTGAGGGAGGACCAGGCTCGGCGGCTCATGGCGAGGACGGGGTGGCCGTTCCAGCCCTGCAGCTCCATCATGTTCCCGGCGAAGGCCGCCATCTGGGCCCGGGTGATGGGCAGCACCACCTTGCCCGACTCCCGGAGGAAGCCCTGCAGCCGGGACCGCTGGGCTGGGTCGTCCAAGGCCTCCAGGCAGACCACGGTGAGGGTGCGCCCCAGGGCCATCATCACGTTGGTGTGGTAGACGGGCGTGCCGCCTGCGTCCGTGGCGTCGAACCAGACGGGCCGGTAGCCCATGGCGTCGCAGAAGGCCTTCACGGGCTCCGGATGGGAGCGGCTGGCCCGGCAGAGGTAGGCGAGACGGTGCTCCCGGTCCAGCACCATGGATCCCGTGCCCTCCAGGTAGCGGCCCTCCGCCTCCAGGGGGCTGAGGTCGAGGGTGCGCCGAACTTCGAAGCGCTCGGCGACGGCGGCCAGCACCGCGGGCTTCCGTTCCTGCCGGCGGTTGGGCGCCTCCATGGGGTAGAGGACCTGGGTGCCGTCGGCGTGGAAGCTCACCCAGTTGTTGGGGAATATGGAGTCGGGCGTGTGGGGCTCGGCGGTGTCCTGCACTACGAGCACGGAGACGCCCGCGGCCTCCAGGGCGGCCACGTAGCCCTCGAACTCGGACAGGGCCCGGGCCTGGGGATCCAGGCCCGGCGCCAGCGGGCGCTGGAAGGCGTTGGAGCCCATGGTCTCGGGGTTGGCCTCGAAGCGGGCGGGCCGGACCATGAGCACGTGGGAGGTGGTCTGCAAGGCAGCTCCAGGGAATCGACCATTCTGGAGAGAAGGCCACCCCCGGGGCCGTCGAATTGAGCCCCCCATCACCCCGATTCCGCTAGGCTGGGGACGCGAGGCAGCGGAATCCGCTGTGGAGGCCCCATGAACCACCCGCTGGATGCCATCGACCTCAAGATCCTGGAGATCCTGCGCAGGGATGGCCGCATCACTTACCAGGCCCTCAGCGAAAAGGTGCATCTCACCCCCCGTCCCTGCCAGGAGCGGGTGCGCAAACTGGAGGCCGCCGGGATCATCAAGGGCTACATGGCCCGCATTGATGCCTCCGCCAGTCCCCGTTCCGTCATTGTCCACGCCCAGATCGCCCTGGCCAGCCAGAGCGGCCGCGCCGCCCAGCAGGCCTTCGAAGCGGAGGTGAAGAAGCGCTCCGAAGTGCTCGACTGCTGGCTCGTGAGCGGCCCCTTCGACTACCTCGTGCGCCTGGCCTTCCGCGACCTGGAGGAGTACCGCGCCCTCACCAGCGACTGGCTCGCGAGGGAGGCCTTCCGCATCGAGAAGATCGTGGGGAGTCCCGAACTTCAGGCGATCAAGACGGCGCTGGGGTAAATCGGGATCGCGAATAACGCGAATAAAAGCGCGAATGGCCGCGAATAAAAAACCTTCTATTCGCGGCCATTCGCCCCATTCGCGTTATTCGCGATCTTCAGTTCTAGTGGTGCCGGGACCCACCACGGCCCGCGGGGCGGGCGGCGTCGGAGCGACCGGATCCGCTGCGTTCGCCCGAAGGACGATTGCCGGAGGGGCGGCTGCCCGAAGGGCGGGAACCCCCGGCGGCGCGGCCGGAACCACCGGGGCGGGGGCCGCGGGGGCCGCGACCGCGGCCATTCTCGATGGGCTCGGGGACGTAGTTGGGGTCCTGCTCGAACCCGGGGACCACCTCCTTCTCAAGGCTGCGCTTGAGGAGCTTTTCGATGTCGCGGAGCATGCCCTGCTCGGCGCGGTCCACGAGGCTCCAGGCTTCGCCCTCGGCGCCGGCACGGGCCGTGCGGCCGATGCGGTGCACGTAGTCCTCGGCCACCTGGGGCAGCTCGAAGTTCACCACGGCGGGGAGCATGTCGATGTCCAGGCCGCGGGCGGCGATGTCGGTGGCCACGAGGGCGCGGATGCGGCCGCCCTTGAAGTCCGTGAGGGCCTTCACGCGGGCCGACTGGCTCTTGTTGCCGTGGATCGCCATGGAGGGGATGTCGGCGTTGGAGAGCTGCTCAGCGAGGCGGTTGGCGCCGTGCTTGGTGCGGGTGAAGATGAGCACTTGCTCCAGGCCCTTGGAGTGGATGAGGTGGGTGAGCAGGTGGCGCTTCTTGGGCTGGTCCACCAGGTGCACGGTCTGCTTCACGCGGTCGGCGGTGGTGTTCCGCGCGGCCACTTCCACGATGGCGGGATCCTTGAGCATCCCCTCGGCGAGGCCGCGGATATCATCGCTGTAGGTGGCGCTGAACAGCAGATTCTGTCGCTTGGTGGGCAGGAGCTTGAGGATGCGCTTGATGTCGTGGATGAAGCCCATGTCGAGCATGCGATCGGCTTCGTCCAGCACGAGGACTTCGATGGAATTGAAGTCCACGTAGCCCTGGCCGTGCAGGTCCAGGAGGCGCCCGGGGGTGGCCACGAGGATGTCCACGCCGCGGCGGAGGCCATCCTGCTGGGGACGCTCGCCCACGCCGCCGAAGATGCAGATGCTGCGCACGGGCATGTGCTTGCCGTAAGTGCGCACGCTCTCCTCCACCTGGAGCGCGAGCTCGCGGGTGGGAGTCAGCACGAGCACGCGGGGCGCCTTGCCCTTGGGGCCCTCGAGCTTCTGCAGGAGGGGCAGGGTGAAGGCGGCCGTCTTGCCGGTGCCCGTCTGGGCGGCGGCCCGGAGGTCGCGGCCCGAGAGGACCACGGGGATGGCCTGGGCCTGGATGGGGGTGGGCGTCGTGTAGCCTTCTTCGGACACAGCGCGCAGGAGCTCGGCCCTCAGGCCGAGGTTTTCAAAAGACATGGGATGCTCCCGGTGTGGGCCTCCCCATCGCAATGGGGCCCGGTCGGGGCGTGCAAAAAATGAGCGGGCGGCTGACCGGCGCCCGCTCCGCTTCCTT
>DATFAX010000085.1:0-28535 GCA_035254125.1 Holophagaceae bacterium | reverse complement strand
CCTGCATGCGCAGGGAGACGCCCACCATGCCGTACTGCAGGGCCTGGCCCGCGCTGAGTTGGGTGGTGACGCCACTGCGCGGGCGCAGGCCTGGCATGGGCGGCTCGGGGCCGAGCAGGCCCCAGCGCACGCTGCCCAGGGCGCCCCACTCCGCCAGCACCTTGGGGCTGAGCGGATCCGCGTCGGATTCCATGGCCAGCAGGATCGGCAGCGCCCCGACTTCGCCCATCATGCGCATCAGTTCCGGCGGCGGCCAGTCGCCCTGCACGCTGATCACCCAGAGATCCGTATCGCGCGGAGGCAGGGCCGGCGCGGCTCCGCGGTCGACGCTCACATCCCAGACATGGGACCACCGATGCTCAAGGCCCTGGGAGTTGGTGCCCAGGGTGGACCAGTGGAGGCGGGGAAGGGTTGCCATGTGTGCTTGGGAAAAGACTAGGGGATCCCTCGTCCCGATCAAGTCAAAATACCGACAGCCGCATTCTTTTTCCCGAGGTGATCCATGGCCCTCCTCGAATCCACCATGCCCCCCCTCGGCACCCCCTGCCCGGACTTCGCCCTGCCGGGCGTGGATGGGCACCTCTACCGGCGGAGCACCTTCCACGAGCCCCTGCTGCTCGTGGTGGTCATGTGCAACCACTGCCCCTATGTGCAGGCCGTGGACGACCGCATCAACCGCCTGGCCAAGGATTACTTCCACCAAGTGGCCGTGGTGGGAATCAACCCCAACGACGCGGAGGCCTACCCGGCGGATTCCATGGACGCCATGCGGGAGCGGGCCAAGGAGAAGGGCTATGTCTTCCCCTACCTCCGCGATGAAGCCCAGACCACGGCCCAGGCCTTCGGGGCCGTATGCACCCCCGACTACTTCCTCTACGACCGCGACCGCCGCCTGGCCTACCGGGGGCGTCTGGACGACAACTGGAAGGAGCCTGGGGCCGTGACCCGGGAGGAGCTCCGGGAGGCCATCGAGGCCCTCCTGGCCGGGCGCTTGCCGGATCCCGTCCAGCGACCGAGCATGGGCTGCAGCATCAAGTGGAAGGCCTGAATCCATTGGGGTGAACAGGCTGGCCTCGAACCTGTGGCGCGTCCATGCTGGGACCCGCTCCCGGGAGTTTCCATGCGCTGCCTCCTGCCGCTTCTGATCCTCGCTGCCGCCACCGCAGGTGAGCCGGCCCTGAAGCCCGGTTCGCCCATGCCCCCCTTCGCCCTCAAGGGCGTGGACGGGAAGGTGCTGGACTCCAGGACCCTGAAGGGGCCCGTGCTCGTGACCTTCCTCAGCGTGCAGTGCCCCTACGTGAAGGCCACGGAGGGCCGCATCAACGCCCTGGCCAAGGCCTATGCGGGTCGCGTGGCCTTCGTGGGCATCAACGCCAACGAGAGCGAGAGCGCCCACCTGCGGGTGGAGACCCTGGAGGGCATGAGGGCCCGGGCCGCGGCCTCGGGGTACGCCTTCCCCTATCTGAAGGACGAGGCGCAGACCGTGGTGAAGGCCTTCGGGGCCCTCTGCACGCCGGACTTCTTCCTCTTCGATGCCACGGGGAAGCTGGCCTACCACGGCCGATTGGACGATGGCGGGGGTCGCCCCGAGGACGTGAAGCGCCCGGAACTGCAGGAGGCGTTGGAGGCGGTGCTGGCAGGGCGTCCCGTGGTGGGGGAACCCAAGCCCTCCATGGGCTGCTCCATCAAGTGGAAGAAGTAGGCGGCAGCGGGGTCCGGTAGCCTGGAGGATTGGAGCCCCCATGCGATCCACCCGCCGTTGCCTCCCGCTCTTCATCGCCCTCCCGCTCGCCGCCCAGTGGGATCTCCGCATGGAGCTGCCCCGACCTTCGGGCCAGAACCTACCGTCCACGATGCTCAGCGGCAGCGCTTCCCTGGTGCAGGGCGACTTCGACACGGGCAGCGGCTACATCGCCACCGTGAGCAAGCGCCTCTTCGCCTTCGGACCCGTCGCGCGCCTGGAGTGGAACGTGGAGTACAGCCGCTTCGCCACCACGGGCACCCTCACGCAGACGGACAGCTCCAACGTGCAGACCACCAGCACCACCCACCTCACCCAGCAGGGCGTGGGCCTGGGTTTGAACCTCCAGCTCTGGATCCCCTTCACGGGCCTGGGCGGGGAGATCGGCGTGATCGAGCGCCTCCAGCACTACAAGTCCACGGGCCCCGGGGTGGAGAACACCACCAACCTGGCGCGGCCCTGGCTCCGGGTGGGCACCCGGTGGCGCCTGCCCTTCCCCGTGATCCATCCCTACCTGGCGGCCTCCTATCAGCAGCCCATCACCAAGGACCGCCCCGTGAAGCTCAGCTCGGCCAGCGACTTGCAGGCGTATTACACGGCCCAGGGCAACGGCCAGGAGTTCGAGCGGCTGTGGACCTTCGGCGTGGGCGTGACGTTCTAGTCCCGGCTCGCCTTAACGTCATTTAACGAGGAACCTCGGGGGGATGTCGGCACACTGGAGGGCCAACCCCCGAGTGCCCCATGTCCGTCCTCCTGCTCTCCCTCGCCCTGCTCCAGGCCCCGGCGGCCCCCCCGGCGACGCAAGCGCCCGCGGCGCCGGCCCCCGCGCCCGCGGCGCCCCCGCGGAAGTTCCGCTTCCGGGTGGAGCCCGACACCATCCAGCACCTGGGCGAAGTGGGCCCCCGGGACCTGCGCACCCTGACCTACGACGTGGTCAACCAGAGCGACCGCCCCATCGCCTTCACCCTGGGCGACCTGGCGGTGGGCACCACCGTGGACGCGGCTTCCCTGGCCACGCCCCTGGCCCCGGGGGACCGCCGGCGCATCAGCATGACCATCAACCCCGAGGGGTGGGTGGGCTACCAGCGCCGCGCCGCGCGCCTGGAACCCGATGACCCCAAGGAGCCCCGCTTCGTGCTGAAGGCCGACATGACCGTGCGCCCGGACCTCACGGTGGATGGCACCCGCCGGGAGCTGGGCGCCGTGGCCGCCCACGAGAGCGTGGAAACGGTCTTCGCCTTCAAGCGTGAGACGGGGGATCCCCTGGAGCTCAAGCTCCTCAGCACCCCCTCCCCCTACCTGGATGCGGACCTCACCACCAAGGGAGGCATCGGCGAGCTGCGCCTCACCCTGCGCCCCACCCTGCTCAAGGGCGGCCAGGCGGCCGGCCTGGAGATCCTGAAGGTGGCCACCAATGCGCCCCTCCAGAAGGAGTTCACCCTCTACCTCAACTGGCGCCTCAAGCGGCCCGTGGAGTTGGAGCCCGCGCGCCTGGCCTTCGACTCCCTCACGGAACGCCACGCCTCCCTCACCCTGCGCTCCGAGAAGCCCTTCCGCATCGAGTCCATCGACTTCGACCGCACCGCCTACGAGCTCGCAGGCCAGACCCATGGGGAGGCCCTGGAGCACCGCATCACCCTCTACCGCAAGGGCACCCCCAAGGCCGAGAGCCCCCTGACCCTGCGGCTCAGCGGCGTGGCGGACCCCCTCGTCGTCCCCATCCTGTTCAAGGACCCCCGCGTGAAGGGACCCCAGGGGAAGGTGGACCTGAAGCCCGAGACGGACGCCGAACACGCCGGCCACCGGCATTAGGGTGGCGGTGCTCCTTCTCCCCGCCCTCCTCAGCCTGGCGGCCCAGCCCGCTCCGCCCATGGCCGTCACCCCCAGCGGTCTGCAGTTCCTCGACCTCGTGGCGGGTCATGGCCCCCAGCCCACCAAGGGCCGCACCTGCGAGGTGCATTACACGGGCTGGATCTGGGAGCGGGGGCGCAAGGGGCTCGTCTTCGACACGACCCAGGGCGGGGATCCCCTGGCGTTCAAACTGGGCAAGGGCCAGGTCATCCCGGGCTGGGAGGAGGGCATCGCCTCCATGAAGGTGGGCGGGAAGCGGCGCCTCCTCGTGCCTCCGGGCCTGGGCTACGGCGACCGGGGCACGCCCGACGGCACCATCCCGCCCGGGGCGACCCTCTGCTTCGAAGTGGAGCTGGTGGCCGTCCGCTGATCAGATCACGGGTTTCCCCGCCGACCGGCTGGCGGGGATGATGGTGATCTTCAGGGGCTTGCCCTTGCGGAGGATGTCGAAGACCACCGGCTGGCCCGCGGGGTGGAAGGCCAGGAGGTCGGCCAGTTCCACTTCGGTATCCACGGAGCTCCCGTTGTAGCCCACGATGACGTCCCCGAGCTCCACCACCTGGCCGTAGGCATTGAGGAGGGTGCCCTTCAGGCCCGCTTTGTCCGCGGGGCCCCCAGGCTCGATGGCATCCACGACGATCCCCTTGGGGACACGGTAGTAGCGACGTGCCAGTTCCGTGGAAATGGTCTGGAATCCGAGCACGGGCAGGGCCTCCGCGCCCTTCCGGATCAGCAGGGGCACGATGCGGTTGAGGGTGTCCACGGGGATGGCGAAGCCGATGCCCGCGGAGCTGCCGCTCGTGCTGGTGATGGCCGTGTTCATGCCCACGAGGCGCCCCGCGGTATCCAGCAGGGGCCCCCCGCTGTTGCCGGGATTGATGGCCGCATCCGTCTGGATGGCGCCTTTGATGCTGCTCCCGTAGTCGGTGCCGATGGTGCGGTCCAGGGCGGAGACGATGCCCGTGGTGAGGCTCTGGTCCAGGCCGAAGGGGTTGCCGATGGCGAGCACGCTCTGGCCGACCTGCAGATCGGCGGAGCGGCCCAGGGGCAGGGGGCGGAGCTGATCGAGGGGGGCGAAGACCTGGAGCACGGCGATGTCCGAGGCGAGGCTGCGTCCGATGATGCGGGCCTTGTAGGTCTTGCCGTCCGCCAGGCTCACCCGCACCTCGTCGGCGGTGGTGGCCACCTCCTCCTCCTGGTTCTGGCGGAGCCGGACCGTGACGACGTGGTTGTTGGTGACCACGTGGCCCTGGTCGTCCCACACGAAGCCCGTGCCCAGGCCTGCGGGCACCATCTCCGACTGGCCCGTCCTCCGGTCGAATCCCTCCACGAGGGCATTCACGTGGACCACGGAGCCCTTGGCGGTCCTGAAGAGCTTCACGAGGTTCAGCTCGGTGGGGAACAGGGCCCCTCGGGGTGCGATGGGCCTGGGTTTGGCGGCCTTGCGGCTCTGGGCGATCACCTCCTCCTCGGTGGGCTTGCCCTGCCCCGCGGTCCCCTGCCGGGCCTGCAAGGCAAGGGGGGTGAGGAGCCAGGGGGAGAGGAACAGGGGCAGGAGCGACCGGACGCGCATGGCTCAACTATCGCACCGCTCCCCCTCCCGGGCTTCCCCTGGCCACGGCCGGCCGTCCCACCGATGATGGGAAGCAGATGTCCGCCGCCCGTCGAACCCCCGCTTACCGGAACCCCGGGTGGTTCCTGGCCCTGCCGGCCCTGGCCATCGTGCTGCTGCTCGTGTGGGTGGCCCGTCGCGCGGATCCCCGGCATCAGGCCCCGCGTCGGCTGCTCCTGGTGACCTGCCCCGCAGAGGGGCCCGGCGCCCTGGATGAGGCGAGCCACCAGGCCCTGGCCTCGCTGGTGAAGGACGTGATGGAGCTGAATGGCGACCTGGCGGTGACCCAGGCCTCCCGGTTCCCGGCACCCCCGGATCTCGTGCCGGGCCGGGAGGGGTGGGTGCTGGCCTTTGCGGCCCACCGCCGGGGTCTGGATCTGGAGATCCGGTCCTGGGCTGGGCGCGTGGCCGACCTCCCCGCGGAACCGGCGTTGACCATCGCCCCCCCGGCGCCCCCGGCCCAGGCCGTGGCGGGGCTCCTGGGCCGGCTGGCCCCGTTGACCCTCAAGGACGACCGTCCCGGGATCCTTGTGCCCCGCAGCCCCGAGGCCTTCTGGCCCCTGCTCCAGGCCATGGCCCTGCAGGTGCGGTCCGAAGGGGATGCGGAGGCCCTGGCGCTCGCGGCGGCCAGCGAGGTGGGGGCGCCGGGGTGCGCCACGCCGGTCCTGGTCCGGGGGCAGATCCAGGGATTCCGCGCCGTGGAGCGCAATGCCCGCATCCCGGAGGATCTGGATCGCGCCCGGGAGGCCTACGAGGAGACCCTGCGCCGGGCGCCGGGTCACCCCCGGGCCAGCTACCTCCTGGCCCGCCTCCTGGCGGACACGGGCCGCATGCGAGAGGCCTTGGCGGTCACCCGCCAGCTGAGCCGGGTCCATCCCCACACGGGGCCCAACTTCCAGGCCCTGGCCTACGTGGGCCGGAACGCGGGATTGCTGGGCTTGGCCGAGGCGGGGGCCCTCGGCGCCCAGGATGTGCTCCTGGATCGCAGGCACCCCGCCCGCCTGCAGATGGCCCTCCTCTACCTGGGCCGGTGGGATGAATTCGAAGCCAGCCTCTGGCGGCGGCCGGGAGAGCCCTACGATGCGGTCATCCGTTTCCACCTGGGTTACCTGGAACTGCTCCGCGGCCGGAGGGACCCGGCCCTGGAACACTTCCGCGAACTGGGGAGGCTGGGGGGCGCCTATCCCCGGTACCGCAAGCTGGGCGAGGTGTTCCGGCTGGCCCTGGAAGGGCAGGCCGGCCCGGCCCTGAAGCAGCTCAAGGATCTGGACCGGGACCTGGACGGACTGCGGGGGGCCGATGGGGAATTCACCTTCAACCTCGCGGAGGCCTACGCCCTGCTGGGTGATCGGGAGGCGGCCCTGGAGCTCGCCAGCCGCGCCCTGTCCCAGGGCTTCGCCTGCACCCGGTGGTACGAGCAGAGCCCGCTCATGGTCCCCATGCGGAGCCTGCCCCGGTGGGAAGCCCTCCTCCAGACCCTCCGGGAGCGTCAGGCCCGCCTCGAAAGCCTCTTCCCCGTGTCAGACTTCCCCGCATGAAGGCCTGGGGTTGGGTCCTCCTCGGAGTGGCCGTCGCCGTCGCCGTCGGGTGGCCCCTGGCCCTCCGTCAGAGGGAGCGCACGCGCCTGAGCCGGGCCACCCTGGTCCTGGAGGGGCCCGCCTTGGGCGAGGCGGAGCTGCGGGGGCTGCAACTGCACCTGTCTGACCACCTGGAAGCCCATGGGGGCCTCACCCTCAACTCCGCCAGCCGGGATCCGGAGGACGGAGCCCCCTGCCTTTACCTGCGGGCCGAGCGGCGGGGCACCGGTCTGGCCCTCACGGGCACCCTGCGTGATGCCGAGGGGCGCCGCCTCGTGGAGGCCCACTCCGAGCATCCGGAGGTGGCCGTGCATGAGGCCCTCGCCGGTCTCCTCGCCGCGCCGGAGGGGGATCCCCTGGATGTTCACCACGAAGCCTCTTTCTGGCCTCTGATGCGCCTCATGGGGGCCCCCTACCTGCTCAAGGAACGGGAGATGAAGGAGGCCGTCCGGGAGGCCGAGCAACTCCTGGAGGAGGATGCCTCGGCCAGCGTGGGCCTGGCCCGGAGCCACCTGAAGTTCCGACTCCTGGTGGCCTCCGCCGATGCCGACGTGGAAGCCCATGCCGCCTGTGACCGGGCCTTTGCCGAGGCCCTGCGGCCCATGCCCACCTATCCCCGCCTCGTGAACCTCTACGCCCGCTTCCGCACCGACGTGGGCGACCAGAAAGGGGCCCTGGAGCTCACCTTCCGGGCCTTGAAGGAGCTGCCCCGGGTGGCCTCCCTCCACGACTCCGCCGCCTACGCCGCCCGCACCTCGGGCCTGCTGGAGGGGGCCATCCGGGCCGCCCGTCGACGGGACGAGCTGGGGGGCCGGGTGGGGCAGGACTACTTCCTCGTGGAGAACACGCTGCTCTACCAGGGGCGTTGGGCGGAGTTCCAGCAGGCCCTCGAGGGCGCGCCGCCTCGGGAGCCCCTGCAGGCCTTCTACCTGGGCTACATCCGCCTCCTCCGCAACCAGCCCGGCGCGGAAGATGCCTTCGGTTCCGCCCTGCCCATGACCACGGGACTGCAGATCTTCCGGGGGCTCTCCGAGGTCTACTTCCACGCCCTCCAGGGCCGAAGGGAGCAGGCGCTGGCCCGGCTCCGCGCGCTCGACGAGGAACGGGTGCGCACGCTGGTGCCCGATGGGGAGCTCACCTTCAAGCTGGCCGAGGCCTACGGCTACCTGGGGCGGGATGGCGAGGCCTTCGATCTGGCCCAGCGGGCCTTCGGCCAGGGCTTCGCCTGCACCGACTGGTACGAGCGGGCCCCCTTCCTCATCCGGCTCCAGGAGAAGCCCGCTTGGAAGGGGCTCCTGGCCACCATGCGGGAGCGGCAGGAGCGGATGGAGGCCCGCTTTCCCGCAGACCGGTTCGGAAAATAAGGAAAGTCGCGGGGTTTTCCCACCGTTAAACTGGCTTGTTGGAGTGAAGCCATGGCCGTTGTGGATACCACCGCTTTCCCCGGGACCTTCGATGCGGAGGGCGTGTACCAGCCCGTGCACAAGATCCGCTTCGTTACCGCCGCGAGCCTCTTCGATGGCCACGATGCCAGCATCAACATCATGCGGCGCATCCTCCAGGCCACGGGCTGCGAGGTGATCCACCTCGGCCACAACCGCGCCGTGCAGGACATCGTGGACACCGCCATCCAGGAGGACGCCCAGGGCATCGCCGTGAGCTCCTATCAGGGCGGCCACGTGGAGTTCTTCAAGTACATGGTGGATCTGCTGCGCGAGAAGGGCGCCGGCCACATCCAGGTCTTCGGCGGGGGCGGCGGCGTGATCGTCCCCGAGGAGATCCGGGAGCTGGAGGCCCACGGCGTGGCCCGCATCT
Organism: Holophagaceae bacterium; assembly: GCA_035254125.1. Lineage (GTDB taxonomy): Bacteria > Acidobacteriota > Holophagae > Holophagales > Holophagaceae > JAFDVN01. The sequence goes on along the minus strand of DATFAX010000085.1, from coordinate 19,939 downwards.
ACAGCCCCGAAGACGGCCGCACCATGGGCCTGCAGGGCATGATCAACGACATCGTGGGCCGCTGCGACTACGACCCCCGCACGAAGCAGGCGGCCCTGCCCCTGGCCCGCCGCATCACGGAGATCGAGCTGGGCGCCGAGGGCTCCGCCCAGGTGCCCCCCCACAAGATCCCCGTGCTGGGCCTCACCGGCACCGGCGGTGCCGGCAAGTCCTCCCTCACGGATGAGCTGCTGCGCCGCTTCCTCGTGGACTTCACGGACAAGCGCGTGGCCGTGCTCAGCGTGGATCCCACCAAGCGCAAGACGGGCGGCGCCCTGCTGGGCGACCGCATCCGCATGAACGCGCTCTACCACCCGGAACTGGGCCGCCGCGCCTTCATGCGCAGCCTGGCCACCCGCACCGCCGCCCACCGCGCCACGTCGGAATCCCTGAAGGCCGCCATCGCCGCAGCCAAGGGCGAGGGCTTCGACCTCGTGGTGGTGGAGACCGCCGGCATCGGTCAGAGCGACAGCGAGATCGTGGACCTGGTCGATCTCAGCGTCTACGTGATGACGCCGGAGTTCGGCGCCCAGAGCCAGCTCGAGAAGATCGACATGCTCGACTTCGCCGACTTGGTGGTGATCAACAAGGCCGACAAGCGGGGCGCCGAGGATGCCTTGCGCGACGTGCGCAAGCAGGTGCAGCGGGCCCGGAAGGCCTTCGACAAGGCCCCCGAGGACATGCCGGTCTTCGCCACCTGCGCTTCCCAGTTCAACGATCCCGCCACCAACTGGCTCTACGTGAACCTGGTGAAGGCCCTGGCCGCCAAGACGGGCCTCGACTGGGCCCCGAAGCTCGAGGCCGAGCCCAGCGAGCCCAAGCGCGCCGCTATCATCCCCAGTGACCGCACCCGCTACCTGGCCGAGATCGCCGACAGCGTGCAGGGTTACAAGGCCTGGGCCCGCCGCCAGGCCGAGAGCGCCGAGATCGCCTATGCCCTGTGGACCTCCCTGAAGACCCTGGGCGACAAGGTGCCGCCCCAAGGGGCCTTCTACGACCAGGCCCACCTCACCGAGGGCGGCGACCCCGCCATCCTCGTGCTGCGCCAGCGCTACCAGGAGCACCTGGGCGAGCTGCACCACGAGGCCCGCAAGCAGATCGCCGAGTGGCCCGAGGTGAAGCGGGGCTACGAGGTGCCCGAGAACGTCTACGTGGTCCGCGGCAAGGAGATCCGCACCGCGAACTACACCGCGAGCCTCAGCGGCACGGCCATCCCCAAGGTGAGCCTGCCCCAAGGCACCAGCTGGGGGGACCTGCTCCGCTGGCAGCTGCTCGAGAACGTACCCGGCCGGTTCCCCTTCACGGCCGGCGTCTTCGAGTACAAGCGCGTGGGTGAGGATCCCACCCGCATGTTCGCCGGTGAGGGCACCCCGGAGCGCACCAACAAGCGCTTCCACTATGTGAGCAAGGGCCAGCCCGCCTCGCGCCTCAGCACCGCCTTCGACAGCGTCACCCTCTATGGCGAGGATCCCCACGTCCGCCCCGACATCTACGGCAAGATCGGCAACAGCGGCGTCTCCATCTGCACCGTGGACGACGCCAAGAAGCTCTACAGTGGGTTCGATCTCCTGGCGCCCAGCACCTCCGTGAGCATGACCATCAACGGCCCCGCGCCCACCATGCTCGCCTTCTTCCTCAACGCCGCCATCGATCAGCGCGCCGAGAAGTGGCTCCTGGAGAATGGCCAGATGGAGGCCGCGAAGGCCAAGCTCCAGGCCAAGTTCGCGGCCCTGGGCCAGCCCCTGCCCACCTACGCGGGCGGGCTGCCCGAGGGCAACCACGGCCTCGGGCTCGCCCTGCTCGGCGCCACCGCCGACGAGGTGCTGCCGGAGGACGTGTACGCCAAGCTCAAGGCCGAGGCCCTGGCCTCCGTGCGCGGCACCGTTCAGGCGGACATCCTCAAGGAGGATCAGGCCCAGAACACCTGCATCTTCAGCGCTGAGTTCTCCCTGAAGGTCATGGGCGACATCCAGCAGTCCTTCATCGACAAGAAGGTGCGCAACTTCTACTCCGTCTCCATCAGCGGCTACCACATCGCCGAGGCGGGCGCGAATCCGATCACGCAGCTGGCCTTCACCCTGGCCAACGGCTTCACCTATGTGGAGTACTACCTCAGCCGGGGCATGGACATCGACGACTTCGCCCCCAACCTCAGCTTCTTCTTCAGCAACGGCGTGGATCCCGAGTACTCCGTCATCGGCCGGGTGGCCCGGCGCATCTGGGCCGTGGCCATGCAGGAGAAGTACGGCGCCAACGACCGCAGCCAGAAATTGAAGTACCACATCCAGACCTCCGGTCGCTCCCTGCACGCCCAGGAGATCGACTTCAACGACATCCGCACCACCCTGCAGGCGCTCTACGCCATCTACGACAACTGCAACAGCCTGCACACCAACGCCTACGACGAGGCCATCACCACGCCCACCGAGGAGAGCGTGCGCCGGGCCATCGCGATCCAGCTCATCATCAACCGCGAGCTGGGCCTGGCGAAGAACGAGAACCCCCTCCAGGGCGCCTTCGTCATCGAGCAGCTCACGGAGCTGGTGGAGGAGGCCGTGCTGCTGGAGTTCCGCCGCCTCACGGACCGCGGCGGCGTGCTGGGCGCCATGGAGACCATGTACCAGCGCGGCAAGATCCAGGAAGAATCGATGCATTACGAGCATCTGAAGCACGATGGGGGGCTGCCCATCATCGGCGTGAACACCTTCCTGAACCCGAACCCCGCCCCGCTGGGCGCCCCGGAGCTCATCCGCAGCACCGAGGCGGAGAAGCAGCAGCAGATCGACAACCTCGCCGCCTTCCATGCCCGCAACGCCGCCAAGGCCCCCGCCGCCCTCGCCCGCCTCAAGGAAGTCGCCCGGAATCGGGGCAACCTCTTCGAGGAGCTGCTGGAGGCCGTGAAGGTCTGCAGCCTGGGCCAGATCAGCGCCGCGCTCTACGAAGTGGGTGGGCAGTACCGGCGGAACATGTAGTCATCACGTGAATTCATGGGAGACCCCGGGCTTGCGGCCCGGGGTTTTTCGTGGAGGCTGGTTCCATGGCCTCCCTGCTCCCCGACCTCCACGGCACCGCCCTCGATGGCACGGCCCTCGTGCTGCCCCGGGACCTGCCCCCCATGGCCACGGTGCTGCTCTTCGGGTTCCAGCACGAGGCGCGGCAGGACATCGGCCTCTGGAAGCGGGCCCTGGATGCGGCGGGGATCCCCTGGATGAGCCTGCCCGTGGCCCAGGAGGGCACGCCCCCGGAGGCCCTGGAGCGCATCGCCCTGGCCATGAAGCACCACTCGGCCGAGCGGGACTGGGCCCACACGATCATGGTCCACGAAGGGGGCACGGCCCTCCTCATGGCCACGGGCTGGAGGCCCGACGCCTTCGCGAAGGTGCTGCTGGTGGATGGGGACGGCGAGGTGCTGTTCCACCATGGGGGCCCCTGCACCGACGCCGCGGTGGAAGCGCTGACCTCGGCCTTCTGACCCCCCAACGAACAACGGGCCCGAAGGCCCGCTGCTCAGGAGGCGTGGTGTTCAGTTGGCCTTGGGCGCCGGCGTGGGCGCAGGGGTCCCGGGCGTGGTCGGGGCTTTGGGGGTCTTCCCGGCCTTCGGCGCGGGGGTGCCCTGGCCGAGCTGGCGCTGGAGGTCCTCCACCTGCTTGCGGAGCTGATCCACCTGGCTGCGGAGCTTGCGCACCTCGTCCTGGTTCATGCGGGGCAGGGGACCGCGTGGGAAATCACCCCCGGGGCCATCCATCCGCCACACCATGGGCCGGTCGCCGCCGAAGTCGTCGGACTCCCAGAAGAAGTCACGGCCGCCCTCGGAGTCGATCACAAAGGGTTCGCCGCCCGGATGCTTCATGTGGAGAGTGAAGGCCTTGGGGCCAGGGACCTTGTGATCCTCCACCACCTTGCCGGCCTTCCGCACGATGATCCGCTGGGAGCCGTCCTTCTCCTCGGTGACCTTCACCTCGGGAATCTCGATGAGGCGGTCCTCCACGACCTTGCCGCCCTTCTTCACGACGATGTGGCGGGCCCCGCCCTTCTCGTCGGTCATCTTCACCTCGGGCAGCTCGTCCTCGGAGACCACCTTGCCGCCCTTCTTGACGACGATCTTGCGGCCGCCCTCCTTCGTCTCGATCACCTGCACGTCGGGGTGCTCGATGACCTCGTCCTTCACGACCTTGCCGCCCTTCTTGATGACGATGCGCTGCTTGTTCGGGCCCTCCTCCGTGACCTTCACCTCGGGCACCTCCACGAGCAGGTCCTCCACCACGTCACCGTTCTCCTTGCGGATCACGTGGCGCTTCCCGCCATCCTCGGTCACCTGCACCTCGATGCGACGGGCGTGGTCCTCGCCCTTGGCCTTGGCGTCGGCCTTGGCCTTCTCGCTGGCCTTGAGGGTGTCGCGCAGCCAGGTCTCGGCTTCGGCGTCGAAGGGCTTCTCCTGGCCATCCACGGTGTAGGTCTTCTTCTCCGGGGTCACGTCCAGGCGCCGGGACTTGCCATCCTTCTTCTCGGCGATGCGCATGCGGGACCCCGGGGCCAGGACGAGGGGCTCCTTCTCGTCGGGCTTCACCTGGATATCGCCTTCACCCTTGATGGAGAGCTGGCGTCCATCATCCAGGGTCTGCACGGTGACGGTGCGCTTCTTCTCCACCTTCTTGCCCTCCTGGAGGGCGATGCCGGCGGCGCTGAGGGCCGTGGCGGCCAGGGCCGTGAGCAGGGCGGAGCGGAGGGTGGGGTTGGGCAGGAGCTGGGGCTGGACGAGGCGGGTGATGCGTTTCATGAGGGATCCTCCATGGGATGCCAGGGCGAGGGTCGGAAGGGGGCTGCGCAGGTCGTCGAGCACGGCGAGGGCCTGGGCGTAGGCGAGGGCATCCCCGCAGAGGCTGACGGCCACGTCGTCGCAGGCGAGCTCGCGCTCCTCCCGCACCTTCGCGGACAGCCACCACACGGCGGGGTGGTAGAAGAGCAGGGCCTCCACGCAGGCCTGCAGCAGGTTCACGGCGAAGTCGTGGCGGCGCACGTGGGCCAGCTCGTGGGCGAGGATCGCCTCAAGCTGGTGGGGTGTGAGCTGGGTGAGGGCGGCGGCCGGGAGGAGGATCACCGGACGGAGCCACCCCACCACCATGGGCACGTCCACCCGGGCGGAGCCCAGGAGGCGCACCGAGCGCTGCAGCCGCAGGTCCCGGCAGAGCCGGGCGAGCACCAGGTGCCACTGGCTCGGCACGGGCGAGGTGCCCACCTCCTTGAGCCGCTGGATCATGACGAAGCCACCGGCGAGGCGGAGGGCGAAGAGCCCCACGCCAGCCACCCAGCCCAGGGAGAGCGCCGGGAGCCAGGGCTGCAGGGCGGTCTGGACCCGGATCCAGGTGGAGGCCTGGACCAGGGCCGTGGGCTCGGCCGGAGCCGAGGCCACGGGAGCCCCCGCCTGCCGGAGCAGCAGGAAGGTGACCACCGGGGCCAGGGCCATGAGGCCCAGGATCCCGCAGGCCCAGGCATAGCGCGCCTGGGGGCTGCGCCGGGCCAGGAGGGCGAGGCCCACCCAGGCCACGAGGGCGAGCAGCATTCCCTGCCAGAGGAAGTGGAGCAGGGTCCAGGCCAGGGCCAGGACCGCGGGATGGTGGAAGGTGCTCATCGGTCCCCTCCGCTCGCGGCCTTGGCCGCCTGGTCCTTCGAGGCCTCTTCCAGGAGCTTGCGGATGGCCTCCCGCTCCGCGTCACTGGTGCGGCGGTCCTGCAGGGCCCGCATCACCAGCTGGAGGGCCGAGCCCGCGAAGGCCTTGTCCAGCAGGTCACTCACCAGGTGCCCCTGGGTTTGCTCCCGACTGGCCACCGCCTCGTAGACGTGGCTTCGCCCCTGCTCCTCCCGGGCCACGAGGCCCTTGTCCGTCATGATCTGGAGCATCTTCAGCACGGTGGTGTAGCCGAGGTCGCGCGCCTCGGTCATTACCTCCAGCACCTCGCGGACGGTGCTGGGCCCCCTGTCCCAGAGGACCCGCAGGATGGCGAGTTCGCCGTCGGTGGGCTTGGGCAGGGGTGCGGTCATGGGAAGGCTCCAGGGCGGGTACGAAAGAATATGTACGATGTTTATCGTAGGTTTCAACGAAATTTTTCGTAGACGAACCCGAGAGCATTAAAAACTGAATTTAAACCATTTGGAAAATGTCACCCCGTCCGATCGGCCGCTCCGAGGTGGGCCCGGGGCGTGGGTGGGGGGTCTCGGGGGTGACGACGGGAGCCGGGTTGAAGCTGGCCATGGTCAGCCAGGGTGCTGGGGATCTCGCCGATGGGCAGGGCCTTCCGGAGGCGAAGCGTGGGAGCGGCTTCGGGAAAGGCCGGGTGATCCCGCCCTTCCGTCGGGCTCACGGAGCTGGGTGCGGGCCCCCCGTGGGAGATTTCCCGGGTGCGATCCAGAGCCGACCCCGGCCCAGGTCCAAGGTCATCGCCACATCCTTGAGGAAGGGCATGCCGAGGTTGCCGTCCAAGAGCATGTCGGGCGTGAAGGATCGGCCGGAAACCTTCACCCCCGGGGCGAGGTCGAAGGACACGGCCTGCGGGCCCTCCTTGGTGGGGTCGAGGCCGAAGAGGGCGGCATAGGGCTTCGAGATGAGGATGGTGCCGCCATTCCCGGAATCCAGCTCCATCCACACGAGGCCCTTGGCGCTCGGCACGCCCACGGAGGCGGCCAGCGCCCGGCCCTGGATCTCGCGGGAGAGCTTCACCGGCAACTCCGTGGCCCGGGCGGCCCGGGTCCCGAGGCTTCCCGGGGTTTCCAGGGTCAGCGTGCGAGCAGGGAAGTCGAGGGTGAGGGCGCGGCCGTCGAAGAGATCCAGGGCCAGGCTTCCATCGATGGGTGCGGCGTCCTTGGGGTAGAGGGAAAGGATGTCGAAGACCCCGAAGGAGTGGCGGCCCAGGTCGAGCCCTCCCAGGCGCACGGGCACCTCGGTGACCTGGGGCATGTCCAAGCGGTCGCCCATCATCTGATGGCCCGAGAGGCGGCCCCAGGGGGCGAGGCCGACCTTCTGGGCGAAGGCGGGCGTGAGGATGGAGATCCCTCCGGCGGTATCCAGGACGAAATGCCCTTCCCGGCCGCCGATGGTGGCGCGGAGGGAAATGGTGGAACGCCAGGGGTCCAGCGGGATCCGCAGGGGGGGATCCTGCGCGCGGAGCCCGGTGCTGCCGGGGAGGATGAGGGTGGCCAGGGCGAGACCGGCCCGGGCGAGGGCACGCAGGAAGGAGTGCATCAGGAACCTCCGCGATGACCTACGAAAACAAAGGTACGAGGTTTATCGTAGATTTTTGAATGCCCGTCAGGGCCCGCCGACTTCCCGCATCCCGGGTCGAGTTCCCCCGGCTCAGTCCACGGTGAACAGGTGCCCGAAGGCCTCGAGGAAGGTCGCCACGGAGTAGTCGCTCACGCCGTAGGGATCGCCCACGAGGGCGGAGAGGTAGGGCAGGTCCGCCGTAGAACGGTTGTACTGCTCCGCGATGGCGACCATGTCCAGGGCATCCACCTCCAGATCCCGATCGCAATCGGCCATCACGGGATAGGCGATCCCTTGGGCGAACTGGAGCGGGTGGCGGGTGCTCGTGGCCTGAATCACGTAGAGGTTGCTGTCCAGGCCCGCCAACTGGAAAGGCCAGCGGTAGGGCGCCCGGAACTGGCCCGTGGTGGGGTCCAAGACGCCTCCCCCGTAGGAGAGGGACCAGGCCACCGCCTGCTCGGCCGCGGGCGCGTTGAGCACTTCGACCTTGTAGGGATGGCTGGTCGCCCCGGCGGCGATGACAGAGAAGGCGTTGGTGAGGGAGCCATACCCGGTGAAGAGACGGGTACCTCCGTCGAGGCTGACCACCGGGGGCTCCGGCTGACCGTGGAGGGGGCCCACGTTGACGGCGCCGAAGGCGTTCTCCACGGCGATCACCTCGGCGGAACCTGCGCCGTAGAGGTCCGCGGCCGCGAGGATGGCCTGGGCGCGGGCATCGTGGTAGTCGCTGGTGGACGTGAGGTACGCCGTGAGCGTGTGGTACCAGATGCGGGCAGCGCGATCATTGCCGATGCCGGCGAAGCCCTGGGGCGCATAGGGTGTGGCGCCCTCCCCCGAAGTGGGGGCCCCGTTGGAGAGGTAATAGAACATCCGGTTCCCGATCCCGGACGTGGCGTGCACATCGTAGATCCCCACGCCCTGGAACCAGGCGTCCACGCTGAAGGCATCCCGGCTGGGGCGATCGAACCAGCGCAGGGCGCCGCCCAGGGCGGGGCCGGCGATGTCCTCGCCGATGGTCCAGTTGCCGCCGGTGTCGGGGATGGTGGTGCCGGTGGCGCCGGCGCCCCGGGAGTAGAACTCCACCATCGTGCCCATGATGTCGGAATTGGATTCGTTGAGGCCGCCGGACTCCCCGAAGTACTCGAGGTCGGCGCTGAACGCGGTGACGCCGTGGCTCAGTTCGTGCCCCATGACGTCCAGGGAGGTGACGGTGCTCAGGTTGGTCCCGTCCCCATCCCCGAAGCTCATAGCGAAGGGGGCCGTGCTCCAGAAGGCATTGGGGTAGTTGGCGTAGAAGTGGACGCGGCTCAGCACCGAGGTGCCCTGATCATCGATCCCATTCCGCCCGAAGATGTTGGCGTAGTAGTCCCAGGTGTCGGCGATGCCCGCGTGCACATCGAGCCCGGCGGTTTCCCCGTGGGCATCGAAGCCGTGGAGGCCGAACTTCCCGGAGGCATCCCAACCCTCCCAGTCGTAGTTCAACCCATCGCCCCAGGGCGTGGGATCCCCGTGTTCAAAGAAAAATCCGGGCCGGTACCGGAAGCCCAGCACTGCGTAGGGATCGTTGGCGAGGTTCAGGGTGTGGTTCCCCACGAGGCCCGTGCGCGGATGGGGCTGGGTGCCCCGCGTCGGATCCCAGAGGGTGTCGGCGTTGAAGGTCTGGGTACTGCCATCGCCGGCGGTGCGTTGGAAGGTGACGGTGGCGCCCGGCACCGACACCGTGCCCCGGTACTCGGATCGCCCGGTGATGCGTTTGGGACGGGGCGCGCCCTGGGGGACATCCGTGGGATCGGGCGTGTCCATCAGCGTCTGGAGGCTGTTCCATTTGCGGAGGATGACGCCCGTCGCCGCATCGAGGAGGTAGTCCCGGGAGAGGGGCCCCTCCTGGGCCCGCTCCAGCTCCACGTGCACGCGGTAGGCCAGGAGGTAGGCCTCCCGGCTGCTGCTCCGGCCGAAGGAGGTCATGGGCAGGTCGAGGGTGAGGGTGCCGTCCTTGTGCTTCTTCACCGCGGCCTGGGGGCCGCTGAGGTTCGGATGGACCACGAGCTCGACCTGGGGGGCGCCGGGGAGGTCCCCCTGAATCCCAAGGTCCTTGGCCACGAGGGCCAGGGCCCGGTCGGCGGAGATGCCGGGGACCACCGTGGCGAGATGCAGCGCCGGGACGAGGTGGTGGGTCAGGGGAGCCTGGGCGGGACCGTCGGCGCCCACGTGGATGATGGTCTCGGCCCCGACCACCCTCAGCCCCCGGTGGTACTGCTGGATCCGCACATGGGCCTTGCCCCGCGCATCGAAGAAGGTGCGGTGGACGGCCAGCGCGTCCGAGTCGGGCAGGCCCAGGGCGGACTGAAGCTCCTGCAGCCGGGTCTGGACCTTCGCAGCCCAGGTGGCCTGGAGGGCTCGGGGCTTGGGAGGTGGCGGCGGGGCCGGCGCCGCATGCAGGGCCACCAGGCCGAGACTGAGGAAGGTCAGGGATGTCGAGGCGCGCATGGCATGGCTCCGCAATGGGCTCATTGCGTGACCAGGGAACCGGTGGCGAGGGTGATGTTCTCCGAGAGGAAGTCGTCCCGGAGGCTCTTGGCCTTGGTCACGGTCAGGGGGATGGGGTCCCCGGCGTGGAGGTTGGCGGTGGCCTTGAAGTCGATAGCCACGCGGAAGAGCGGCTGGCCCGCCGCCTTGGCCGCGTAGACCGCGTGCTTCTGGAGGTCGGCCACGGAGAGCAGGCCATCCTTCATGCCGCCGACCAGGAGGCGGGGCTCGTTGGGATCGGTGGGATCCGCGGCCAGTTCGAAGACGCCCAAGTCCTCCACGTAGACGCCGTTCAGCTTGCCCCAGGCCATCTTGGTGGCGTCGCTCTGGAGGTTGAAGGCGGCGCCGCGGGTGAGGGTCCCCTCGGGCCCCACGAGCCGGAGGACGAGGTGGGTGGGCGTGGAGATCGGATCCTGCTCCAGCCGCCACCCGGTGGCGGCGGGATTGGAGTACTTGAGCCCCGTGGCGACCGCGGGGGCCGGGCTGGAGGCTGCGGAGGAACCGCTGCCCCCGCCGCAGGCGGAGAGGAGGGCCGCCAGGGCGACCCCGAGGAGGGAGCGGGAGAAGGGCGAGGGAGCGGTCATGGGATTCTCGGGGAGGAAGGGTTTACTTGGTGTAGGCCTGGAAGAAGGCTTCGCGGAAGGCGCTGACGTCGGTGTCGTTGATCCCGTCGAAGGGCAGCAGGTTCGCGCTGCCGTGGGCGTTCGCGGTGCCGAAGTGGCCGTACACATGGCCGGCCAGCTGGGAGGCCATCTCGGCGGCATCCACGGCATCGAACTCCGTGTCGTCATCCATGTCGCCGTTCACCACGAGGCCGTATCCCACGGCGAACTCCAGGGGGTCCGCGTGGCTGGTGGCCACGAGCGGGACGACGAAGCCGGCCAGGTTGGGTGGCTCGTAGGTGCCATCCGGGCTGACCCGGCCGCCGTCGGGGGCGTTCCACGCCACGCTCCGATCCTCTGCATTGGCCACCTGGGCTTCATAGGGGCGGGTGGGCACCCCCACGAGGAAGAGCGCCCCCGTGCCTTCGAGGAGGGAGCCGGCCTGCAGGGTGACAAGGGGGCGCGGCGCCTGGCCGTGGGCGGCGCCCACGTTTACGGCGGCGAAGGCGTTCTCAACCGCCGCATATTCAGGTGAGTCGGGGCCGAAGCGGTTGTTGGCGGCATAGAGCATGGCGAGCCGCAGGACCTGGTAATCCGCCGTGGAGGGCAACTGTTGCGTGAGGGTGTCGAACCAGAGCTGGGCGGCCTTCTGATTGCCGATGCCACCGAAACCCGCAGGCACGTATGCGGAGGAGGCCACGGGATCCAGGGGGCCCGAATGGGGGGCGGCACCCTGGGATAGGAAGTAGAAGGCGCGGTTCCCCACGCCGGAGGCGTAGTGGGGATCCAGGCTGGCGAGGCCGTGGTACCAGGCGGCGGGGCTGATCCCATCTTGCTGCGGGAAGGGGAGGGCCCGCACGGGGTAGTTGGGGTTCACGCCCAGGACCTGCAGCCCGAAGGTCCACCCGTCCCCGTGTCCCCCATCGGTGTCGGGGATCACCGGCCCCTGGCCGGCGGCGCCCCCGGCGTAGAACTTCATCATCGAGGCCATCACGTCGGCGTAGGACTCCTCCACGGCCGCTGTCTCGCCCCGACCGTCGAGGGCGGCGGTGGTCGACACGAGGCCATGGGTCATCTCGTGGGCGATGATTTCGGGCTCGACCATGGATTGGGCGGGGGCATCCCCGGCGGGCGAGGATTGAGCCGGCGAATCCCCGAGGTCGATGCCCCAGATGGCGGGGTTCCAGAAGCTCCAGAAGGATTGGAGGTGCACCCGCGCCGCGATCCCGGAGTTGTAGTTGCCGAGGCCTCGCTGGCCGAAGACGTTGTTGAGCATGTCCCAGTAGGTCTCCATGCCATGGAGGGCATCCACGGCGGCGGTCTCGCTGTTCACCGTCCCGTAGTCGGAGTAGTCCTCGTTCCAGACCTGCCCATCGCCCCAGGTCCCCGAAGTCCCCAGGAACTTGATGCGCTGGCCGCTGGGCCAGGAGTAGCCGCTGCCCCAGAGGTTGTAGACCGTGAGGCCGTAGTCGCCCGTGCTGGGGTTCGCGGAGCCCGGCAGGGAGAAGTCGGGGGAGAAACTGCGGCGGGCGTCCTGCAGGATGAAGGCGCCACTCACCGAGGTGTCATCCAGGACGTCGAGGAGCACGTCGCCGCTGAATTGGGAGTGGCCCACCTGCTGGGCGAGGGTGAAGACGGGCAGGCCGGGGGCCTGGGCCGAGGCGCCGGTTTTCCGGGAAGGGTCCGTGTCCGGGGCCTGGTGGCGGCGGAGGCTGTCCCAGATCTCGAGGATCTCCCCGCTGCGGGCGTCCACGATGTAGTCGGTGTGGCGCGGCCCCTCGGGGCGATCGGCCACTTCCGTGTGGACGTGGTAGGCCAGGGCCCAGTCCCCGGCATCCACGCTGCGCCCGAAGGCACTGTGCGCCGCGTCCACCCGGCGGAGGACCTTCCCGTCCGCTCGGAGCATCGTGAACTTCAGGCGGGGAGCCCGCACCGAGGGGTAGAGGACCAGCTCGGTGTGGGGGGCCCGCTCCAGGGGCCGACCTGGGGCGAGGTGGCTCAGGACGGACTGCTCCGCGCGCGCCTGCACCACCCGGGGCGCGACGTTGAGCTCCAGGGGCTGGCGCACGAGCTGATCCCGGGTGAGGGTGGCGGACCCGTCCGTGCCCTGGTGAACCACCGCCTCGGCGCCCCAGAAAGGGACCCCCCGATAGGTCTGTTGGAGGCGCGCGTGCAGGCCGCCAGAGGCATCGGCCCGGGCCGATCGGACCACGAGCTCCATGCCGGGCGCCAGGGCCGTCCGGAGCCCGGTCAGGGTCGGAGCCAGCCGTTGCGCGGCCTCGGGGATCGGAAGCAGGGGGGGTGCACCGCCGTGCAGCGCCCCTGCGACGAGTCCAGCCACGAGCGCGGTGGTGCGGAAGGGGCTCAGGTTCACGATGACTCCGAAGGCGTGGCCCGACTCGCGGCGGGTCCTCTTGGGAGCCAAGCATTTCAGTTGGCTGGGAGGGATCCAGGTGCAGTTTCCGGAACCCGGGTGGGCCAGTTCGGGCACGAAGTCCCCTCCCCGTCCCGTACCTTCCCGGCCGCGTGGCCAAGCGCGCGGAATTGACTGGAAGCCCAGCCGGGGCGGCTGATACAACCACATAGATCCACGCGCCAACCGCGCGCTGCCCCGATCGATCTGCTTCGACGCCCGCCCTCCATGACCCTCCGCCCCTTCTACACCCGCAGCGCCCGCCTGGCCTTCCTCCGGGAGCTGGTGATCGCCCAGGCGGACCTGAGCTATTCCAGGGAGGATGTGAAGCGGGTCTTCGGGGCCGTGGACGCGCACTGCCAGACGCACTTCCCCGGGGAACCCCGCGGCGGCTGGGTGTCGCCCATCATGTTGGGCGGGGCGGGGTTGAACCACACGCCGTCCCACCTGATGTTCGCCGCCTATGCGATCTATGCGGACCTCGCCTGGGGGCAGGCGCCGCCGGTGCCCTACCTCGGAGGTCCGCTGGGGCGGGGGGCGACCGCCGTCCAGTTCGGCCCCGGGGAAGCCTTCCGCCTCTGGGATCCGGATGGGGTGGGAGTTCCCCTCACGGACCTGCTGCTGGTCTGCCCCACCCGGGCCTCGGGGGAGTGGATCGCAGATGCCTTCGGCACCCCGCCCCTGGCCCCGGGTGTGGTGGCCGTGGGCTGGCACGCCGCCGCGGAGTCGCGATTCACGGCCATGGCCGGAGGGATCCTGCTCCTCCACGGCGCGAGTGGCCAGGCCCTGGATCCCCTTGTGGATCCCACGCCTGCGGAAGCGGAATGCTTCTTCCAATCACCTCCGGTGCCCGAGCGGATGGCGCGCCACCGGGAGCGACTGGCGGAGTCCATGGGAGTCCCGGCGGAGATCCGCCTGCGGAATTCCCGCACGATCCTGGACGTCCTGGAAAGGTATGCCGAGGTCTTCGGACGGGCGCTGGGGGTGAAGGGCTAGGCGCGTTCCGACGGCCGCTCGCGCAGGCCCTTGGCGAAGCGGAAGAGGCCCTGGAGGTGCGCCAGATCGGCCTCCGTATCGCCGGTGGGGGTGAAGGGCTCGAGGAAGTGGATGCAGTGGTCGGCGTAGTCGAAGGCCACGGGGAAGATGGGCACCTTCGCACCGGCGGCGATCTGGTAGAAGCCCGTGCGCCAGCGGCTGGGCCCCTTGCGGGTGCCCTCGGGCGCAATGGCGAGCAGCAGCGCGTCGGTGGATTCGAAGGCCTGCACGCATTCGCCCACGAGGCCCTTGGGGGCGCTGCGGTCCACGGGGATGCCGCCCAGGCGCCGGAGGGTGGGCCCCCAGAAGCCGTTGAAGAGGGTGTGCTTCCCGAGCCAGGAGGCCTTGAGCCCCGAGCCGAAGAGGAGGCAGAGGCCCAGGGGGAAATCCCAGTTGGAGGTGTGGGGCACGACGATCGCCACGAACTTGGAGCAGGGCGGAAACTGGCCCTCGATCCGCCAGCCCGAGAGGCGGAAGTAGGTGCGGCCGATGGCCCGCACGAGCCAGGAACGGTGCTGCCAGAGGCCTGGGGGCGGTGCGGGGAAGAACGGCGCCGGATGGGCCATGGGGGATCTCGCGGGCAAGGGTGGGTGCCGGACAGGTTAGCAGTGGGACACGAGGTTCCCGAAATGGGCCCTCAGGCGGGGTTCCACCACACCCGCCCCTTGCCCGCGATGGCCCGGGCCGCCTCCTGGCGCACCGCCGCCAGCTCCGCCGGGGCCAGGGGCGCGAAGGCGGCCGTGGCGGCGAAGGCCGCATCCTGTTCGCTGGGCGAACTGAGACCCAGCAAGGCCACGTCGGGATTCACGGTGAGGGTGTAGCGGAGGCAGGACGCCACGCTCATGCGCGGACGCGGTGGGCTTCCCGGGTCCGCCAGGGGCTGGCCGTAGCCGGCGGTGTCCCCCAGGAGCATGCCCGCGCCGAAGGTCTTGAAGCCGATGGTGCCCACGCCCAGGGCCCGGGCCCTGGGGAGGATCTCCGCCTCGTAGCGGGGATCCGCGAAGGGGCCGATGGGGAACATCACCACATCGCAGCGACCCGAGGCCAGCGCGGCGGCGAGGACGTCGGGGTGGTGGCTGGAGATGCCCCGGAACCGGGCCCGCCCGGCCTGGACCTGCGCTTCCAGTTCGTCGAAGGCGCCGCCCGGAACGGTGATCCGGTCCCAGTCCTCCAGACGGGAGACGCCATGGAAGACGAGCAGGTCCACGGCGGGCTGCTCCAGCCGCCGGAGGCTCTCCTCCAGCTGACCGGTGACGGGGCGATCCAGGTGGTCGATCTTGTCGATGAGGAAGACGCCCTCCCGGCGCCCATGGAGGGCCCGGGCCACGATCTCCTCGCTGAAGCCGTCTTCGTAGGCGGGGGCCGTGTCCACCACGTTGAGCCCGGCGTCGAGGCCCCGGCGCAGGAGGTCGGCGCAGACCTCCAGGGGGAGGGCGCGGTCGGCGACATCGCCCAGGCCGAGGCGGGAGGCGGGGAATCCCGTGGAACCCAGGCGGCGATTGAGATCGGGTCGGAGCATTCCGTCATCCTAGGCGCTTGCGGCCCGGAACCCCAAGGGGCCGGGGGCGGCCCCGGCGCGTCCGGGACTCGCGTCGGGGACCCGGTCGGCCGAAAGCATGGGGGATGCGTCCGCTCCGCCTCATCTTCCTCGGCCTCGCCCTGAGTGCGGGGCTGTCCGCCGAGTCGCCCCTCGAGGTGCTGGATCGACGCGCGCATCCGGTGTTCCGCATCCACGCCCACCGGGCCCCCTTCCCCAGCGACACCGTGTCGGCCCTCGTGCTGGATCACGATGGCTGCCTCTGGGCGGGGACCGTGGCGGGGCTTGCGAAATATGATGGCCGGGGCTGGCGGCCCGTGGCCCTGCCCATCCCCGCCTGGCGGGTGTGGGTGAACAACTGCGCCATGGGCGTGCTGGAGGATGGCACCCTCTGGGTGGGCACCCGCACCGAAGGGCTGTGGCTGCACAAGGACGGCAAGTGGACGCAGATCGGCCGGGAGCAGGGGCTTCCCACCCAGGCCATCAACGCGGTGCTTGAGAGCCGGGCCCGGGATGCCCAGGGGCGGCGGATCCTCTACGTGGCCACCTACGGCGGGGGCCTCGTGCGCCGCCACGGGGAGGGCTGGGAGGTGTTCGACACGCGGCAGGGCCTCCCCTCCAACCAGGTGTTCGGATTGGCCGAGGCGCCCGACGGCCGGCTCTGGGTGAGCACGGCCGAGGGTGTCGCGATCCTCGAAGGCGATCGCTTCATCCCCTTCGAAGGGCAAAAGGACCTGCCGGACAAGGACGTGCGACGGCTCGTGTGGACCGAGGACGCCGACGGTGCGCCGATCCTCTGGATCGGCCCCCTCCGCGGCGGTCCCTGCTCCTGGTCCAACGGCCGCCTCACCCGCCATCCCATCGGCGAAAAGGGGATCTCCGACCTCATCGCCAGCCGCGGTGGGGGCGTATGGGTCACCTTCTGGGGGGATGGCCTCGCCCGGTGGGATGGCCACCGGTGGCAGACCTGGCGCAAGGAGGATGGCCTGCCCACAGGCAAGCTCCGCTGCCTCGCGGAGGTGGAGGAGGATGGACGGTCGGTGCTGTGGATCGGCACCGATGGCCGGGGCGTGCTGCGCACGGCCGAGGGGGGGTGGCGGCAGCTGCAGCCTCCCTGGAACGGCGAGGTGGAGGTGCGGACCCTCCTTGAAGGCCCGGATGGGGCCACCTGGATCGGCGGTCGCAATTTCGGTCTGTTCCGCTTCGATGGTCGGGCCTGGAACCGCTGGGATCTCCCCCGGGAACCCATCACCGGCGACATCCGCTGCCTGGCCTGGTGGCACGGGCAGCTCTGGGCCGGCTGCGATCTGGAGGTGCTGCGGCTGGGGCCCAAGGGCCTGGAGGCCGCGGCGCCAGGTTCCCTGTTGGATCGACGCATCACCCGCTGCCTGGCGCCGACCCCGGATCGCCTCTGGATCGGCACCTCCTCGGGTCTGCTGGCCTGGGATGGCGCCAAGGCGGAGGCGGTGCGCCTGCCCGGTGGGCCGGGCAGCGGCTCCGTGCGGAGCCTGGAGCTGGACGAGGCGGGCCTTTGGATCGGCACCGATGGCGGCCTCTATCACCGGGACGCGGACGGCAGCATTCAGACCATCCCCGGGATCATTCCCGGGGAGAGTTCCCTCGCCCTGAAGTGGGATGGCAGCGGGCTGTGGGTGGGCACGGCTTCGGGGCGCCTTCTCCGCTGGACGACCCGCGGCTTGCAGGTCTTCGCCGAGGGCGAGGGGCGCTGGGCCATCCAGGGTCTGCGCCTGGACGCCGCGGGCACGCGCCTCTTCGCGAGCACCGCCCGGGGTGTGGAGTGCTGGGACATTCCGGGGCGGAGGCTCCTGTGGCGGGCCACGGCGGAGGACGGCCTGCCCGACGACGGTTGCCTGCCCGGGGGGATCCTGAGGGATGCCCATGGGCGCGTGTGGGTGGGGACCGAAGGGGGGCTGGGGGTCCTGGATCCGGATGGGACGACCGTCCGCCCGGCCACGAAGCGGCTCTACCTGATGGGCGCCCAAAGCGCCTCCGGTCCCCGGGAGCCGGGGGCCCTCCTGCCCCGGGGGGAGACCTGGATGCAGGTGGAGTACGCCCTGCGGGTGCACCACCGGGAGGAGGACACCCGGTACCGCACCCAGCTCCATCCCCTGGAATCGCAGCCTGGGGAGTGGACCGCGGAGGCCCACCGGCGCATGCAGGCCCTGCCGCGGGGCAGCTATGAACTGCGCGTGTGGGCCAGGGACTACCAGGGGCAGGACACCGGGCCCCTGGTGTTCCCCTTCCGCGTGACGGGGCGGCTGTGGGAGCACCCGGCCTTCCTGGGGCTGGGCAGCATCCTGTTGCTGGGCCTGGGCGGATTCCTCGCGCGAGCGTGGATGGCCGCCCGGCAGCGGGAGCTGGTGGAGGCGGTGGGCCGGGCCACGGCGGAGCTCTCCCGGCGGAAGGAGGAGCTGGAGCGGCTGACCGGCAAGCAGCAGGAGATCATGGGGGTCATCGCCCATGACATCCGCAATCCCCTGTCGGGCATCGGGCTCATGGCGGAGCTGCTGGAGGATGAGCCGGAGCCGGAGGAGCAGCGCAAGGGGCTGCGACGTATCAAGCGCGAGGTCTCCGGCGTCTCGGAACTGCTCAACCAGTTCCTCACCCTGCAGTCCATGGAGGCGGGGACGGTGGAGCTGCAACTGGGGGTGGTACCGCTCGCGGCCCTGCTGACGGAGGTGGTGGAGACTTTCGCCCCCGTGGCTGCGCACAAGGCGCAGAGCCTGGAGGTTGCAGTCGCCCAGGAGCAGGTGTGGGCCGATCCCCGCATCCTCCGCGAGGTGATGGCCAACCTCCTCTCCAACGCCCTCAAGTACAGCCCGGCAGGGGCGCCGGTGACCCTCCGGGTGGAGGCGGGAGCGGCGGGCTGTGTCCGGATCGCAGTGGTGGACCGGGGGCCGGGCCTCACCGAGCAGGACCGTCCCCGGCTGTTCCAACCTTTCTCGCGCCTCAGCGCGCGACCCACGGGCGGGGAGACCTCTGTGGGGCTGGGCCTGGCCATCTGCAAGCGGTGGGTGGAGGCCATGGGCGGTCGCATCGGCGCTGACAGCGAAGGCGCGGGCGGCTCCACCTTCTGGGTCGAGCTGAAGGGGGAGCCCGGAGCCTGAGCCCCGGGCTATGCTGCGGAGATGGCCACCCGACTGCGCTTCCGGCGATCCCCGACCCGAGCGGTCGATGACCTCGGCCTCGGGTTGAAGCCCGGCGCCCGCCGGGGCGTGAACAAGGATGGCACCTTCAACCTGCACCGGGCGGGGCAGCCGCGGTTCCGCCCCTACGAGTTCTACCACCAGCTCATCACCATGCCCCTGCCCCGCTTCGTGGGCCTGTTGGTCCTCGGATACCTGCTCGCGAACCTGGGCTTCGGCTCCGTGTACCTGCTCGTGGGCATGGAGCACTTCGCCAAGGGGGACGGGCAGAGCGCCCAGGCCCTGGACGCCTTCTTATTCAGCGCCCAGACGCTGACCACCGTGGGCTACGGCCACATCTACCCCACGAGTACCCTCGCCAACGCCGTGGCGGCCCTGGAATCCCTGGTGGGGCTCCTGGGTTTCGCCCTGGGCTGCGGCCTCCTCTACGGGCGCTTCTCGCGGCCCCATGCCCGGGTGCGCTTCACCCACCGGGCCGTGATCGCGCCCTACCGGGGTGGCCGGGCCTTCATGTTCCGCATCGTGAACGAGCGGAGCAACCAGCTCATCGAAGTGGAGGCGAGCGTCAGCCTCTCCATGAACAACCCGGACACCGGCCTCCGCACCTTCCACACGCTGGTGCTGGAGCGCACGCACATCAACCTCTTCCCCTCCAACTGGACCATCGTGCACCCGCTGGACGAGACGAGCCCGCTGGCGGGGCTGGACGAGGCGGCGGTCCGCACCGCGGACGTGGAATTCATCGTGCTGATCAAGGCCTTCGACGACACTTTCGCGCAGACCGTCTACGCACGGAGCAGCTACAAGGCCGAGGAGCTGGTGTGGGGTGCCCGCTTCGCGCCGATGATCGATGTCCCGGATGCGGGGCATCCGACCGTGGACCTGGGGCGGTTGGATGCGATCGAAGCCGCGGAGTTGCCCCCGGCCTGAGTTCTCCATGGAACGGACCAAGGGCCCGATGGAATCGCTGCGCGAACCATCGGGCCCTTGGAAGGAAGGTGCTTACTTCTTCTTGGCGGCCTTCTTGGGAGCGGCCTTCTTGGCGCCAGCGGCCTTGGAGGCCTTGAACGCCATGGACTGGGAAGCGGCGATCTTGATGGTCGCGCCAGTCTGGGGGTTGCGGCCGGTGCGAGCGGCGCGCTTGCGGAGGCTGAAGGTGCCGAAGCCGACGAGGGTCACCTTGCCGCCCTTGGCGACGTGGCCCGCGATGGTGCCGGTGAGGGTGTTGATGGCTTCGGCCGCGGCGGCCTTGGTGATGCCAGCCTTGTCGGCGATGGCATCGACGAGTTCAGCCTTCGTGAGGTTGTTCGCCATGGATTGTCTCCTTGAAAGGGTGATTGGAGCGTAGCACTGGCGCGGAAG
>DATFAX010000084.1:0-10091 GCA_035254125.1 Holophagaceae bacterium | reverse complement strand
GCGCCTACAAGCCCTTCCCGGATCTCGCCATCAACGGCAAGCAGACCCTGGGCGAGAACATCGCCGATGTGGCCGGCCTCGCCGCCGCCTTCGACGCCTACCGCCTGTCTCTCAAGGGCAAACCCGCCCCCAAGGTGCAGGGGCTCACGGGGGACGAGCAATTCTTCCTCGGTTTCGGCCAGGCCTGGCGGGAGAAGACCCGCGAGGCCCTGGAACGGCAGCAGATCCTCACGGATGGCCATGCCCCGGGCCGGTTCCGTCCTTTCACGGTCCGCAACAACGATGCCTGGTATGCCACCTTCGGCGTGAAGCCGGGCGAGGCCCTCTACCTGGCCCCGGAGCAGCGCGTCCGCATCTGGTAGGCCTTCTTCGTTTCCCTTCATGCCATCCCTGGAGTGCCCATGAAATCCATCTGGACGCCACTTGCCCTCGGTTGGGCCCTCACCTGCGGCCTCTGTGCCCAGGCCCCCGCTCCGGCCCCGGCCCCCGCTGAAGACCCCCACCTCTGGCTGGAAGGCGTCACCGATCCCAAGGCCCTCGAGTGGGTCAAGGCCCGCAACGCCGACTCCCTCAAGGAGCTCACCGCAGCCCCCGCCTTCGAAGCCCTGAAGGGCGACATCCTCAAGGTGCTCGATTCCACCGCCCGGATCCCCTTCGTGCAGAAGGAAGGGGCCTTCTACTACAACCTCTGGAAGGATGCCAAGAATCCCAAGGGCCTCTGGCGCCGCACGACCCTCGCCGAGTACCGGAAGGCCGAACCCAAGTGGGACGTGGTCCTCGATCTGGATGCCCTCGCCGCCACGGAGCATGAGGGCTGGGTCTGGAAGGGCGCCTCGATCCTCAAGGCCGGTGGCCATCGCCATGCCCTCATCGCCCTCTCCCGGGGTGGGGCCGATGCCACCGTCACCCGCGAATTCGATCTGGTGACCCGCACCTTCGTGAAGGATGGTTTCTACCTCCCCGAAGCCAAGGGCGGCGCCTCCTGGATCGACAAGGACACCCTGTACGTGGCCACGGACTTCGGCCCCGGGTCCATGACCACCTCCGGCTATGCCCGCATCGCCAAGCGCTGGAAGCGGGGCACCCCCCTGACCGCCGCGGAGACCATCTACGAAGGCAAGGAGACGGATCTCTCCGTGAACGCCAGCTTCGATGACACCAAGGGCTTCGAGCGCCACTTCGTGCACCGGGGCCTCGCCTTCTACAACAGCGAAACCTTCCTCAGGAAGGCCGATGGCACCCTCCAGAAAATCGACGTGCCCAACGATGCCTCCACCCAGGTCCATCGGGAGTGGCTCCTCGTGAAGCCCCGCACGGCCTGGACCGTGGGCGGCAAGACCTACGCCGCGGGCTCCCTCGTGGCCGCGAAATTCGACGACTTCATGGCCGGCAAGCGGGAGCTGGCCGTGGTCTTCGAGCCCTCCGACCACCGCACCCTCGCCAGCTTCACCGCCACCCGGCACCACCTCATCCTCAACCTCCTGGAGGATGTGAAGAGCAGCCTCGCCGTGGTCACCCACGGGAAGGATGGCTGGACCACCAAGCCCCTTCCCGGCGCTCCGAAATTTGCCACGGCCTCGGCCTCCGCCGTGGATCCCGAGGAATCCGACGACTACTTCCTCACGGTCAGCGGCTACCTCACCCCGGCCAGCCTCCAGCTGGGCAACGTGGCCAAGGGCACGCCCGAACTGCTCAAGAGCATGCCCGCCTTCTTCGATGCCAGCGGCCTCGAGGTGAGTCAGCACTTCGCCACCTCCAAGGACGGCACGAAGGTGCCCTACTTCCAGATCGCCCCCAAGGGACTGAAGCTGGACGGCACCCATCCCACCCTGCTCTACGGCTACGGCGGCTTCGAGGTCTCCCTCACCCCCGGCTACAGCCCCACGGCCGGCCTCGCCTGGACCACCAAGGGCGGCGTCTACGTCGTGGCCAACATCCGCGGCGGCGGCGAGTACGGGCCCACCTGGCATCAGGCCGCCCTCAAGGCCAAGCGCCACCGCGCCTATGAGGACTTCGCCGCCGTGGCCGAGGACCTCGTGGCCCGCAAGGTCACCTCGGTGAAGCACCTGGGGGCCCAGGGCGGCAGCAACGGTGGCCTGCTCATGGGCAACATGATCACCCTGTACCCGGATCACTTCGGCGCCATCGTTTGCCAGGTGCCCCTCCTGGACATGAAGCGCTATAACCACCTCCTGGCTGGCGCCTCCTGGATGGCCGAGTACGGGGACCCCGACGTGCCCGCCCAGTGGGACTACATCCGCACCTTCTCGCCCTACCAGAACCTCAAGCCCGGCGTGAAGTACCCCGCGACCCTCTTCACCACCTCCACCCGCGACGACCGGGTGCACCCCGGGCACGCCCGCAAGATGATGGCCCGGATGATGGAGCTCGGTGCCGACGTCCGATCCTACGAGAACATCGAAGGGGGGCATGGCGGCGCCGCCAACAATCAGCAGGCTGCCCACATGCAGGCCCTGGCCTACACCTTCCTCTGGCAACAGCTGACGAAGTAGCCCTCGGCGATTCCCATGGCCCCGGAGCGATCCGGGGCCTTTGCATTCAGGCCCTCCGCCGGGCCCAGGCCTTCCGCCCCTCGTCCAGCGCCACCATGAGGACCACGAAGGGCACCAGCACCCCCCAGGCCACGCCGGGCATGGGCGCGGTGCCCAGGGCCCGCTGCGCGAAGGGGGCGTGGTTCAGGGCCAGGAGCACGAGGAGTTCCAGGCCCACGCCGGCCAACAGGAGCGGATTCCAACCCGCGGCCGGACGGAAGGCCGAGCGGGTCTCGTGGCGGCAGAGGAACACGGCGGCCATCTGCAGCACGATGATGCCGCTCAGGCAGGCCGTGGTGGCGCGGAGGTACAGAGGATCCTGACCCGCCAACGCCTGGCCCCACTGCCATCCCCCGGCCTTCAGCACCATGGCGTAGGCCGCCAGGCCCGCGGCGCCTTCCACGAGCCCCAGCACCCCATAGGAACGGCTCAGGCTCTGCAGGTTGAGCAGCCGTTCCTCCCGGGGCCTCGGCGGCCGGGTCATGACCTCGTCGTCGGGCGGCTCGGCACCCAGGGCCAGGGCCGGCACCATGTCCGTGCCCAGATCGATGGCGAGGATCTGGAGGATGGTGAGGGGCAGCGGGATGCGGAGGAGCACGAAGGCCAGGTAGGGCATCAGCTCACCGCAGTTGGAGGTCATATGGTAGGTGAGGAAGCGCCGGATGTTGGCGTAGATGGCGCGCCCCTCTTCCACGGCCGCCACGATGCTGGCGAAGTTGTCATCCGCCAGCACGAGGTCCGCCGCCTGCCGGGCCACTTCCGTCCCGGAGCGGCCCATGGCCACGCCGATGTCCGCCGCCTTGAGGGCCGGGGCGTCGTTCACCCCATCGCCGGTGACGGCCACCACCTCGCCCTTTCGCTGGAGCACCTTCACGATCTGGTGTTTCTGGTCCGCATCGAGCCGGGCGAAGACCAGTTCCCGCTCGTCCAGGAGGAGCTGAAGGTGGGCGTCCGAATAACGGCGGAGCTCGTCGCCCGTGATCACCCGGGCCTCCGCGCTGCGCACGAGCCCGATCTGCCGGGCCACGGCCAGGGCGGTAAGGGGGTGATCCCCCGTCACCATGAACACGCGGATGCCCGCCGCCTGGCAGGTGGCGATGGCTGCGGGAACCTCCGGCCGGGGGGGATCCTCCAGGGCCACGAGGCCGGTGAGCACCAGGTCCCGCTCCAGGTGCTCCCGGGGGGTGCCCTCGGCCACGGGGCGCCAGGCGAAGGCAAGCACCCGCAGGCCCTGGGCCGCCAACTGATCCTGGGTGTCCAGGTAGCGCTGCCGGTCTCCCTCGGTGAGGGCCCGACGGGTCCCGACCTCCTCCACCTGGGTGCAGAGGGGGAGCAGGGCCGCCAGGGCCCCCTTCGCATGGAGCACCAGCCCCTCGGGGGATCGCAGCAGCAGGCTCAGGCGCCGGCGGTCCGAATCGAAGGGGACCTCATCCACCTGGGGCCAGGGCTCCGCCGGTCCGAGGGCCCCCACCCCCATCTCCAGCAGGGCGACTTCCATGGGATCCCCATGCCAGGCCCCCGGTCGGCCCTTCAGGGTCTGGCAGCGCCGGGCCCCCTCGAACAGGCGATCGGGCCCCGCACCCCGGATGGCGGTGCCCGCCACCTCCGTGAGGTGTCCATCCGCATAGATCCGCCGGACCACCATGCGGTTCTGGGTGAGGGTGCCCGTCTTGTCCGTGCAGATCACCGTCGCGGAGCCCAAGGTCTCGACCGTGGGCAGGTTCCGCACCAGGGCGTTGCGACGGGCCATGCGCTGGCTGGCCATGGCCAGGGCCAGGGTCACCGTGGGCAGCAGGCCCTCCGGCACGTTGGCCACGATGATCCCCACGGCGAAGACGAGGTTCTGCCAGAAGGTGAGCCCCAGGGTCCGGCCGAGCAGGAAGAAGGTGCCGCCGATGGCCAGGGCCAGCAGGGCGATGGTGCGGCTCACGCGGCTGATCTCACGCTGGAGGATGCTCGTCCGCGCTTCCACGGCCTGGGTGAGTCCCGCGATGTGGCCGAATTCCGTGCGCATGCCCGTGGCATAGACGAGCCCCTTCCCCTGGCCCGACACGATGGAGGTGCCCGCCAGCAGAACATTGCGGGCGCGCAGCGGGCTGGTCTCGGTCTCGGGCCGGAGATCCCGGGGCAGCGGCACGGATTCCCCCGTGAGCACCGAGGCGTTCACCATGAGCCCGAAGCCCT
Organism: Holophagaceae bacterium; assembly: GCA_035254125.1. GTDB lineage: Bacteria > Acidobacteriota > Holophagae > Holophagales > Holophagaceae > JAFDVN01. The sequence continues at coordinate 5,355 of DATFAX010000084.1, read as the reverse complement.
CCAACAGACGCACATCCGCTGGTACGACATCGCCATCCTCCAGGATCACCACGTCGCCGGGCACCAGGGCCTCGGCCCCCACCTGCACCAGCCGGCCGCTCCTGGACACGAGCACATCCCGCGGGAGCAGCGCCTCCAGGCCCCGCACGGCCTGCTCGGCCCGGGCCTCCTGCCAGAAGGCGAAGAGACCGTTCACGAGGATCACCACCAGGATGGCGATCCCGAGCTTGGCCATGCCGCCCCCCGGGTCCCGCCACTCGGCCAGGAAGCAGAGGCCCGCTGCCACCCAGAGGATGAGGGCGAAGAAGTGGATGAACTGGCCGACCAGCTCCCAGATCCAGGAGCGCTTCCGCACCTCCGCCACCCGGTTCGGCCCGAACTCCGCCAACCGCCGCTGGGCTTCCTCGGAGGCGAGGCCCTCCGGGGAGCTCTTCAGCCCCGCCATGGCCTCCTCGGGCGACAGCAGATGGAAATGCATGGAGGGGTCCCCCAGCTCCGATCTAGGCTGAAGTATGCGCATCGCCGCCCTTGATGTCGGTTCCAATTCCCTTCACCTCGTGGTGGTGGAAGTGGATGCCATGGGCAACCAGCGGGTGTTGGCCCGGGAGAAGGCCATGGTCCGCCTGGCCCGGGGCAACGCCCAACAGGGCGAGATCGCACCGGAGGCCTTCCGTGAGGGGCTGGAGGCCCTGGCCCTCATGGCCCAGGTCATCGCGGGCTTCGCCTGCGATACGGTGATGGCCTGCGGCACCGCCGCCCTGCGGGACGCCCGCAACGCCCCCGACTTCCTGCGCGAAGCCACCGCCCTTGGCCTGCCCATCCGGATCATCAGCGGCGAGGAGGAGGCGCGTCTCATCCACCTCGCCGTGAGCCACACCATCCCCTTCCCCGAGGGCCCCGTCACCCTCATGGACATCGGCGGCGGCAGCACGGAGCTCACCTGGGTGGAGGGGGGTCGCGTCCTCGCTTCCACGTCCATCCCCTTCGGCTTGCAGCGCCTCGCCGAAGCCTGTCCCACCTCCGATCCCCCCACCCTGGCGGACTTCAAGCGCCTGCGGCGGTTCATCCGGAAGGTCCTCAAGAAGGCCCGGAAGGCCCTGCCGGCGGACTTGCCGACCCCGGACCTCGTGCTGGGCACCAGCGGCACCTTGGAGGACCTGGCCCAGGGAGCCGCCGCCAACCACAGCTTCGATTTCTCCCAGCTGCGGAAGTTCAAGAAGAAGCTCTGGTCCACGGATGCCACGGGCCGCCTTCGGCTGGGCGTGCCGCCCAAGCGGGCCGAGGTCCTCCACGTGGGCGCCGCCTGGGCCGCCGCCCTCCTGGACTGGCTGGACCATCCGCCCGTGCAGCACCTGCCCGTGGGCCTGCGGGAGGGCATGGTCTGGGATGCCCTGGCCCATGGCGGGGCCGCCATCCCGCCTCTGGCCGAGCGTCGCCGCGCCTCCGTGGAGGCCCTGGCCGCCCGGCACGACCCGGACCCCGGCCACAGCCGCCACGTTCAGGCGCTCGCTGACCAGCTTTTCCTCGCCGTCCAGCCCTGGTTCGAGCTGGGCGAGCGGGAACGGGAATGGCTCCACCACGCCAGCCGACTGCACGACATCGGCTTCTCCGTGGCCGAGAAGGGCCATCACAAGCACGGCGCCTACCTGCTGCGCGCCGCCAGCTTGCCGGGCTTCTGGCCCGAGGAGGTGGAGCTCCTGGCCCAGGTGGTGCGCCACCACCGGGGCAAGGATCCGAACCCCGACAAGCACGAGGCCTTCCGAAACCTGGCGCCCTGGCACCGGGACACGGTGCGCAAGCTCTCCGCCATCCTCCGGGCGGCGGATGCCCTGGACCGCCGTCGGCGGCAGTCGGTCACCGGCCTGGCCCTGGACGACGGGGAGGCCCTCCTGACCTTCCGGATCCGGGGCTCGGAAGACCTGGGGCCGGAGCTGGAAGCCCTGGATGCCAAGGGATCCCTCCTCGTCGCGCTGCTGGGCCGCCCGGTCCGGGTAGTCTTGGAGACGACCCTGTGAGTGCCCCGCGCCCGAGCCCATGACCCTTGAAGACCTGATCCACGACTGGAACCGCCCCCTGCCCCCCCCGCAGGGCCGGCGCCCCCAGCTGAACGACGAGACCCTGCGGGATGGCCTCCAGAGCCCCTCCGTCACGGATCCGGACATCGCCGCCAAGCGGGACCTCCTTCACCGCATCTCCCGCCTGGGCGTCCACGGCCTGGACCTGGGCATGCCCGGCGCCGGCCCCAAGGCCCTCGCCGCCGTGAAGGCCCTGATGGTGGAGGTCCGCGACCACCGACTGCCCGTGCACCCCAACGCCGCCGTGCGCACCCTGGAGACGGACCTGCGCCCCATCGCCGAGATCCAGCAGCGCGTAGGTATCCCCCTCGAGGCCGGCGCCTTCCTGGGCTCCAGTCCCGTGCGCATGGACGTGGAGGGCTGGGACCTCGCCTTCCTGGTGGCCACTGTGAAGCAGGCCATGGCCTTCTGCCGGCGCAACCAGATCCCCGTGATGATGGTGACCGAGGACACCACCCGGGCGCGGCCCGAGGTGCTCAAGGCCATCTACACCGCCGCCATCGAAGAGGGCGCCTCCGCCATCTGCCTCTCCGACACCTGCGGTCACGCCACGCCCGAAGGGGTCCGCAACCTCGTGCGCTTCATCAAGGAGGACGTGCTCAAGGGCCACCCTCACATCCGCCTCGACTGGCACGGGCACAATGACCGCGGGGTGGGCGTGGCCAACGCCATCGCCGCCTTCGAGGCCGGGGCCGATCGCCTCCACGGCAGCATCCTGGGCATCGGGGAGCGCTGCGGCAATGTGGCCCTGGACCAGCTCATGATGAACCTCATCCTCATGGGCTACCTGGAAGCCGACCTCACGGACCTGCCGGGCCTGGCCGACCGCGTGGCCGAACTTTGCGGCTTCGAGATCCCCGCCAACTACCCCCTCCTGGGCCGCGACGCCTTCCGCACGGGCACCGGCGTCCACGCCGCCGCCATCGTGAAGGCGCTCCGCCGGGGCGATACCGAACTGGCGGACGCGGTCTACAGCGGCGTGCCCGCCGCCCTCGTGAACCGCCGCCAGGAGATCGAGATCGGTCCCGTGGCCGGCCACTCCAACGTCATCTACTGGCTGGAAAGCAACGGCCACGACACCAGCCCCGAACGCATCGAGCGCATCCTGGGCAAGGCCAAGCAGAGCAACCGCGTGCTGACGGATGACGAAATCCGGGCCCTCCTGTAGCCCATGAAGGACCGCGAACTCGTCAACCGCGTCAAGGACGCCACCGACCTCCTGACCCTCGTGGGCCAGGCGGTGAAGCTGAAGAAGGCCGGGGCCTCCTGGACGGGGCTCTGCCCCTTCCACGCCGAGCGGTCCCCCAGCTTCCAGGTGGTGCCCGAGAAGGGCTTCTACCACTGCTTCGGGTGCGGCAAACACGGCGACGCCTTCTCCTGGCTCATGGAACGGGAGGGCATGACCTTCCCCGAAGCCCTGGAGACCCTGGCCCGTCACGCCGGCATCGAGATGCCCAAACAGCGGGAGCGCTCCAGCGAGGAAGTGGATGCCGAAGCCCGACTGCGCAGCGCCCTGGATGCCGCCCAGGCCTTCTTCGAGCGGGAGTTGGACCGCCATGCGGGTGCCCGGAGCTACCTGCGGGACCGTGGCATCACAGAGGCCTTCGGCAAGGAGGCGGGCTTCGGCGTGGCCCCCGATGCCTGGGACCGCCTCATCGAGCACCTGAAGGGCCTCGGCTTCTCCGGCGAGCTGCTGGAGCAGGCGGGGCTCGTGAGCCGCACGGAACGGGGCACCCTCATCGACTTCCTGCGCGACCGCCTCACCCTGCCCATCCACGACGCCCGGGGCCGCATCGTGGCCTTCGCGGGCCGGGCCTTCGGTGACGCCAAGCCCAAGTACATGAACACCCGGGAGACGGCCCTGTTCAAGAAGGGCGAGACCCTATTCGGCTTCCACCGGGCCAAGGGCCAGATGCGCGACGGCGCCCTCATCGTGGAGGGCTACTTCGATGTCCTGCAGCTGCACCAGCAAGGCATCCACGCCGCCGTGGCGCCCATGGGCACGAGCCTCACCGAGGAGCACCTCAAGCAGATCGGACGCTTCTCCCGCCGCCTCGTCCTCTGCTTCGATGGTGACGCCGCGGGCCGCCGGGCCATGGACCGCACCCTGCGCATGGCCCTGCCCCACGGGTTCGAGATCCGCCTCCTGGAGCTGCCCCAGGGCGAAGACCCCGACACCTGGTGCCTCCGCATGGGCGCCGAGGCTTTCCGCGACCTGCTCCGCCAGGCTCCGGACTGGACCAGCTTCGTGATCAACCGCTCCATGGATGGCAAGGACATGCGACGCATCGGCGACCGCATGGAGGCCTTCAAGGACCTCTCCGAGTTCATTCCCTACCTGCCCCGCACCGCCGAGAACCGTGAAGTGCTCGTGAGCCTCGCCCACCAGCTGCAGCTGCCCATGCAGGAGGTGGAACGCGTGTGGAAACGGGGTGGCGCCACAGCAGCGGAGGAAGCCCCGGCTTCCCCGTTGCCGGCCTCCATCGTCCTCGATGAGCAGATCCGGGCCCTGGTCCTGCTGGTCCGCGCGGGCCATGCCGCGGAGGTGGCCACCTGGCCTTTCGCCTGGTGGGAGGCCCTGTCCGGAGCCCCCGTGCTTCAGGCGCTTCTGGATTCCGAGGGCGATGACGCCGCCCTCCCCCCCGAAGTTTTGAAGATCGCCCGGGCCCTGGAGGCGGATCTCTCCCGCCGGGATGCGCCAGGGGCCATGGCCAATCCCGAATCCACCCGGCTGAAGTTGGAAAATGCCTACGTCATGCGCGAGCTCCAGGCCCTGCAGCGGCAATTGGCCGACCCCCGCACCCAAGGGGAGGCCGGACTCGCCTCCCGGCTGGAGGCCAGCATGGCGGAATTGCTTATGCGGAAAAGCCGTTTGGCCCAATCCATGAAAGGCCGTTAGCGCACCCGCGAACCCGTCGACCTTGCCGTTTCGGGGCATTTCTCTATACTGATAGGTTCTGGACCGCTCCAGGCAATATGCCGGGAGTGTGCCCCGACCCCCATCACAGGGATCGGCCAGCAGGTCCACCTTTGAGGTTTGAATGGTTCCGATGCCCAACCTGGATACGTACTTCGAGCTGACGAAGGCGCTCATCTCCCTCGGACGGAATCGCGGCTACATCCTGGTGGATGAGCTGAATTCCTTCCTGCCGCCTTCGGCCAGCACGCCGGCGGACATCGAGGCCCTCATGGGGCTCTTCGCCCGCCTCGGCGTGGGCGTGGGCGCCACCGAGGAGGAGGCCCTGCTCGCGAAGGAGCAGATCGAGCCCGAGTACACCGC
>DATFAX010000083.1:0-8928 GCA_035254125.1 Holophagaceae bacterium | reverse complement strand
CGCTGCCGGGGATGCCGGGGATGACGTAGGTGGAGATGCGGGAGCCGTTGGTGACGTCGTAGATGTCCACCTTCTCGCCCTCCAGGAAGCCGGCGGCTTCGATGAGCAGGGGGTCGATGGTGATGGAACCCACGTAATCCAAGTCCGCTCGCGTCACGGTGGCGCGGTGGATCTTCCCGAGCAGGAAATGTCGCAGCATCTGTCCTCCGGTCCAGGCCACCCATCGAGGGGGTCCCGGCCAACAGACAAGGATGGGGCGGATTGGAAGGAATTTCCAGGGTCGAAATCTTCCCATTCACCCCGGGGCCCGGGAGGGACAGTCCGATGCGAGGATCGAAAAGTTAACGAGTTTTAACAGCAATTCGCACGGACCGGCCCCCCCGCGGGGCTAGGCTGCGATCCATACCTTCCGAAAGGATCGCCATGCCCTTCCTCCCGGCCCCCTGGCCCCGGCTGCTCTTCCGTCTCGCCCTTCTTCCGGCCCTCCTGGGGCTGGGCCTCCCGACCCTTCACGCGGAGGGGCCCAATGATCCGGCCCCGCACATCAACGCCCGGGGCACGGTGAATGGCAAGAAGGTGCTCTTCGACAACACGCACGGCTCCACGGCGGGCGCCGCGGACTGGGTCATCGATGGCGGCTTCTCCGACTTCGCCAACGCCCTGGCGGACCGCGGCTACTACGTGCAGGAACTCCGCAAGGTGGGGCCCCTCACGGTGACCGATCTGTCGGGCTGGGATGTCCTCGTGCTGGCGGAGTGCAACATCCCCCTGAAGACCAGCGAGCAGGCGGCCCTGCTGCAGTACGTGCAGAACGGTGGCTCCATCTTCTTCGTGGCGGACCACTACAACGCCGACCGCAACAAGAACCGCTGGGACGGCTCCGAGGTGTTCAACGGCTACCGCCGGGGCGCCTTCGGCAATCCCACCAAGGGGATGACCTCGGAGGAGGCCGCCTCCTACCCCATGCAGAACGTCACCAGCACCGACTGGCTGGCCACGAATTTCGGCGTCCGCTTCCGCTACAACGCCCTGGGCGACATCACCGCCAATGACATCGTGGCGCCCAGCCAGGCCTTCAACATCACCAGCGGCGTGGCCACCGTGGCCATGCACGCGGGCTCCACCCTGGCCATCCTGGATCCCACCAAGGCCAAGGGCATCGTCTACCTGCCCGCCACCACCACCAAGTGGGCCAGTGCGGTGGACCAGGGCGTGTACAACGGCGGCGGCCGCGCGGAGGGACCCTTCGTGGCCGTGGCCAAGGTGGGGTACGGCAAGGCCGCCTTCATCGGCGATTCCTCGCCCATCGAGGACGCCACCCCCAAGTACCTCAAGGAGGAGACGGGGGGCACCAAGACCACCCATGCGGGCTGGCAGGAGCAGAACGACGCCATCCTCATGCCCAACGTCATCGACTGGCTGGCCAACCATGAGTCGTACACGGCCCTGAACCAGGTGGCCGGGTTGCAACTGGACTCCCCGACCGCCCTCTTGGCCATGGAGGATCCCGCCAGCTCCACGGAGCCCCAGGCTGAGCCCTGGTCGGCCCCTGCGGCCGGCTACAAGTGGTATGACCCCACCACCTTCAAGGCGGGCTCCTACGCCTTCGGCATCCCCGTGGCCACCTACACGATCACCGCCAGCGCCGGCGCCAACGGCAGCGTGAGCCCCGCGGGCACGGTGACAGTCGCCAGCGGCGGCAGCCAGACGTTCACCATCACCCCGAACGCGGGCTACATCATCTCCGGGGTCAGCGTGGACGGCGTGGCCAAGGGTGCGATCTCCACCTACACCTTCAGCAACGTCACCGCCAACCACACCCTGGCCGCCACCTTCGCGGTGAGTCCCGGCACCAGCTTCACGGAAGGCTTCGAGACGGGCACCAAGACCGCCTACACCACGGGCAACGTGACCTTTGCCTCGGGCACCTGGACCCTGAACGACGCCCTGCTGGGCAACACCACCGCGGATCCCAAGGTGGGGACCCAGAGCGTGCGCATGCGCAACAGCGGCAAGCTCACCATGGCGTACACCTGGGCCACGGGCGCGAAGACGGTGACGGTGAAGCACGCCTCCTATGGCAGCGACGCCAGCACCACCTGGACCCTCTGGTACTCCACCAACAACGGCAGCACCTGGACCCAGACCGGCGGCACCGTCACCACCGCGTCCACCACCCTGCAGACGGCCACCTTCACTGTGAACGTCTCCGGCGGCATCCGCTTTGAGATCCGCAAGACCGACGGCAGCACCCGCCGCGTGAACTTTGACGATTTCAAGGTGGCGGGCTACTGATCCCAAGCTCATGAACGGAAAGGGCCCGGCTCGCGCCGGGCCCTTTCCGTTCGGGAGGTGGGCTCAGTCGAAGAGCACCACGTGCAGGTTCAACCCCGGCAGTCGGGGCAGGGGCACGGGCGGCGGGGCCAGGGGCAGGTGGAAGGCGGTCTCCAGGTCCAGGTGCGCCCGGGGATCCGTGAGGCGGCGCAGGATCCAGCGGCCATCCACGCAGACGTAGACGCGGGTGGGATCGTTGGGCACGAGGGCGACGTAGCGGCGCTCGCCGGGGCGCCAGTAGCTCTGCATCCAGGGCGGGCAGGCGTGCCGGTGCCGGGGGTGGTCGTAATCCCAATCCCGGTGGTCATCCCGATCTTCCTCACGCTCGTGGAAGCGGTGGCGGGCCTCCTTCCGCCGTTCCTTCCAGTAGCGCTGTTCCTCCTTGTCGCGCTCCTTCCAGTAGCGCCGATCCTCCTTCTCGCGTTCCTTCTCCCGCTTCCGTTCCCACTTGTCGTCGCGGTCCATGAGGGCCGTCGGCGCAGCGACGGGGCTGGCGGGCAGGGGGGTGATCAGCAGCAGCAGGCTCAGCATCGGGGCTCCTAGTTGAAGAGGACCACGTGCAGGTCGACGCCGATCTTGGGCAGGGGCACGGGTGGGGGTGCGAGGGGGAGGCGCAGGCAGTCCCGCACTTCCGCCTGGAGGGATACGTCGAAGCCCTTTCGCAGTTCCCAACGGCCATCGATGAGGAAGTAAGCCCGGTCCGTGTGCCGGGGGTCGATGGCGACGTAGGGGCGCTGCGGCAGGCGGCCGTACTTCTTGGCGAGGCCCGGGGGCAGGCCGCCCTTCTTGGCGAGGCCGGGGGGCACGAACTCGCCCCGGTCCTTGGTGTGCCCACGGCCATGGCCCTTGCCCTGGGGCAGGGCCAGGAGGGTGAGGGAAAGGAAGATGGAGACGCTCATGGGGGATCCTCCGGGGCGTGGTGGCCCCAAGGATACTCCGGCTGTCTCCGCGGTGCCGCTCAGGCCTGCTGGGGGCTCAAGGTCACGTTGAGCACGGCCTCGTCGTGGCTGGGGGCCAGGATGACGTTGTCGATGAGGCGGGTGCTGCCCACGTAGGCGGCCACGCAGAGGGCCACGGTGCGATCCACCTCACCTTGGTGGGCATCCAGGGTCTGGGCATCCACGAGCTCGAGGTACTGGAGCTGGTCCACGCCCTTCATGGGCTCCACGAGGGCGGCCTTCACGATCTCCAGCAGGTGGGCGACCTTGCGCTCACCGGCGTGGAAGGCCTTCTCGGCGGCCAGCAGGCCGCGGCTGATGCTGAGGGCGCGACCGCGTTCCTCCTCGCTCAGGTAGCCGTTGCGGCTGCTCATGGCGAGGCCGTCCTCCTCGCGGATGGTGGGCACCACCACCACGTCCACGGGCAGGTTCAGGTCGCGCACCATGCGGCGCACGACGAGGGTCTGCTGGAAGTCCTTCTGGCCGAAGAAGGCGAGATCGGGCTCCACGATGTTGAAGAGCTTGGCGACGACCGTGGCCACGCCGCGGTAGTGGCCGGGGCGGTACTGGCCGCAGAGGGGCTCGGCGAGGCGACCCGGCTCCACGAAGGTCTGGAAGCCGCTGGGGTAGATCTCGGAGGCCTCGGGCAGGAACAGCACCGTGGCGCCCCACTCCAAGCAGAGGCCCTGGTCGCGCTCGAGGTCGCGGGGGTACTTGGCGAGGTCCTCGCCCTGGCCGAATTGGGTGGGGTTCACGAAGATGCTGACCACCGTGGCGTCGCAGCGGGCGGCGGACTGCTTCACGAGGGCGCCGTGGCCGTCATGCAGGTAGCCCATGGTGGGCACGAACCCGATGCGCTTCCCCTTCTCCCGGAGAGTCTTCAAGAGGACCCGGAGGTCGGCGATGCTGCGAACAATGCGCATTAAAGAACTTTCCTTCTCAGGAGGGACGAACGGCGGTCGGAAGCTCAGGGACCCTCGGGGCCGGCCATGGGTGAATTCCCCGGCTGCCACTGGGCCACCTGGGAACGGACGGCCTCTGCAAGGGTATAGGATTCATCGACATTGGGGAAGGCGCCATCTCGTACGTCCTGGGACCAGCGCTGCAGTGCGGACTGGAGGATGCCGTACCCATCGGCATAGGTCCGGACGAACTTGGGTTTGTGTCCTTGCAGCAGACCGAGCAGATCATGCAGTACGAGCACCTGGCCCGAGCAGTGGACGCCGGCGCCGATGCCGATGGTGGGGATGCGCAAGGTCTCGGTCACACGGTGGGCGAGGTCCGAGGGGATGCCCTCGAGCACCAGGGCGAAGCAGCCCGCTTCCTGCAGCTTGTGGGCGTCCTCGAGGATCCGGATCGCGTGCTCGGCGTCACGCCCCTGCACCTTGAAGCCGCCCATCATGTTCACACTCTGGGGGGTGAGGCCCAGGTGGCCCATGACGGGGATCTCGGCGTCCACCAGCGCGTGCACCATGTCCAGGCGCTTCGTGCCGCCCTCCAGCTTCACAGCGGCGGCCCCGGCCCGGATGAAGGCGCCGGCGTTGCGCAGCGTGTCCTCCTCGCCGAGGTGGAAGCTGAGGTAGGGCATGTCCGCCACGAGGAGGGAGCGCGGCCGGGTGCGGGCCACCGCCTCCACGTGGTGCAGCATCATGGCCATGGTCACGGGCAGGGTGTTGTCGAAGCCCAGGAGCACGTTGCCCACGCTGTCGCCCACGAGGGTGATGTCCACCACGGGGTCCGCGAGCCGGGCGCTGAAGGCGTCGTAGGCCGTCGTCATGACGAGCCGGCGCCCTTCGGAGGCCCAGCTCAGGAGCTGGGGAATGGTGACCTTGGCCGGGGCCTGGGCGGGGTGGTGGCTCATGGGGGTCTCCGCTGGGGTGAGTCGAAGCCGGGGAGACATTGGACCATGAGGCGGGGCCTGGCGGTTCAGGGTTTCAGCCGCGCCCTATCGCTCCGGGAAGTTCACCGCCGGGAGGTTCGCCTGCGTGGGGGTCCAATCCGCGAGGGGATCCCCCCGCTCGGGCAGCACGAACCGCAAGCCGCTGGCGTTCACGGCCTCCTGGAATCGGTGGAGGTCGGGGCGGCCCAGGAAGGGCGTGGTGAAGAGCTCGCCCACGCGGTTCCACATCTGCTGGAAGCTGGGGAAGGCATCCTGCAGGCGGGACCTCGCGCCCAGGCGTTCGCCACGGCGGAGCAGGGTGCGGGCGCTCTCGGAGGCGGCCTCGAGCACTTCGCTGGCGAACTGCAGGTCCCGTGCGAGGCTCATGGCTTCGCCCCAGGCGTTGAGGGCTTCCTGGTCCACGGGATCGGAGGCGGGGGCGCAGGCCAGCAGGAGACCATGGGCCCGCTGCCACTCCAGATCCAGCCAGCGGGAGCCGGCGCCCTCCACGGGGCCCTTGAGGGACTCCAGCAGGCTCCAGCAGCTCTCGGGGGCTTCGCGCTGGGCGTCCTGGCACTCCCGGGCCTCGGCCTGCACCATGCGGAGCTGGGCGAGGCGGTGCCGCCAGGAGAGGCCACAGCCCTCGAAGAGCTGCGCGGATTGCCGGTACAGGCGGGCGGCATCGCGCCAGGAGCCACCGAAGCCGGCGATCTCGGCCTGGAGGAAGGACTGGACGCCCTGCTCCAGGGGTGTGAGCTGGGTGCGCTGGCCGCCCAAGGCCTGCAGCTGGTGGTGTTCGGCGGAGACGCGATCGCCCAGGGCCGCGAGGGTGCGGGCCCGCCACATGCGGGCCAGGGTGGCCGCGGCTTCCTCCCCGGCACGCTGGAAGCGGTCCACGGCGCGTTCGAGGTGGGAGAGGGCGGGGGCGAGGTGGTGCTGCAGGCTCTTGGCCATGCCCAGGTGCAGGTGGGCCTGGGCCTGGAGCAGGGGGTCGCCGTGGAGCCGGGCCGCCTGGAGGGCCTCCCGCAGCAGGATCAGGCAGCCGTCCATGTCCCCCTTGGCCATGCGGAGGACTCCGAGCACCAGCTGCACGTGCACGAGGGCGCGCACCTGCTGGCCGGATTCCGCCAGGCGCAGGGCGTTTTCGAGCAGGGCGGTGGCGCGCTCCATCTGGCTCTGGTTGCCCAGCGCGCGGCCCAGCTCGAGCATGAGCTCCACCTGGTCCGCGGTGTGGGCCTTGGCCCCCTGGGCTTGCAGCAGGGAGAGGCCTTCCTCCAGCGCCTTGATGCCCTTGGGAAGGTGCCCCTGAAGGAAGTGGAGGCGCGCCAGGGCCAGGCGGATGCGGGGCTGTTCGGAGTGCTGGGGCACGTCCCGCAGCAGGTCGGCGGCGGCCATGATGGCCTCCCGCGCCTCGGGGAGGTGGCGTCGGCGCAGTTCGAGCGTCGCCTGCTTGCGGAGGAGGCGGGCCGCGAAGGGAGGCGGTGGGGCGGGCAGTTCGGCGAGGGCGGTCCGGGCCTTGGCCAGGGCCGTGAGGGCCTGGGGCAAGGGGGCGGCGCCGCCTTCCCCGGCGAAGAGACCGCCGCTGGTGCTGTGGGCCCAGGCATCGGCCAGGTGCTCATAGAGGCGGGCCTTGTCCAGGACGGAGGGGTGGAGGGCCAGGGCCTGGTCCACCACGCGGCGCACCTCCGCGGGGGTGCCGATGCCCTCCCGCTCCAGCACCTGCAGCACGCCGGACAGGGCGCTCTGCTCGTCGCCGGCGAGGCTCTGGAGGGAGACGCTGATGGGGCCGCGGTCGCCGGCTCCCTTGAGGGCGCCCACGAGGGCACGGGCCAGGCGCTTCAGCTCCGGCTGGGGCGTGTGCCCCAGCACCAGCTCGCGCCAGCGGGGGTCGGGAATCTGCGCTTCCAGGCCCTGGGCGAGTACGAGCTTGGAGCCCACGGCCACCTGGAGGATGTCCTCCAGCGGATCGCCCGCGAGCCCCAGCGCGCGACCGAGCACCTCCACGGGCAGGGCCCGGTCGGCGAGGGCCAGCAGGCGCACGAGGGCCTGGGTGGCGGGATTGAGGCGGTGCAGCCGGCCCACGAGCACCGGGGACATGAGGTCGGAGCCCGCGCGGAAGGTGGGGCGATGGCCGGGTACGAGGGACCAGCGGCCCGCCTCTTCCCGGAGTTCGCCGGCCTGCTGGGCCAGTTCCACGAGGCTCTGCATGAGCCCGGGATTGCCCAGGGAAGCCTGAAGCAGGTCCTGCACCACGTCCCCGGGGAGTTCATGGTGGCCCAGGAGGTCCTGGAGCACCTGGCGCATGTCCTCGTCCTCGAGGCGGTTCAGCAGCACGATGGCCGCGTGGGGCTCCCCCTTGAGCTGGGCGACGAAGGGCTTCAAGCCGGCGCCGGAGGTGCCGCTGGAGAGGGAGAGCAGCCAGGGCAGGGTGGAGCGGTGCACGAGCTCGCGGACCAGGGCGAGGGTCTCGGGTTGGGCCCGGTCCAGGCCCCACAGATGCACGAGGCGGGGATGGTGGGTGGTGGCGAAGTCCAGGGCCTCCAGCGCGCCCTGCAATTCCTCGGGATCCAGCTCCAGGCTCGTGGCTTTGCGCCCGCCCGTGAGGAAGGCGAAAGCGGGCAGGCGGCGGGCGATGAGGCGGGCCACGGTGGGCTGGCGGGCGTAGAGGTCGGCTTCGAGGCCGTGGAGGGTCTCCTCGAGCAGGCGCCCCAGGAGGTGGGCGGGACCTTCTTCGTGACCCAGGGCCAGGGTGTGCACCCAGAGGCCCTCGCTCTCGGCGGCGGCGCAGGCCCACGCGGCGAGGTGCTCCTTGCCGAGGCCCTCCTCGCCCATGAGGAGCACGATGCGCTCCATGGGGGCGGGCGCCGAGAGGCCGAGCATGAGGGATTTGAGGTAGGTCAGCTCCTGGCCGCGACCGCGGATGGCCCGGCCCCGGGGCTGCGAGAGGATTTGCGCCGCTTCCCACGGGAGGGGTGGGGGCCCTCCGGGGCCCGGCTCGCTGCCGGAGAGGAGGCCGCGCAGCGGGGCCAGGGAACCGGGGTCCTCGCCCAGCGCACGGGGCAGGGTGATGAGGCCCGGGCGGAGGCCGATGACCTCGGGGTGCAGGTAGCGGGCCTGGTTGTCCGTGGCCAGCAGGCCTTCCAGGTGGCGCTGGAAGGCGTGGCGCTGGGGCACGTTCCACTCGTCCCAGGCCCGCGCGAGGGGGGTTCCGGGGAGGTTCTGGAGGAACCACACCTGCTCGTCGTCGAAGCCGAAGTGGACTTCCACCGGGTCCAGGGGCGTGGCGTCCTGGAATCTGGACAGGAAGATCTCCCGGAGGTGATCCAGGGAGCGGTCCTCCAGGCGGGGGGTCCAGAGCTGCAGGAGGAATCGTGCGGCATCGGACTCCCGCCGCATCAGGTGGAAGGTGCTGCCGCCTTCCTTGGCTTCGCCCAGGTCCTGCACCCACGTGAGGCGGTGGGCGCCGTAGGTGCGGATCAGATCCATGGCCGGAACCGGACAGGGGAAGCAAAGGGGGACATGACGAAAGTCTAGCGGAAGGAAATTCCCGACTCCCCGGAAAATGCCGCCGGGCCACTGCGGACGTCGCAAACGCGCGACTCCACAGGGATTGATCCAGGATTTCCGTTTGACCCGTGTGCCGACGATCGTCACAATTGCAAGGTTGATTGGGACAATGTGATCTGCTTCACGCGGCCTTCCGCCCTCGCGGAGCGCCCTCTTCTTTCCCGGTCTTGGAGATGCCCATGGACGCTCAAACCAACATGGCCACTGCCG
>DATFAX010000082.1:0-33610 GCA_035254125.1 Holophagaceae bacterium | reverse complement strand
CGGGTCGTCGTCCTCAGCGCCAACCCCGGCCGGGTGCGGACCATCGTCGACAACCCCCTGCCCCGCCCCCGGGACATGCGCAGCCCCGAGTTCCTGCGCCTGGTGGACCAGCTGCACGACATCATCACCAGCACCGAGCTGCCGGACGTGGAGATGACCGCGCCGGAACCCAGCCTGCTGCCGGACCTGATCGAACCCCTGCCGGCCACCCACTCCAGCGATATCCTCGGCCTCCTGGAATACCTGGAGACCCAGGGCGGGACGTCCGACCTCTTCCAGGTGGTGGCCGCCACCCACGTGCCCTTTGAGAAAGTGCTCGCATCCACCAAGGGCGCCGAGATGCTGGACCTGGTGGACACCCCCAAACGGCAGGTGGTGCTCACGGCCCTGGGCCAGCGCTTCGTCCGCGCCCACATGGACGAGCGCAAAGACATCTGGAAGGCCCAGCTCCTGGAATTGCGCCTGTTCCGCCTCGTGCAGGAGCTCATCGAGCTGCACAAGGGCGAGCTGAAGGCGGTTGAGCTCCACGCCGAGCTGCAGCACCGCCTTCCCATGGAGAACCCCGAGCAGACCTTCGACACACTCGTCACCTGGGGCCGCTTCGGCGAGCTCTTCGCCTACCGCGAGGATCGCGGCGTCCTCACCCCGGAGTAACCCATGATGCCCCTCCGCTTACTGGCCCTCTCGGGCCTGAGCCTCGCCCTGTCCGCCCAGGAGCCAGAGACTTTTTCCGTCCACGGCCAGAGCACGGTGGTCGTGCAGGGGCACGGCGCCTTCGACAGCCCCTACGCGGGCCCCAACAGCTTCCAATCCCGCAAGGAGTCCCGCACCTCCTTCACGGGCACCCTGTGCCTGGGATGGCGCGCCTGGTCCGGCGGGGAGCTCTACGCCGATGCCGAAGCCGCCGGCGGCCAGGGCGATTCCCACGTGCTGGGCCTCGCGGGCGCGCCCAACGGGGAGACTTACCGAGTGGGCGATCCGGAACTGAAAGTGGCCCTCGCCCGGCTCTACCTCCGCCAGACCTGGGATCTCGGCGGCACTGCCAACCCGGTAGAACCCGATGCCAACCAGCTGGGCGGCACCCAGTCCAGCCGCCGCCTGAGCTTCTGGGCCGGACGCTTCGCGGTGCTGGACCTCTTCGATCCCAATGCCTACGCCCACGATCCCCGCACCCAGTTCCTCAACTGGGCCCTCATGGGCGCCGCCGCCTACGACTACCCCGCCGATACCCGCGGCTACACCTGGGGCCTGGCCGGGGAACTCGTGATGGACGCCTGGACCTTCCGCGCCGGGTCATTCCTCGAGCCCCGGGAAGCCAACATGCTGGCTTTCGACCACCAGGTCTCCCGGGCCCACGGCGAGCTGCTGGAACTGCAGCACGACCACGGCTCCGGCAAGGTGCACCTGCTCCTCTTCTCGAACCACGCCCGGAT
Source organism: Holophagaceae bacterium (assembly GCA_035254125.1). Taxonomy (GTDB): domain Bacteria; phylum Acidobacteriota; class Holophagae; order Holophagales; family Holophagaceae; genus JAFDVN01. The sequence goes on along the minus strand of DATFAX010000082.1, from coordinate 32,177 downwards.
GGGGAACTACCGAGAAGCGCTGGCCCAGGGCGCCCCGCCCGAGGTCACGACCACCCGCGGCCCCGGCCGCACCAAGTCCGGGTGGGTAGTGGACCTGGAGCAGGGCCTGACCGAGAACCTGGGCGCCTTCCTCCGGACCAGCCGCAATGACGGGCGCACGGAGACCTGGGCCTTTACCGAGGCGGACCGCTCCCTCAGCGGTGGCCTGCAGCTGGCGGGTGCATCCTGGGGACGGAAGGACGACCGCGTGGGCCTCGCGTTCGTCGAGAACGCCCTCTCCCCCGACCACGCCGACTACCTGCGCGCCGGAGGATCCGGATTCCTGCTGGGCGACGGCCGCCTGACCGAGGGCCCCGAGCGGATCCTGGAGGCCTACTACGCCCTGGCCGCCGGAACGCACCTCACCCTCAGCCTGGACGGCCAGCGCATCTGGAACCCCGGCTACAACCGGGACCGGGGTCCCGTGGACCTCTTCGCCGCCCGGCTCCACCTGGCCTTCTGAGCCCTCAGGCCGCCAGGCGCTTGGGGCTCGTGGCCACCATGATGATCCCCGCCACGATGGCGGCGCCGCCCAGGAAGCCCAGGGGCCGCAAGGGCTCGTGCAGGAGGCCCCAGGCCAGGAAGATGGTGGCCACCTGCTGCCCCTGGAGGCCGATGGCGCCCAGCGCCGCATCCACATGGCCCAGTCCCCAGGTATTGAGCCCCCAGGCCCCCACCTGCACCACGAGGCCCAGGCCCAGGAGGCTCCACCAGGCGGCGGGCGAGTAGCCCCTGAAGGCATGCCCTTCCGCCAGGGCCACGAGACCGAAGCAGGCCATGCAGGAGAGGCTCATCCAGAAGAGGGTCTGGGTGGCCTGGAAGTGTTGCCGGGCTCGGCCCATGGCCAGGGTGAAGGCGGCGTAGCAGAGGCTGGCGGCGACGGCGATGGCCTCGCCCTTGCCATCCCCCATGCGGGCACCCTTGGCCAGCCCCAGCACCAAGGCCCCGGCGAGGCCCACGGCCTGGCCCGCCCAGCCCAACCAGGAATAGCGAAGCCGCAGGAAGGCGAAGGAGAAGAGCGCCACCCAGATGGGACTCAGGCCCCCCACCAGCAGCGTGGCGTTGGCCGCGCCCGTGTGATGCATGGCCAGGTGCCAGAGCCAGAGGTCCCCGAAGAAGAGCGCGCCCGCCACCAGGGCCCACCGGCGACCCAGGGGATCCCCCCCGACATCGCCGGCTTGACGCGCCAAGAGCCAGGCCCCGGGCAGCGCGAACAGCATCCGGTAGAACCCCGTGGTGAGCGCCGTAGCGCCCCCGGCCACGGCCCATCGGACGAAGATGGCCGCGAAGCCCAGGATGGAGGCCCCCAGCAGGACGGCGGCGAGGCCCTTGGATTCACCCTTCGACATCCCTCAACCCTGAGGGAAGGCCCCGGGCAATGCAAGGCGGGCCTGGCTATTCCTGGTCCAGCACCATCTTCACCAGGTAGCCCACGGCGTTGGCGTCCACGGGTTTGGGCAGGAACCCCTGCACCCCCAGCTTCTCCAACTGCTCCACCTGGGCCTCATCCCGATGGGCGCTGAGCACCACGATCTTGAGGTGCTTCAGATCCTCTTCCTGGCGGATCTTGCGGACCACCGCCAGTCCCGGGCAGGTGGGCATGAGCAGGTCCACCAGGAGCAGGTCCGGCAGCTCCAACCGCAGGGCCTCCATCACCTGGGGCAGGCTCTCGGGCTCCAGCTCGGTGACCTGGATCCCCTTGGCGCGCAGCGCCCCCGCCGCGAAGGTGCGGGCGAGCCGGCTGTCATCCAGGATGGTCACGCGTGCCATGGGAACCTCATCGGGGGCTGGCCGGTGGGGATTGAGAATCGAAGGGTTGGATTCCCCGGAGTGCGTTGGGGGGATCGCGAATGGCGCGAATAAAAGCGCGAATAACGCAAATGGAGGATTTATCTGGCCTCGGTCCCGGCGTGGCTGCCCGAGGGGCGGACCTCTTCGACCCATTCATCGGGCCCGAAAAGCAGGAAGGCAATCCCCAGATCAGCTGATTCGCGTCATTCGCGCTTTCATTCGCGCCATTCGCGATCCAGACCCCGGCCCGACACGCCCCTCAGTTGGCCCAGCGACTGACCTGGTCCCAAATGTCATCCTCTGGGTATCCCGCGAGGCGGGATACTCCAGACCCTGAGCCGTGGGTGCTGGCTTCGAGTAGGTCCTCAGTTCGCCCAGCGGCTGACTTGGTCCCAGATGTCATCCTCTGGGTATCCCGCGAGGCGGGATACTCCAGACCCTGAGCCGTGGATGCTGGCTTCGAGTAGGCCCTCAGTTCGCCCAGCGACTGACCTGATCCCAAATATCATCCTCGGTGGTCTGCCCGTTGAGGAGGATGGCGAAGACGCGCCAGCGGCCGTCGGGCATCTGGATGTAGCCGCAGAGCGTGCGCACGAGGTCGAGGTAGCCGCTCTTCACGCGCACGCGGCGGGTGAGGTTCTCATCCTTGTGTTTGAGGCGGAACGGTTCGCCCCCGATGATCTTGAGGCTGGCGACGAACTCGGGGCCCACTTCGAAATCGAACCAGGCCCCCCGGAGCACGATGCCCAGGGTCTGGGCGCTGAGGCGGTTGTCCTTGCTGAGGCCGCTGCCGTCCGTGAGGAACAGCTGGCCGGGCCCCAGGCCGAAGACCTTGGCGTAGAAGTCGTGGATGCGGGCCACGCCGCGGGGCCAGGAGCCCTCGCCGAACTTCTTGGTGAGCGTCTCCACCATGAAGTTGTTGCTGAATTTGTTGATGTCGCCCACCAGCATGCGCAGGGGCGGGCTGCGGAAGGCGAGCAGCTTCAGGGGCGCATCCTTGAGTCCCGCCTTGCCGGCCACGGGGATGCCCGCATCGGCCAGCACCGTGGTGATCTCCTCGATGGCGGCGCGGTCCGTGTCTGTGACGATGCGGCCGGCGGCATTGCGACCGAAGTTCACGGCCAGGGCGGAGATGGCGGGCGTGGTGTCGGCGCTCGTGTTTTCCCAGCCGTTGCCCCAGCGCTGCCCGTCGAAGGCCCCCTGGTCCAGCTTGATCTCCCCCAGCACCCGCTTGACGCCCAGGGCGCGCAGTTCCCGGGCCAGGGTGTAGAGGCGCTCGGTGGTGAGGTAGGGGTCGCCGCCCCCCTTGAACACCAGGTCCCCCTGGATCTCCCCCCCCGCCAGTTGGCCCCAGACCTCGGTCTCCACCTGGAAGTCCGGCTTCCAGGTCTTGAGCAGGGCGTAGGTGCTCACCACCTTCGTGGTGCTGGCGGGCACCAGCATCAGGTGCTCCTGATGTCGGTCCACGGCCTTGCCCGTCTCCAGGTCCCAGCAGGCGGCGGACACCTTCACTCCCCGCTTCTCCAGGCCCCGGGCCCAGTCCAGGAAGTCATCGGCCCGCAGCACGCCCACAGCGGCCAGGGCGAAGGCGAGGACCACGCGATTCACAGCCACCTCATGGGTTCAACCACCTGATTTCGGGGTCTTGTCGCCCCCACCGCCACCGGAGCCCGCGCCCCCCTTGCCCCCGCCGGTGCCACCGGTACCGCCCCCCGCGGGGATCACACCGCCCCGTCCCCCGTCGCCCCCGGCGCCGAGCACGTTCTCATCCGCCAGGAAGCGCCAGTCGCTGATGAGGGACTTGTTCTTGTAGAGCCGGAAGGCATCCAGGTCGCAGCGGCTCTTCACGCCGATGATGGGAAGACCGCGGGTCTCTCCGGTGACTCCGGGCTGCACCTGGGTGATCACGTCCCACTCCCCGGTGGGCGTCATGGGGTCCTTGTACTTCTGCCGGAGGAGCAGGGGACGGACCTTCATCACCTCGTCCAGGTCCTGCGGGTACTTACCGAACTTGGCGCTGTAGGCCTTGAGCGCCCGGGCGATGGCCTCGCCCCGGAAGATGAGCTCCGCCTCGTTCTCCCGCTGCACCTCGGCCCGGAGGGTGGGCCGGGCCATGGTGAGCATGATGCCCATGACCACGATGAGGGCCAGCAGCAGCGCCATGGTGTAGCCACGCTCGGCACTCGGCGTCGGGCGGGGGGCTGTCGGCGGGGCGCCGCGGGGCATGGGTGGACCTCTAGGACAGGGTAACCGATGGGTGGAACGCCATCAGATCCTTCCCTCCCTGCGTGTCATGAGTTCGCAAAAAGCTTCCACCACGGTGGGGTCGAACTGGCTGCCGCTCTCCTTCTTCAGCTCGTCCAGGGCGTTCCGGAAGCCGATGGGCGTGCGGTAGCTCTTGCCGCTCGTCATGACCTCGTAGGCCTCGATGACATGGATGATGCGGCTGCCCATGGGGATGGCGCTCTCCCGCAGCTTGTCCGGGTAGCCATGGCCATCCCAGCGCTCGTGATGGTGCCGGATCACCCGCACCACATCGAAGGGGAAGCGCAGGTCCTTCAGGAAGATGGCCGCGAGGTCCGGGTGCTGGCGCAGCTTCAGCTTCTCATCCGGGGTGAGCTGGGCCTTCTGCACGAGGGCGGGATCCAGGAGGAGCATGCCCACGTCGTGGAGGATGGCGGCGATGGAGACGGCCTCCACGTCCTCCGAGGGCAGGTCCAGCTTCAGGGCCACTTCGCGGGCGAGGCGGGCCGTGGCGACGCTGTGGCTGCGGAGGTCCGGCAGGCGGCTCTCGGAGCTCTTCAGGATGCGGTGGCTGACGCTGAGGAAGGCCTGGTGGTAGCGCTCGTGGAGGCGGGCCTCCTCCAGCTGCATGCCCAGCACGCGGCCCATGCGCTGGATGATCTCCATCTCGGGCATTGAGAAGGGTTGATCCTCCTGCCGGAAGACCATGAGCAGGTCGTGGCCGGAGCTGCTCTCGTTCATGAGCAGGGGCAGGTAGGTGGCGAAGGCGCCATCCAGCAACGTGCCTTCGGGGATCTCGGCCTTGGCCACCACGCGGAGGTCCTGCTCCCGCACCGTGGTGAGGTGGTAGGTGGCGTGGGCCATCACCTGCTGCTGCAGGTTCTCGCTGATGGGCAGCGGGGAGAAGCAGAGGAGGGGCCGGATCTCCTCCGGATCCTCCATCCACAGCACCACGGCGGCCACGGGCACGATCTGGCTGATGAGGCTGGCCATCTCCCAGAAGAAGGCCCGCAGCTCGGGGCTCATCATCCCCCGCTTCCGGTGCTGCACCGGGGTGGGCCGGCTGGGGGCCATGATGCCGGAGAGGGTGCGGTCCGCCGCCTCCCAGGGGAGGGCACTGAAGCCCACCTGGGTGTTCTCGTAGCCGAAGAGCTTCTCGCCGGCGGCCTGGCCCTGGGGCCCCACCTTGAGGGAGGGTGTGTGGATCACCTCGGGCATGCCCGGGAGGGCCTCGGTGGTGGGCACCCACTTGGGCGCGTGCTCGGTGGGCGGGGGCGTTTGATCGATGAGCTCCGCGGCCGTGGGGAGGGGTTTGGCCTCCTTGGGCTTGGCGGGTCCGTAGACCCCGAATTCCTTCACCAGGTCCACGATCTCGTGGCAGATGCGCAGGGTGGGCGCCTCGGCCCGCTCCAGGTCGAAGGCATCACCCTTGGCGGGGTCCCGCTGCACCAGCACGCCGATCTGATCCCCCATCATGTAGATGGGGGTGACGAGGCAGCGGGGACGCTCCCCCAGGCCGAAGGCGGTGAGCTCCAGGGCATCCGCCGCGGTGTTCACGGCGAAGCTGCGCTTCTCCCGGGCCACGCGCACCTGGAGGGGATCCTGATCGGTGATGGATTCCGGGGGACGCGTGCCCCGGGGCCATCCGTAGTGGCAGACCTCCAAGTAGGGGCCGCCGCCGGGTTGACGGAGGTACAGGGCGCCTTTGGTGCTCCCCACCTCCTCCAGGCATCGATAGATGGCCTGGGCGCATCGGGTGGCGAGGGCCTCGCCGAAGAGGAGGTTGGATGGGGGCATGGGCTGGGGAACCTGGAGGCCCCATCCTAGCCCAGACTCCCCAGCGATGTCACGCGAGGGCCATCGGGAATTTCCGAGCCCCTGCCAGCGGCCGGGCCCTCAGCTCCAGCTGCGGGGGGTTTGCAGGCTCTCCACTCCGAATTCCCGGTCCAGCCAGAGGGTGAGGCCCGCGAGCTGCCGTCCATGGCCGCACTCGAAGGCCCGGCCGGCGAAGGCCCGGAGGCCCTTCACCGTGAGCGGCCAGTGGATCGTGGCGGAAATGCTGACGATGGCCTCCTCCCAGGCCTCGAACCCATCCCGGATGTCCCGGCCGTCCAGGGGGGAGACCAGCGGGAAGGCCGGATCCCGGGGCAGGACATGTGTCAGGCGATCCTTCACGTAGGGCAGCAGGGGCGCCATGAGGCCGCAGTGCAGCGGGTGGCGCACGGGCAGCAGGTCCGCCTTCATGCAGTCCGGCTTCACGGCCGCCACGAAGGCCTCGAGGGCGGGCAGCGGGCCCGAGACGGTGCCCTGGGCCGTGCCGTTGACGTTGGACAGCTCCAAGTCCGGGAAGGCCTCCAGGCGACCCCGCAGGTCCGCCTCCTTCAGCCCGATCGCATAGGCCATGCCCATGGTGCCGGGCCCGAAGCGGCGCTCCGCCTCATCTTCGGTGGCCGAGATGAGGTCCAGGGCCGCCTCCAGGGGCACCACCTCCGCCGCCACCAGGGCGCTGAAGAAGCCCATGCTGTGGCCCGTGGCCGCGGCCGGCAGCGGCATCCCCGCCGCCCGGTGGGCCCGGAAGAGGCCCACGCTGTGGCTGAGCACCGCGCAGGGCGCGTGACGCTGGCTGCGCAGGGCCTCCAGTGGCCCCTCGGCCATCCAGAGGCGCAGAGGGTAGCCCGTGTGTGCCTCCGCCGCCGCCAGGGTCGCCACCCAGGCGGGATCCTCCGTCCACCCCTTCGACATGCCCACGGCCTCGGTCGCCTGACCGGGAAAGAGGAGGAGGAAGGCCGCGTCGCTCACCCCTCGAGCATGCCAAAGGGGGCTTCGGATCGGGGTGGAAAAGAAGATCGCGAATGACGCGAATAAAGGCGCGAATAGCGCGAATGAGACGTCGAAAGAGGCCAAGGTGGAATCCGAACCCCACCTTGAATGGGTAGGACGACCCTACTTATTCATTCGCGCCATTCGCGCCCTTATTCGCGCTATTCGCGATCCCGACCCCGCAACCGCCCTGCCCCTCAGTCCCACTCCCGGTACCCGACCACCACCAGGATGCAGGCCCCGTTGGCGATGACCTCGATGCCGGCCGCCTCGGCCTCCCGCACCGCGGCTTGGCTCTCGGCGCCGGGCTGCATCCAGATGTGCTTCACGCCGGCGGCGATGGCCTCCTTCACCACCTGCTCGGTGATCTTCGGGGGGGTAATCACGCTGAGGCCCGTCACGGGCTTGGGCAGGGCAGCCAGGGAGGGATAGGCCTTCAGGCCCTCGATCTCCGTGGCCCGTGGATTGAGGGGGAACACTTCCATGCCGTGCTGCTGGTAGCACCGCAGCACCTTGTTGCCGTACTTGTCCCGGTCACTGCTGGCCCCCGCCACGGCCCAGGGGCCGCTGGCGAGGAAGGCTTCGATCTTGGCTTGGACGGAGGTGGACATCGGGAACTCCAGACCCCCAGGATCCCATAAGCTGGGAGCGTGCACGCCCCTTCCACCCCCCAGCCCTGGCAGCAGGTGCCCATCCACCTCCGTCGCTCCTACTGGGAGCTGGAGGAGGCCCAGCGCCACGCCACCCGGGAGGCCCTGGAGCGGGAGGCCGAAGCCCTCGCGGCGGATCTGGACGCCACCGAATCCGCCTACGCCGCGCTGCCCGACACCCTTGGCGGACGCCTCGTCAATGCGGACCTCATGGCCACCCTCCTGCCCACCCTCCGAGCCAATCCCACCCGGGGCTACGAGGCCCTGGAGGACCCCAATGGCCGCGCCGTGGTGCACCTGAACACCCTGGGCAAGCGCCTGCGGGACCGCGCCCTGCAGCTGGCGGGCCCCGCGCCGGTGCTGCTGCTCATGGGCGGCCAGGCTTCGGGCAAGACCACGGGCGCCTGGGCCCTGGGCCACAACTTCGGCGCCGTGTTCGACGCCCCCCACACGGATCCCGAGACGCTGTCGTTCCTCGTGCGCCGCATCCGGGACGACTGGCCCTGGGCCCAGATCCACCTGGCCTACGCCGACCGCAGCCCCGAGAGCAGCCTCTACGCCATGCTCGACCGCTCCGAGCGGGAGGGCCGCTACGTGCCCCTGGACCGCATGGCCCGCACCCACTCCCGGGCCCCCCACACCTTCCTGAGCATGGCCACCCTCCAAGACGAGGGGCTGAGCCTCTATCACGTCCGCACCCGGTGGAATGCGGCCCCCCTCGTGACCGAGGGGGAGGAAGCCGTCACAGGGGTGGCGGGCCGTCAAAAACCCGATGAACGGGCCGTTGCCTGGCGCCTCCAAACCGCGTACCTTTCTCATCTAAGGACAATCCCGCATGACCCATCAGCCCGGCACCCGCGAGACGTTCTCGCTGGCCTCAACCGAACCCTCGACCCTTGGCGAAGGGCCGAAGCCCACCATCTCCTCGAGCGACTTTCTGAGGATGTGGCAGGAGGAAGTGCCGAAGGTCGTGCAGGCACACAAGGAACACCACCGCCAGGTGCGTGAGGCCCTGGGCCTCGGCTGAAGTCCCCTCGCCCCCAACAGGAAGGGCCGCCCCGGGCGGCCCTTCATCATGTTCGGAACCATCCCGCCACCTAGGGGCGGTACCGCTCCGCCAGGATGCCCAGATGATGCCGCTCGTGGGCCAGGACCTGGAAGGCCAAGCCCCGCACCGTGGCCGAGTAACCATTGGTCGTGCCCCGATGATCCCAGGCCCCGGCGGGCAGCCCCTGGAGGAAGGCCAGCGTCGCCCCCCGCACGGCCCGGTATTCAGCCAGGAGGTCCTCCAGATCCCGACCCTCGAATCCCCCGTTGGCCACGTAGAGGTTCTCGTCGAACCCGGGCAGGGCCAGGGGCTCCCGCCGGGCCACGCAGAGCATCCGGTACCCGAAGATGCGCTCGTCATCGACGAGGTGGCCGAGGATCTGCCGCACCGTCCACTTGCCCGGGGCATAGGCATGGTCCAGCCGCAGGGCGAAGGCCCGGAACACATCCGCTGTCGGCCCCGCCTGGGCTTCCAGGAGGGCGCGGATGTCATCCCCCTGCACGGCGGCGATGGCCCCGGTCATGTATTCGGCGTACTCGCCAGGTTGGGGACGGCCGGACGGGGAGCTGGGCATGGCGCACCTCCCCGCCATTGCAGCGCGGGGAGGCGAGCCTGCCAAGCCGCAAGGGACCGGGCCTGACGATGTGTCAGACCCGGTCCGCTGCTCCGGAGGCTCCCCGGTCAGCCCTTCAAGCTCTGCAGCGCCCGCACCGTGAGCTGGCTGCGCAGCGTGTCTACGGCCTCGCAGGCGGCCAGGGCCGCGTTCATGTTGGTGAGGCAGGGGATCTTCAGGCGCAGGGCTTCCTTGCGGATGGCGCCCTCGTCGAAGAAGGCGTCGCGGCCCAGGGGGCTGTTGATGACCCACTGGATCTCGCCGTTCTTGAGGAGGTCCACGGCGTGGGGGCGGCCCTCGTTCACCTTGAAGATGCGGCGCACCTTGTAGCCCACGGTCTCCAGGTGGCGGGCCGTGCCCTCCGTGGCGCAGAGGCCGAAGCCCATGCCCGTGAGCTTGCCGGCCAGCTCCTGCAACTTGCCCTTGTCCTTGTCGTTCACACTGATGAACACGGTGCCGCTCAGGGGCAGCGGGATGCCCGCGGCCACCAGGGCCTTGGCGTAGGCTTCACCGAAGGTGTCGCCGATGCCCATGACCTCGCCCGTGCTCTTCATCTCCGGGCCGAGCACCGGATCCACGCCGGGGAACTTGGCGAAGGGGAAGACCACGCCCTTCACCGCCACGGCCAGGGGCTCGCCGTCCTTCACCTGCTGCGCGTCCAAGGTCTGGCCCAGGCCGATGCGGGCCGCGATGCCCGCCCAGTCCTGGCCCGTGGCCTTGCTGATGAAGGGCACCGTGCGGCTGGCGCGGGGGTTGGCCTCCAGGCAGTAGGCCACGCCATCCTTGATGGCCCACTGGAGGTTCATGAGGCCGCGCACGCCGATCTCCAGGGCCAGCTGGCGGCTCTGGGCCTTCACGGTCTCCAGCACCGATTCCTCCACGCCCAGGGGCGGGAAGACGCCGAAGCTGTCGCCGCTGTGGACGCCCGCCTCCTCGATGTGGGCCATGACGCCGGCAATGGCCACGCGGTGGCCGTCGCAGACCAGGTCCACATCCAGCTCCTGGGCGCCGTCCAGGTAGCGGTCCAGCAGCACGGGCTGGTCCTCGTTCACGGCCGCGGCCTCGCGGAGGTACTTCTCCAGTCCCTCGTCATCGAAGACCACGGCCATGCCGCGGCCTCCGAGCACGAAGCTGGGGCGCACCATCACGGGGTACTGGATGTCGTGGGCGATGGTCCGGGCCTGCTCGAGGCTCGAAGCCATGCCCCACTTGGCCACGGGGATGCCCAGCTTCTGGAGCACCTTGCCGAAGCGCTCCCGGTCCTCGGCATCGTTGATGGCCTGCAGGGGCGTGCCCAGCAGGGTGACGCCCTCGGCATCCAGGCGGCCGGCCAGCTTGAGGGGCGTCTGGCCTCCGAACTGGGCGAAGACGCCCAGCAGCTTGCCGTTGGAACCTTCGCGACGGATCACGCTCTTCACGTGCTCGTGGGTGAGGGGCTCGAAGTAGAGGCGGTCGCTGGTGTCGAAGTCCGTGCTCACCGTCTCGGGGTTGCAGTTGATGAGGATCGCCTCGACGCCGGAGGCCCGGATGGCCTCCACCGCCTGCACGCAGCAGCAGTCGAACTCCACGCCCTGGCCGATGCGGTTGGGGCCGGAGCCCAGCACGATGGCCTTGGGGCGGTCCGAGGGCGTGGCCTCGCTGGCGTCGCCGTACTCCCAGGTGCCGTAGAGGTAGGGCGTCTCCGCCACGAACTCGCCGCTGCAGGTGTCCACCCGCTTGTAGACGGGGTGGATGCCCAGGGCGTGGCGGCGCTTCTTCACCTCCCAGTCGGAGCCGCCGCAGAACACGGCGATCTGGCCGTCGCTGAAACCGGCCCGCTTGGCCTTCTCCAGCAGTTCCTCGGGCAGTCGGTCCACGCTGAAGCCGCGGAGCCGACCCTCGAGGATGACGATCTCCTCGATCTCCCGCAGGAACCAGGAGGTCACCTTCGTGAGGCGGTGGAGCTCCTCCACGGTGTGGCCCGCCTTGAGGGCGTGGTAGAGCCAGAAGAGGCGCTGAGGGCCGGGGATGAGCAGGTGCTCGCGCAGGCGGCTCAGGTCCAGCTTGCCCTCCAGGGCGCCGGCGAGGCCCGCATGGCCCTCCTCCAGGGAGCGCACGGCCTTCTGCAGGGCCTCCTGGAAGGAGCGGCCGATGGACATCACCTCGCCCACGCTCTTCATCTGGGTGCCGAGCACGGGCTGGGCCTGGGGGAACTTCTCGAAGGTGAAGCGGGGGATCTTCACGACCACGTAGTCGAGCACGGGCTCGAAGGCGGCCTTGGTCTTCTGCGTGATGGCGTTGGGCAGCTCCCACAGGCGGTAGCCCAGGGCCAGCTTCGTGGCCACCCAAGCGATGGGGAAGCCCGTGGCCTTGGAGGCCAGTGCGGAGCTGCGGCTCACGCGGGGGTTCATCTCGATGACGATGATGCGGGCATCCTCGGGATTGAGGGCGAACTGCACGTTGCTGCCGCCCGTCTCTACGCCCACGCCGCGCATGATGGCCTTAGCGGCCTCGCGCATGCGCTGGTACTCGGGGTCCGTAAGGGTGAGGGCCGGCGCCACGGTGATGCTGTCCCCCGTGTGGACGCCCATGGGATCCAGGTTCTCGATGGAGCAGATGACCTCCACGTTGTCGTCCAGGTCCCGCACCACCTCCAGTTCGAACTCCTTCCACCCCAGGATGCTCTCCTCGATGAGGAGCTGGCGGGTGGGACTCAGGTCGAGGCCCCGGGCCACGATGGTCTCGAACTCCTCCACGTTGTAGGCGATGCCGCCGCCGCTGCCGCCCAGGGTGAAGGAGGGGCGGATGATGGCGGGGAAGCCGGTGATCTTCAGGAGCTCCCGCGCCTCCTCCATGCTGTGGGCGAAGCCGCCGCGGCAGGTCTCCAGGCCCAGCTCGTCCATGAGCTTCTTGAAGACCTCGCGGTCCTCGCCCCGCTCGATGGCATCCGGCTGGGCGCCGATGAGGCGCACGCCCAGGCGCTGGAAGAGCCCCGCCTTGTGGGCCTCCATGGCCAGGTTCAGGGCCGTCTGGCCGCCCACGGTGGGCAGCACCGCGTCGGGCTTCTCCACCTCAAGGATCTTCTCCAGCACGGCCAGCGTCAGGGGCTCGATGTAGGTGCGGTCGGCCCGGGCCGGGTCCGTCATGATCGAGGCCGGATTGGAGTTCAGCAGGATGGTGCGGATGCCCTCCTCGCGGAGCGCCTTCAGGGCCTGGGTGCCGGAGTAGTCGAACTCGCAGGCCTGCCCGATCTGGATGGGGCCGCTGCCGAGGACGAGGACGGAGTGGATGTCGGAGCGCTTAGGCATGGGTCACCACCAAGACACCAAGACACCAAGAAAAGCAGGTCACAGGATCCTCCTGTGAATGCCGTCCTTGAGGACTGGGGAGTTGAAATTGATCAGGAATCCGAGGCGTTTGTCCGCCAGCTTCAAATAGGTGAGCAACTGGGCGTGATGCACGGGGAGGATGGCCTCCACCGCCTTCAGTTCAATCACCACATCTCCCTCGACCAGGAGATCCAGTCGAAGGCCCGCATCCAGCTCCAGGCCTTCGTAGAAAACGGGGAGCGACACCTGCCGCTGCACCTTCAGCCCCCGGGTCGTCAGCTCCCGGATCAAGCACACCTCGTAGACATTCTCCAAGAGCCCAGGCCCCAGCGACCGATGCACCTTGATCGCCGAATCGACAATCGTCGCCGCCAGCTCTTCCAGCCTAGGCTCCAAGTCCTTTCTTGGTGTCTTGGTGTCTTGGTGGTCCATCACTTCTTGCTTTCCGCAAGCAGCTTCACGAACTTGCCGAAGGCCGAACGGGCGTCGTGGGGGCCGGGGCTGGCCTCCGGGTGGTGCTGCAGGGAGAAGATGGGCAGGGTTGTGTGCCGCAGGCCCTCCACCGTGTCATCGCTGAGGTGGCGGTGCGTGACCATGATCTCGGGCGGCAGGCTCTTCTCATCCACGGCGAAGCCGTGGTTCTGGGCGGTGATCTCGATGCGGCCCGTCTCCAGGTCCTGCACGGGCTGGTTGGCGCCGCGGTGGCCGAACTTCAGCTTGAAGGTGGTGCCGCCGAAGGCGTGACCCAGCAGCTGGTGGCCCAGGCAGATGCCGAAGATGGGGCGCTGGCCGATGAGCTTGCCCACTTCGGCCTGCATGCCCGGCAGGGCGCCGGGGTCGCCGGGGCCGTTGCTGAGGAAGACGCCGTGGAAGCGGCTCGCCAGCAGCTCCGTGGCGGGCGTGTCCCAGGGGAAGACTTCCAGATCCAGGCCCGCGGCCGAGAGCTGGTCGAGGATGCTCTGCTTGATGCCGCCGTCCAGCACGGACACGCGGAAGGCGGCGGCCTCGCGCTTGATCTCGTAGCGGTCCTTGCAACTCACCTCGCTGCAGAGGGCCTGGCCGGACATGTCCGGCAGGGCCTTGGCCTTGGCGACGCCCGCCTCCAGGCTGCCGTCCCCTTCGGTCCAGATGAGGCCGGGCTGGGACCCCTGGTCGCGGAGGTGCTGGGTGAGGGCGCGGGTATCCAGCTCCGTGAGCACGGGGATGCGATGCCGCTTGAGCCAGCCGCCCAGGTCCCCCTCGCTCAGGGTGTGGTCGGGCTGCCCGTTGAGGCGGCGGCAGAGGAGGGCCGTGGCCCAGGGGCGGGCGGCCTCGTTGAGGTCCGCGTGGATGCCGTAGATGCCCTGCTCGGGGAAGGTCATGGTGACCATCTGGCCGGCGAAGCTGGGATCCGTGAGGATCTCCTGGTAGCCCGCCATGGCCGTGGTGAACACCGCCTCGCCGCCGCCTCCGAAGCCCAATGGCGCCCGTCCCCGGAAGATCGTGCCGTCCTTCAGGATCAGGTGCGCTTTCATCGTTGCTTCCCCCTGGCAAAAACCCCGCGACGGCCTGGCCGTGCGGGGCGGATCAAATGGGCGGTCCTTGGGGGGACCAGAGAGAGTCTACCGAAGGGTAGGACATGAGAAACATCCTTTTTGTTTCAAGGGTTTTGCCGCATACTACTCCTTTGTTTCCGAGCTGGAACCGCCGGATGCGAACCCACCCCGCGACGCGGACGTCCATCCTTCCCTGGAGTCCCCGAGTCCCCCATGTGGTCCCCCGACGACACCTACTTCATGCACCTCGCCCTCGAGGAAGCGGAAGCCGCCGAGAAGGCGGGTGAGGTGCCCATCGGCGCCGTGCTCGTGCTGGACGGCCGCATCGTGGGCCGGGGCCGCAACCTGCCCATCACCCAGCACGACCCCACTGCCCACGCCGAGATCCAGGCCCTGCGCAGCGCCGGCAAGTGGCTGCAGAACTACCGGCTCACCGGCGCCACGCTCTACGTGACGCTGGAGCCCTGCCTCATGTGCTTCGGCGCCCTCACCCACGCCCGGGTGGCCCGGGTCGTCTACGGCGCCAGCGATCCCAAGGTGGGCGTCGCCCAGCTCCAGGACACCCTCGCCCCCGCCAACCTCAACCACCGCATCGCCCTCGAGGGCGGCCTCCTGGCCGACGAGAGCCGCGCCCTCATCCAGGGCTTCTTCCAAGGCCGCCGGGCCAAGTAGCCCGCCCCGCCCCGCTCCGCAGGCGTCAAACCGCCCGATTCTTGATAGACTGGACGCTTCGGAGAGATGGCCGAGTGGTTGAAGGCACTTGACTCGAAATCAAGCGTGGGGCAACTCACCGGGGGTTCGAATCCCTCTCTCTCCGCCACCGGAACGCCCGCCGCAAGGTGGGCGTTCTCATAGGCGGAGAGAGAGGGATTCGAATGCGGAGCCGCGCCCAGGTAGGCGGAGGTGAGGCCGCGCGAGCGGCCGAGCCGGTTCGTCTTCGGACGAACCGCCGTGGGCAGCGGCCAGCCGGCCGGAAGGGACGCCCCGAAGGGGTGGCCCTGGAGGGAATCCCTCTCTCTCCGCCACCCATGCGCCCGCGAAAGCGGGCGTTTGCAGGTGGGATGGAAAGCATTGGAGATCGGCCGCCCCTGGGAGAGAGTGTTCAGGCACCCCGTGCTTCCAGGACCCTCATGACCGCCATGGCCTCCAGCCTCACCTTCGCGAAACGCGTCTACTTCGGGGCCGCCATCTACGGCATCCTCGCCCTCCTCCCGAATTACTTCCTGGAGGCCCGGGTGGGCCGGGACTTCCCACCTGCCATCACCCATCCGGAGTATTTCTACGGGTTCATCGGCGTGGCCCTGGCCTGGCAGGTGGTCTTCCTGCTCATGGCCAAGGATCCGTTCCGCTTTCGGGCCCTGATGCCCGTCAGCATCCTGGAGAAACTTTCCTTCGGCCTGCCCGCCCTGGTGCTCTTCTTCCGGGGCCGCGCCCCTGTCGCGATCCTCGGGTTCGGGCTCATCGACCTGGCCCTCGGCACCCTGTTCCTGATGGCCTACCTGCGCACCCGCGAACCGCAAGCCTGAACCGGAGGTACCCGCACCATGGACTCCGCCACCCTGCTCTGGGGATTTCTCTTCGGCACCATCGGCGCCGGCTTCTTCCTCTACGGAAAGAAGGAACGGAAGGTGGTGCCCCTGGCCTGCGGCATCGGCCTCATGGTCTTCCCCTACCTCGTGAGCGGAGTCGTGCTCACGGTGCTGGTGGGCCTGATCCTGATGGTGATTCCCTATTTCCTTCGGCACTGACGGGAGCCAGGCTCCGCCTGGGGGGGGGATCGCACCGCATTTGCCCGACCGCAGGGCCGCTCTGCCCTTTAGGATCAGAGGGGTCGAATCCTCCGCACCCTTCCGCTCGCTACCCAGGCCCCGCATGATCGTCGCTACCGACCCATCCCTGCCCCTCAAGCCCCAGCCCAAGCTCGCCTTCGTACCGGAGACGAAGTTCGGGCTCTGGTTCCTCTCCACCACCACCTGGCGCATCCACGTGCTGGGCGTGGCCATGGACGACCTCCAGCGCATGGCTCCGGACCTCCCCAAGGGGGGCGTGATCTTGGATCTGGGCACGGGCCAGGGCCACTCCCTGCTGGAGCTGGCGGCGCGCTTCGAACCCACCCTGATCCACGCGGTGGACCCCGACCCCCACATCCCGCAGCGGGCCGCCGAGTGCCTGGCGGCCTGCCCGGTCCCGGTGAGCCTGCACCAGGCCCACGCGGAGCGCCTGCCCCTGGCGGACGCCTCCGTGGACCTCATCCTCTGTCATCAAACCCTGCACCACATCGTGGGCCAGCAGGCAGCCCTGAAGGAGATGTTCCGGGTCCTGAAGCCAGGGGGCCACCTGCTGCTGGCGGAGAGCACGAAACGCTACATCCACAGCTGGATGATCCGCCTGCTCTTCCGCCACCCCATGAACGTGCAGCGCACCGCCCCGGAGTACCTGCAGATGCTGCACGACACCGGCTTCGAGGTCCGCGAAGATCGCGTGAGCCTGCCCTACCTCTGGTGGAGCCGCTGGGACCTGGGCGCCGTGGAGTGGTTCGGCTTCGGCGTCCCCAAGGAACGGGAGGAGACGCTCGTCAACGCGGTGGTGCGCAAGCCCGCCTGAGCCCTCCAGCACTGGGGCCACGGGTGCCCGCTCCCGGGGCGGACTCCCGCGGTCCCTTGGCTCGACTGCGGCTACTTCTGGACCTTGGCGTCCTCGACGATGACCTCGTAGGTGTAGCCCGCGCCGAAGTCCTTGTTCAAGCGGAGGGTGCCCCGCACGGTGATGACGTCGCCGGCCTTCACGGTCTCGGCCAGGGTCACCGTGAGGTCGTGGGTCTTGGCCTTGGGATCGCCGGTGCCATCCTGCAGGTGGGCCCAGTTCTTCTTGAGGATGTCCGGGAGGAACTTCACCACCTTGCCCCGCACGACCACGGTCTTGTCCTTCATCGCGGCGCGCTGGGCGAAGACCTCCTCCACGGTGCGGGCATCGGGCCCCTGCGCCTTCTCCACTTTCACGGCTCCGGCCTCGGCCACGGCGGGCATGCCGTGGGGATTGGCCCCGGCGGCGGGCGCCGAGCCCTCGGGAGCCCCGGCACCCGCGAGGTTGCCGAAGTAGACCTGGGGGAACGTGCGCTTGAGGGTCTTGGACTCGAAGTTCTTCATCTCGATCTGGGAGAGCACCGTGGCCTCGGCGCCCACCTTCAGATCCGTGGTGGGCACGGCCGCCCACTTCTCGCCCTGGGCGGTCTGGAGCTTGAGGTAGGTGTAGGGCTCGGCATCGACCTTCTCCAGCACCTTGCCGGTGAGGGTGTTGCCCGCAGGGGCGGAAGCCCCCATGCCCATGGGTGCGGCCTTGGTCTCTTCCGGGGCGGCGCCGACGCTGGGCGTCTTGGAACGGCACCCGGTGACGGCGGCGAGGGCGGCAAGCGCGAGGGGAAGGGCAAGGACGGTGCGGCGCATCGGGGAACCTCCGGGGTCCGGGGCGGCTTCGGCCCGTGACCTGGGGGTAGCCTACCCTTCCCGTTTCCCGTGCGCCATCACGCGGGTTTCAGGGGAATGCACTTGTGACTTCGGACAAGGAAGGGCGGCGCCTTCAGACGGTGCCGAAGAGGCGGTCGCCCGCGTCCCCCAGGCCCGGCAGGATGTAGCCCTTGGCATTGAGCTGGCGGTCCACAGCTCCCACCACCACCTTCACGTTGGGATGGGTTCCCTCCACTTTCGCCACGCCCTCCGGCGACGCCAGCAGGCACACGAGGGTGATGCGGTTGCCACCGGCGGCCTTCACCTCCGCCAGGGCCTCGCAGGCGCTGCCGCCCGTGGCGAGCATCGGATCGAGCACGAAGATGGGACGCTTGTGCAGCTCCGGGGGGAAGTTCTTGTAGTAGGGCACAGGGCGCAGGGTTTCGTGGTCCCGGGCCATGCCCAGGTGGCCCACCTTCGCCGCGGGCAACATGCGGAGGAAGCTCGGCACAAGCCCCAGACCCGCCCGCAGCACGGGCACCAGCACCGGATCCAGCGGGTCGAGCCGCCGCCCCTCCATGCTCTCCAGGGGGGTCTCGATGGCGAAGGGCACCGTGACAAGGTCCCGCGTGGCCTCCACCGCGAGGATGAGACCCAGCTCATCCAGCAGGTCGCGGAACAGGGGCCGCGGCGTGCGGTAGTCCCGCAGGATGGAGAGTTTGTGATCCACCAGGGGATGGGACAGCACGAGGGCCATGGGTCGCTCCGGGGTTGACCCAGTGTGAGGCCGGAGGGGCCCGGGGGGGTGTGCCGCAGGGCAAAGTCCACGCACCGGCCGCCGATTCCGCGGGTCCATGGCATGATGGCGCCCCACCCCGGGATCAGGAGGGCCCATGTCCGACGCCCTGCGCTTCGCCTACGAAGCTTCATCGGCCTTCCGCAGGAGCCTGCCCACCCGACCCGTGGGCGCCCAGGCCACCCTGCTGGAACTGCGGGCGGCCCTGGGTCGGCCCCTGCCCGAGACCGGTCTTCCGGCGGCCCAGGTTCTCGCGGAGCTGGTGCGGGATGCCACCCCCGGCCTCGTGGCGGAGCCGGGCCCCCGCTATTTCGGCTTCGTCATCGGCGGCAGCTCCGAAGCCGCCCTGGGGGCCGATTGGCTGACCTCGGCCTGGGACCAGAACAGCGGCCTCTACGCCACCTCCCCGGCCCTGGCCGTGGTGGAGGAGACCTGCACCCGCTGGCTCGTGGACCTGTTGGGCCTGCCCGCCGACAGCAGCGTGGGCTTCGTCACCGGCTGCCAGATGGCCCACGTGACCTGCCTGGCCGCCGCGCGCCATGCCCTCCTGCAGCGGATGGGCTGGGACGTGGAGCAGGATGGCCTCCAGGGCTCCCCCCGGCTCCACGTGGTGGTGGGCGACGAGGTGCACGTGACGGTGCCCCGGGCCCTGCGCTTCCTGGGCCTCGGCGCGGGTCGCGTGCTCCGGGTGCCCGTGGACGGCCAGGGCCGCATGCTCCCCGCCGAACTGGCCAAGGTGCTGGCGGGCCTCCAGGGCCCCACCCTCGTCTGCGCCCAGGTGGGCAACGTGAACACCGGGGCCATGGACCCCATGGAGGCCATCGCCGACCTCTGCGCCGCGCACGACGCCTGGCTCCACGTGGATGGCGCCTTCGGCCTCTGGGCCGCGGCCGTGCC
The DNA here is from genome assembly GCA_035254125.1 of Holophagaceae bacterium. GTDB lineage: Bacteria > Acidobacteriota > Holophagae > Holophagales > Holophagaceae > JAFDVN01. The sequence goes on along the minus strand of DATFAX010000082.1, from coordinate 12,993 downwards.
GGGGATGCGCGGCGCGCTGAAGGGTGTGGAGCGCGCCGACTCCTGGGCCACGGACGCCCACAAGTGGCTCAACGTGCCCTACGACTCGGGCCTCGCCTTCGTGAAGGCCCCCGCCCACCACCGCGCCGCCATGACGGTCAGCGCCGCCTACCTCATCCAGCAGGAGGGCGAGGCCGCCCGGGACGCCGTGGACTGGGTGCCCGAGTTCTCCCGCCGAGCCCGGGGCTTCCCCATCTACGCCCAATTGCGGGCCCTGGGCCGCCGCGGCGTGGCCGACCTCGTGGCGGGCAGCTGCCGCCTCGCCCGCCGGGCCGCCGAAGGCCTCGCTGGGATCCCGGGAGCCGAGGTGCTCAATGAGGTGGTCCTCAACCAGGTGCTCGTGCGCTTTACCCCGCCCGACGGCGGAGATGCCGACGCCTTCACCCGCCGCGTGGTCGAAGGGGTGCAGGCCGAAGGCACCTGCTGGCTTTCCGGCAGCACCTGGCACGGGCTGGCCGTCATGCGCGTCTCCATCAGCGGCCAGGACACGACCGAGGACGACATCGACCGCAGCGTGGCGGCGATCCGGGGGATCGTCTCGGTTCATTGATGGAAGGCGAAGAGCGCGAAGAAAAACGCGAAGAGCGCCAATGCCCTTCTTCTGCTATTTCTTCGCGCTCCTGGCGATTTTCTTCGCGCTCTTCGCGTTCTAGAAAACCTCAGACCTTCCGCAACCTCAGCGCGTTGAGCACCACGGTCAGCGAGCTGAGCCCCATGGCGGCACCGGCGAGCATGGGGCCGCCGAGGCGCTCCAGGAGGCCGAAGGCGGCCAGCGGCACGAGGACCACGTTGTAGCCGAAGGCCCAGAGGAGGTTCTGGCGGATGACGTGGTGCAGCTTCACGGCCAGGCGCCGGGCCTCCAGCAGGGGGCTCAAGCCCTCCCGCCGGAGGTTCAGGGGCGCGCTGGCGGCGGCGGCCTCCAGGCCGGGCAGGCTGAGGCCGGCATCAGCCGTGGCCAGGGCGGCGGCGTCGTTCACGCCGTCCCCGGCGAAGGCGACGACCCGGTGCTCCGCTTGGAGCGCCTGAATGCGGGCGGCTTTGTCCGCAGGCTTCGCCCCCCCCTGGGCGGAATCCAGGGGCAGGGTCCTCGCGAAGCGGGCCACGGCCTCGGGGCGGTCGCCGCTGAGGAGGTGCAGGTTCAAGCCATCCGCCTGGAGCGCAGCCAGCACGGCAGGCGTTTCGGGGCGCAGGGCATCTGCCAGGAGGAAGATCCCCAGCAGCGATGCACCTTCCGCCAGGCCCACGGCGATGCTGTCCGCCGGGATCTCGGGAAAGGTCACCCCGAGGAAGGCCGCATGGCCCAGGCGGAGGTGGCGCCCCTCCACGGTGCCGCTGACCCCGCCGCCCGGGTGGGCGGCGAAGTCCGACACGGCGGCGGGAGCGCCATCCCAGGCCCCGCGCAGGGCCCGCGCCAGGGGGTGTTCGGAGTCCCGCTCCAGGGCCGAGGCCCAGCGGCGGAGGTCGGATTCGGAAGCGGACTCCAGGGCCTGCACGGCCTTCAATTCCGGGTGGCCCAGGGTGAGGGTGCCCGTCTTGTCCAGCACGAGGTCCGTGGCCACGGCCAGCTTCTCCAGGGCCGCGGCGTCGCGCACCAGGAGGCCCTGCCGCGCTGCGGTGCCCAGGGCCGTGGCCAGCGCCACGGGGGTGGCGAGGCCCAGGGCGCAGGGGCAGGCGATGACGAGCACGGTGACGGCGGGGCGCCAGGCCTCCGAAAGATGGCCCGTGTGGAGCCACCAGCCCGCCAAAGTGAGCGCCGCGACGACCAGCATGGCGGGCACGAAGACCTCGGAGATGCGGTCGGCCAGGGCCTGGGCCGGGGCGTGGCTGCCCTTGGCCTCGGCCACCTGGGCGGCCAGCTGGGCCAGCCAGGTGCCCTGGCCCGCAGCGCGCACTTCGATGTCCAAACTTCCGCCATGGACGAGGGCGCCCGCGAGGACATCGTCCCCGGCGGTCTTGGGCACGGGCAGGGGCTCGCCCGTGAGCAGCGCCTCCTCCACCTCGGCCCGGCCGGCGAGCACACGGCCATCCACGGGGATCTTGCCCCCGGGCCGGACCCGGACGAGGTCGCCGGGACGGAGGTCGGCCACGGGGACGTCCGTCTCCTGCCCGCCCGTGAGCCGCAGGGCTGTGGCGGGAGCGAGTTCCAGCAGGGCGCCCAGCCCCTCGGTGGCGCGGTGCTTGGCCCGGGCCTCCAGCCACTTGCCCGTGAGCAGGAAGGCCGGCAAGCTCGCGGCGATCTCGAAGGACGTGTGATGGGCGCCGGCCATGGACTCCGCGATGCCGGAACCGAAGGCGGCCAGCGTGCCCAGGGCCACGAGGGTGTCCATGCTCGTCTCGCCCTTCACGGCCAGCTTCGCGGCGCGGAGGAGGAAACCCGCGCCGCAGCCGAAGGCGGCGCCGGCCGCCAGGGCCCCCTGGAGCCAGGGATCCAGGTGGAGGGGGAGACCCACCATGGGCCCGAGCAGCGGCAGGGCGAAAGCCCAGGCCAGGCCCACGCGCCAGCGGGCGGCGCGGGCTGCGGCGGCCTCCTCCGAAGCGGAGGGGGCCAGCACCAGCTCATAGCCCTTGGCCTTCAGGGCCTCGGCCAGGGTGGGGGGTGTGACGCCATCGAAAGTGACCGTGGCGCGCTCGGCGGCCAGGTCCACCTTCACGGCCTCGACCCCGGGCACCGCGGCCAACGCCTTCTCCACCCGCCGGACACAGGACGCGCACGTCATGCCCCGTACGGCAAAGCTCTGGATGTCGGCCATGTCAGCCGCCGATGACGGTGGCCGGGAAGCCTTCGTCTTCCAGCCGGCGCAGGGCCTCGGGCAGGCTGGCGGGGTCGTTTAGGGCCACGGCGGCCCGCTTGGTGGCCAGGTCCACGTCGCAGGTGCCGAAGTCCTTCAAGGCCGCCTTCACCGTCATGACGCAATGGCCACAAGAGATGTCGGGGATGGAGAGCTGCAGGGTGTTCATGGGGGCTCCTTGAGGATCAGTCCTCAGGAAGGGAGACGGAGACAGGTGGGGGGTCTTACAGGTTCCGACACCCGATTCCCATTCTGGCCCCGGGGAAGGCGATCTTGGGCACACTGGGCCCATGTTCACCCACGCCATCCTCCGCACCCCCGGCCCCGATTTCGCCGACGGCATCACCACCGCCGGTCTGGGCCGGCCCGCCTACGACCTCATGCTCGCCCAGCATGCCGCCTACCGGCAGGCGCTGGAGGCCCTGGGCCTGGCCACCGAGGTCCTGCCGCCCCTCCCCGGCTTCCCCGACGCCTATTTCGTGGAGGACGTGGCCGTGGTGGTGCCCGAGGTGGCCGTCATCACCCGCCCGGGCGCGCTGGCCCGACGCGGCGAGGCCCCCCACATCGAGGCGGCCCTGACCCGGCACCGGGAGCTCGTCCGCATCACCGAGCCCGGCACCCTGGACGGCGGCGACATCCTCATCGTGGACCGCACCGTGTTCATCGGCCTCTCCGACCGCACCAACGCGGAAGGGGCCCGCCAACTGGCGGAGATCCTGGGCGCCCACGGGTACACCGCCCGCACCGTGCCCGTGGCCGAGGGCCTCCACTTCAAGAGCAGCGTCACCCACGTGGGTGGCCACGACCTCCTCGTGAGCACGGCCTTCGCAGGCCGACCGGAGTTCCAGGGGTTCACTTGCCATGTCGTCGAAGAAGATGAGACCTACGCCTGCAACACCCTGCTGGTGAATGGCACCCTCATCACCCCGAAGGGCTTCCCCAGGACCCGGGCCCTCCTCGAGGGGCTCGGCCTTCCCATCGTGGACCTGGACATGAGCGAGGGCCGCAAGATGGACGGCGGGCTCACCTGCATGTCGCTGCGGTTCTAGGGGATCGGTTCCAGCTTCGCCAATAGGCGATCGTGGAACCTCGAGAGCAGCAGCAGCGCCAGGATCCCACCCACCAGCGCCATGGCCATGTCGGACTGGGTGTCCCAGGGATCTCCCTGGGTGCCCAGGAACGCCTCGGCCCCCTGCCCCAGGGCCAAGGCCGAGACCCACTCGATGAGCTCGTAGAGGGCACTGATGGCGAGCACCACGCAGAGGAGGAGGAAGACCGCCATGGCACCGCGCCTGAGGTGGCCCTTCCGCAGGAGCACCTCCCGGGCCAGGAGGGCGGGCACGAATCCCTGGGCGAAATGGCCCACCTTGTCATAGGGGTTGCGCGCCATCCCCAGCACCTTCGCCATCCAGAAGCCGAAGGGCACCTGGGCGTAGGTGTAGGCCCCCCCCACCATGAGGATCACCGCGTGGAGGAAGATGAGGCCGTAGAGCAGCGTGGTGAGCGGGAAGCGACGCCAGGTCCAGGCCATCACCGGCAGGGCGATGAGGATGGGGAGGACCTCCAGCAGCCAGGTCAGGCGGTCGTGGGGGTGGAGACCCGACAGGGCCAGGAGGGCCAGCAGGGCGAACCCCGCGACAAGGAGCGTCTTCGGCTGGGGCGTGGCGTCCATGGGCCCTCCTGCGCCCATGATGACCGGGCCTGGGTCAGCCCAAGGGGTTCGAATCCCCCACCCTCCGCCCTGACGTCGAAAACGCCCGCCTTGCGGCGGGCGTTTTGACTGGCGGAGAGTGGGGGATTCCCTCCAGGGCCACCCTACGGGCGACCCTTCCAGCCGGCTGGCGGCTGCCCACGCCGGTTCGTCTCACGACGAACCGGTTCGGCCGCTCGCGCGACCTCACCTCCGGCTACCTGGGCGCCGCTCCGCATTCGCATCCCCCACCCTCCGCCCTGACGTCGAAAACGCCCGCCTTGCGGCGGGCGTTTTGACTGGCGGAGAGTGGGGGATTCGAACCCCCGATAGGCTTTTGACCTATACACACTTTCCAGGCGTGCTCCTTAAACCACTCGGACAACTCTCCAGTGTTCGCGGTTGAACGCGAACGGGCAGTCTAGCACGGAAGGGCCGGGCCACCAAGGCGGAATGCCCGGGGCCACGCCTGACGCGGGATCGGACCGGGCCTACACTGAGGGGATGCGCCTCCACCTCTCCCGCTTCGTGTGCATGGATCCGGCCTCCAACCTGGCCCGCATGGAGGCCGAGGCCCACGCGGCGGCGCAGGGGGGCGCGGACCTCGTGGTGTTTCCCGAGAGCTTCCTCCACGGCTACACCCGGGAGGTGGATCCGGCCGTGGCTCGGGCGGCCTTCCGCCGGATCTCCGGCGATCACCCCGCCACCGGCTTCGTATTCGGCTCCTTCACCGAGGAGCGCCGCAACCGCATGACCGCGTGGCAAGGGGGCCTGGAGAAGGCCAGCTACGACAAGGTGCACCTCTTCGCCCCCAACGACGAGGGCCGCCTCTGGGATCCGGGCGATCGCTACGTCTCCGTGAAGCTGGGCGACTGGACCCTGGGCCTCCTCAACTGCAACGACCTGCGCTTCCCCGAGCAGGCCCGGGCCCTCACCCTGGAGGGCGGCGCCGACCTGCTGCTGGCCGTGGCCTGGTGGCCCTGGCGCCGGGACCACGTCATCTCCACCCTGCTCCGGGCCCGAGCCATCGAGAACGCCTGCTTCGCCGCCGTCTGCGCCATCAGCGCCTCCGAGTGGCCCGGCGAACCCTTCGCCGGCGCCGGCAACCACGTCTTCGACCCCCTGGGCGAGCCCCTGCGCAGCTCCGACGACCACACCTACACCTTGGACCGCGGCCGCTTCGGTGCGGTCATGGTGGATCCCCGGAAGACCTACATGGACATCCAAACCGTCGAGCGGCGCTGACCCCCGCTGCCTTAGCTATGCACTCCCGGATGGTAGAACGCCAGGGCCAGCAGGGCCCCCATCAGGAGCGCCAGCCAAGCCATCAGATCCATGCGCTGGGGCTCATGGAGGTGGCTGAAGGGGTGAAAGGAATGGGCCCGCATGGGAGCCTCCTTCACGGAACACTCCCAATATCGGTCTCACCAGGGCCCCGCGCTGGAAATTCCCTGTAACGAAGGCCCTCAGATTTCGTCGCTGCCCTCATTGACGCCCTCGAAGAGGATCGTGGAGAGGTAGCGCTCGCCGGTATCCGGGAGCATGGCCAGCACCACGTCGCCCGGGGCGGCCTTCCGGGCCACGTCCAGGGCCCCGGCGAAGGTGCCGCCCGCGGAAATGCCGCAGAAGATGCCCTCCTTCTCCGCCAGCAGGCGGGCCGTATCCCGAGCCACCAAGTCGTCCACCTTCAGGAGCTGGTGAGGCACCTTGGGGTCCAGGACTCCGGGCATGAAGTCGGGGGTCCAGCCTTGGATCTTGTGGGGGCTCCAGGGCTCGCCGTGGAGCAGCGCGGCCCCGGCGGGCTCCACCGCCACGATGCGCACGCCGGGGCGGGCCTCGCGGATCATCTGACCCGCGCCCGTGAGCGTGCCGCCTGTGCCCCAGCCGCTGACCAACCAATCGAGGCGACGCCCCGCGAAGTCGGAGAGGATCTCGGGCCCGGTGGTCTGGCGGTGGATGGCGGGATTGGCGGGGTTCTCGAACTGGCGGGCGAGGAAGGCGCCCTGCTCCTTCGCATAGGCCTCCGCCCGGCGGGCCGCGCCACTGGCCCGCTCGGCGGCGGGGGTGAGCACCACCCTGGCGCCAAAGGCCCGCATCAGCTTCCGCCGCTCGATGGAAAACGTCTCGGGCATGAAGGCCACAAAGGGATAGCCCTTCGCGGCGCAGACCATGGCCAAAGCGACGCCGGTATTGCCGGAGGTGATCTCCACCACCAGCTGGCCGGGTTTCAACTCACCTTGGGCCTCCGCATCGAGGATGATGCCCAGGGCCAATCGATCCTTCACGGACCCGCCTGGGTTGAAGGCCTCCACCTTCACGAACATCTCCACGCCCGCCGGGGCGAGGCGGTTGATGCGCACCACGGGGGTGCGGCCGATGGTCTCCAGGATGCTGTTGTAGATCATGGCGATCTCCTCGGGGTGGCCTCGGAGCGGACATCCTCAGGACACCCGCCGGGGCATGGTCCAGGTTCCAGTGATAGACGCGGAGCATCATCCCCCGAGGATCAGAGGAAAACAACCGATCCTTCGAGGGCATTTGGGGCCGCCGGGTCCTACATCCCCAGGAAGGCCTTCCGCACCTCGTCGCTGGCCAGCAGCTCCGGCCCCGTGCCCTGCATGACGAGCCGGCCCGTCTCCAGGACGTAGGCCCGGTCCGCCAGCTGCAGGGCCTGGTTCACGTTCTGCTCCACCAGGAGGATGGAGATGCCCTGGGCGTGGATGTCCTTGATGATGGAGAAGATGTTCTTCACGAAGAGGGGGGAGAGGCCCAGGCTGGGCTCATCCAGGAGGAGCAGCTTGGGATCGCCCATGAGGCCGCGGCCGATGGCCAGCATCTGCTGCTCGCCGCCGCTGAGGGTCCCGCCCAGCTGGGCCTCCCGCTCCTTGAGGCGGGGGAACAGGCCGAAGACCCGCTCCAGGTTCCGCTCCCGGTTCGCCTTGGGGGCCTTGAGGTAGGAGCCCATGCGCAGGTTCTCCAGCACGCTCATCTCCGGGAAGATGCGGCGCCCCTCCGGCACGTGGATGATGCCCCGGCCCACCACCTCGTGGGGCGGGAGCTTCTTCAGATCCTCCCCCAGGAAGGTGACCTTGCCCGCCGTGGGCTTCAGCAGCCGGGAGAGCACCCGCAGGAAGGTGGATTTGCCGGCGCCGTTACTGCCGACCACCGTGACGATCTCGCCCTCGGACACCTGGAGGTCCAGGTCCCAGAGGACGCCCATGTCCCCATAGCCCGCGCGGAGGCCCTCCACCTTAAGCATGGGCTTCTCCCAGGTAGGCTTCGATGACCGCCGGATGCCGCACCACGTCCTCGGGCTTGCCCTCCGTGAGCTTTTCGCCGGAGTTGAGGACGACCACGTGATCCGAGAGCCGCATGATGGCCTTCATGTCGTGCTCGATGACCACCTGGGTGAGACCGCCCGCCGCCCGCAGGCCGAGCAGGAGCTGGATGATCTCCTCGCTCTCCGCCGGGTTCAGACCGCCCATGACCTCGTCCAGCAGCAGCAAGGTGGGCTGGGTGGCCAGGGCCCGGGCCACTTCCAGCTTCTTACGCTCGCCGATGGGCAGCGCGCCGCCCAGGAACTCCGCCTTGGCGCCCAGGCCCACGCGCTCCAGCTGGGCCATGGCCAGCTCCGAAGCCCGGCCCAGGTGGCTCGTGTGGCAGAGGGCGCCGATGAGCACGTTTTCCAGCACCGTGAGCTTGGCCAGGGGCCGCACCTTCTGCCAGGTGCGCACCATGCCCAGGCGGCATAGGGCGTCGGGCCCCAGGCCGTTCACCACGCGCCCCTTGAAGAGGACTTCCCCCGATGTGGGAGGATCGAAGCCCGTGATGCCGTTGAAGAGGGTGGTCTTCCCGGCGCCGTTGGGCCCGATGAGGCCCACGATCTGCCCCTCTCGAACTTCAAAGGAGACGTCGCTGTTGGCCTTGAGGCCGCCGAAGCGCTTGCTGACGGAGCGGAGCTCCAGGAGGGCGCTCATGCGGCCTCCTTCGCGGCTGCGCGGGGCGTGAGCCAGCCCCGCAGCCGCTTGAAGAAGCCCATGATGCCGTCGGGCATGAAGAGGATCACGAGCACCACGAGGATGCCGTAGATGAGCACGTGGGCATGGGCCAGGTGCTCCTTGAGGAAGAGGCCCGTTCGGCTCTCCGCCGACACCACGCCGCCCTTGAGCAGCCACTCCGTCATGAGGTTGCTGCGCAGGATCTCCGAGAGGGGCACCAGGAGGCAGGCGCCCAGCAAAGGACCGGAGAGGGTGCCGATGCCGCCGATGATGCAGAGCAGGGCGATCTGCACCGAGAGGTCGAGGCCGAGCACCGTGGCCGGATCCACGAAGCCCACGTAGGTGCCGTAGAGCCCGCCGGCCAGCCCCGTCAGCAGGGCGCTCAGCGAGAGGGCGTAGACCTTGTACCGGGTGAGGGGGATGCCCAGGGAGTGGGCCGCGTCCTGATCCTCCCGGATGGCCTGGAGGCAGTAGCCCAGCTTGGAGCGCTTCACCGCGAAGGTGACGACGAAGGTGAGCAGGGCGAAGCCCAGGGCCGTGTAGTAGAAGGGCTCCTTGTTGGAGAAGTCCCACAGCACCTTGGAGCCCACGTGGAAGGGCGGCATCTCGCTGAGGAGGATGCCCTCGGCGCCGTTGGTGATGTCCTTCAGGTTCATGGCCGAGATGCGCATGATCTCCGTGACGGCGATGGAGGCCAGCACGAAGTAGGGCCCCCGCAGCCGGAAGCAGATGCTGCCGATGATGAGCGCGACGACAACCGCCAGGCCTGCGCCCGCCCATACGCCGTACCAGGGGGCGACCTTGAACTTCTCCAGCAGGATCATGGTGGTGTAGGCGCCCACGCCGAAGTAGGCCGCATGGCCGATGCTGTGCTGGCCCGTGAAGCCGCCCAGGATGTTCCAGCTCATGCCCGTGATGCAGCTGAGGATCACGAGGATCGTCATGTGGATGCGGTAGGGATCCGTCATCACCTTCGGCAGGGCCAGCAGGACCACGACGATGGCCAGGAAGGCGGCTCCAGGCAGGGGTTTGACCTTGAAATCCATCAGGCCCTCGACTTTCCGAAGAGGCCTGCGGGCCGCACGAGGAGCACCACGAGGAAGAGGCTGTAGACCACGACCTCCTTCCAGCCGCTGCTGAGGTAGGCGCCGCTGAGGCTCTCGGCCACGCCGATGATCACGCCGCCCAGGGCCGCGCCGGGGATGCTGCCCATGCCGCCCAGCACGGTGATGACGAAGGCCTTCAAGGTGAAGCTGCCGCCCGCCTGGGGAAAGATGTAGTAGGTGGGGGCCACGAGGGCCCCGGCGGTGCCCGCCAGCGCGGTGCCCAGGCCGAACGCGATGATGGACATGCGCTTCACGTTGATGCCCATAAGCTGCGCCGCATCCCGATCCTGGGCCGTGGCCCGGATGGCCTGGCCCGTGTTCGTGAACTTGAGGAAGGCGCCCAGGGCCCCCGTCACTCCCAGCGTCACCAGGAAGGAGCGCAGCAGGGGCTGGGACACGGAGATGTTGCCCAGCTTGAAGCTGCTGGAGCTGTAGGTGGTGGTGAGGATCCGGTAGTCGCTCGTGAAGGCCATCATCAACACGTTGCTGATGATGAGCCCCAGGCCGATGGTGAGCAGGATCTGGTTCTGGGGCAGCGCGTTCAGCACGCGGTTGATGAATACCTTCTGCAGCAGCCCCCCGAACAGGAACATCACGGGGAAGACGATGAACAGCCCCACGTAGGGATCGATCTGGAAGAGGGTGAAGATGCCCCAGGTGAGGTACATGCCCACCACCATGAGGTCGCCGTGGGCGAAGTTGATCACCCGCATCACACCGAAGATGAGGGAGAGACCGATGCCGATGAGGGCATAGACCCCCCCCACGAGGATCCCGCTTAAGAGGCTCTGGAGAAGGAAGTCCACAGGGAGACTTCCGCTACCACTTGTGGGGATAGATGGGCTTCTTGGGGGCGAGGGCGGGCGGGAACACGGTCTCGTGCTTCCCGTTCTGGATCTGCTCCACCAGCATCGGATGGTGGTTCTGGTTGGTGTAGCCGTCGTAGTCCGTGAACTTGATCTTGCCGAGGATGCCGTCGAACTCCGTCGCATCCAGGATCGCCTTCAGGGATTCCCGGCTGCCGCCGCCCTTGGCCACGGCCTCGCCCATCACCATCAGCGTCGCGTAGGCGTTGGCGGCGTGGTAGGGCACTTCCTCCTTCTTGAAGCGGTCCTTGTAGCGCTTGGCGAAGTCCCTGGCCCCGGGCCAGGGGACTTCCGGTGTCCACTGGGTGCTGGAGAAGACGAGGTTGCTGATCTGCTTCTCCTTGGCGAACTCCATGAAGGAGAACCCGGCACCGGCGCCCAGGAAGGCCTTGGGGCTAAGCCCCAGCTCCCGGGCCTGCCGCATGAGCAGGATGCCGTCGGCCACGTAGGACACCATGAACACCAGGTCGGGGTTCGTGCCCTTGATCTTGGCGAGCGTGGAGCGGTAGTCGGGGCTGCCGGCCTGGTAGGCCTCTTCGGCCACCACCTGGATGCCCTTCTGGCTCGCGATGAGCTTGGCGGACTTGGCGCCGCTGGTGCCGAAGTCGGTGTTCTCGTTCAGGATGGCCATGGTCCTGGGCTTGCCCAGGGTGAGCACCATGTTGATCAGCACGGCCGCATAGTCCTCGGTGGTGGCACTCACCCGGAACACGTACTTGAGGCCGGGCTTGGTGATCTCCTCCTTGGAGGCCACGGGCACGATGAGCGGCACCTTGTACTGCTCGGCCTTCTTGGCGATGGCCGCGGAGCAGGCGGAGCTGTAGGCCCCCACGACGCCCACCACGTTGTCCCGGGTGATGAGCTTCTCCATGCCCGAGAGGGCGATCTGAGGCTTGCCCGTGTCGTCCTCCTTCACGAGCTCCAGCTTGATGCCCCGCTTGGCGAGGTCCTCCAGCGCCAGGGTGTAGCCGTTGTTGATGGACTCCCCGATGGGGGCAAGCGGCCCCGTCTGGGAATTCACGATCCCGATCTTCACGGGGGTCTGGGCGAGCCCGGGGAGGGCCAGCAGGAGACCGAGGGCGGAGCGGAGGACGACGTTCATGACGAACCTCACGGCGAAAGGAACTTTGGGCCTGGGCTCCACCCTAGGACCCGGGGGTGGTTTCGTCACGCCCCTTGTGACAAACGTCAAGCGATCGGGACTCAGAACCCAACCTGACAAGGCCGAGGATCCGGGGCGGCCTCGTCTAAACTGGTCGGATGCCCCTTTCCTGGCCTTCGCCTTCCCGCCTCGCCCTGGTCCTGGCCCTCGCCTGGGCCGTCTACGTCCTCGTCTGGACCCCGGGACCCTTCGGCCTCCGCCTCCTGGGCTTCTACCCCAAGGTGCTGGGCTCCAAGGTGGTGGGCTGGGCCGCCAACCGCCGCCTCCCCAAGGGCTGGCGGGAGCCCCTGCTGGGCCGCTTCGGCCGCCACTTCGGGGCCAATTTCGACGAGGCCGAGAAGCCCTTGGACCAGTACGAGACCCTCCAGGCCTTCTTCACCCGGCGCCTCAGGCCGGGGCTCCGCCCCCAGGCCGAGGCCGTGCCCGGCTTCATCAACAGCCCCGTGGACGGGCGCATCATCGCCTCCGGCCGCATCGAGGCGGGCATGGCCATCCAGGCCAAGGGCCTGCCCTATCGCATCACCGAGCTGCTGAAGCACGATCCGGACGCGAAGCGCTTCGAGGGCGGCCACTTCCTCACCATCTACCTGGCCCCCAAGGACTACCACCGCATCCACGTACCCCTCCAGGGTCGGGTCACCGCCGCCGGCCGGGTGGAGGGCGAACTCTGGCCCGTGAACGACGCCAGCACCGGGAACGTGCCCCGCCTCTACGAGCGCAACCGCCGGGCCACCTGGGTGGCCACGGGCACGGGCCCCGACGAGGGCCTGGAGGTGGCCGCCATCCTCGTGGGTGCCACCCACGTGGGCGGCGTCATCATCGACGACCGCTGGCTCGCGGGCCGCAAGTTGCCCAAGGATGGCTCCCTGGCCGTGGACAACCTCGCCTGCGAGCCGGGCGACGACCTCGGCACCTTCGAGTTCGGGTCCACGGTGGTGCTGCTCATCGGCGGGCCCAAGGCCGGGGATTGGGTGGCCGGCCGCACCGAGGGCGACGTGAAGATGGGCCAGCGATTGGGAGCCTGCCGATGAATCAGGCGCTTATCTCCGTTCATCTCCGTTCATCTCCGTTCATCTCTGGTTCTCTTTGGCTTTTCTTTCACCGGCGAGAAGAAAACCGGAGATGAACAGAGATGAACGGAGATGAAAAACGAGGCACCTTTTCCCTGAGGCAGGGCCGATGAGCACACCCGAACCCGAGCAGAACTTCCTGGATCCTCTCGACCCTGCCGAGCCCAAGGTCTTCGAGGCCCCGGTGCCCGAGCGGGAGGAATCCGCCGAAATGGAGGGCTTCGACCCCTTCTGGGAGGAGGGCGGCGACCTGCCCGGGGCCCTGGAGGCCCT